>JAFNSO010000065.1 GCA_017384945.1 Ruminococcus sp. | reverse complement strand
TTCGCCGCACACTTTTGCTGTTTTGTCAAGCCTTTTATTAAAAATTTCTTAAAATTGTTTCAAAAAAAACAAGGCACCCACTTTCGTGAGTGTCTTGTTTCTTAACTAAATGATATTGCCGCTGAGACAGCTTGTTTTTAATTATCGGCGTAAATCTCCAGAGCGCGCTTTTTGAGCAGCACCTTGTCATTTTCCAGAGTTTCATTTATTACCGAGTCCAGAATATCCTCGAGGATAAAGCCAATCATTTTTCCGTCGGTTATCCCGAGATGAATAATATCCGAGCCGTTGATCGCGAGGGATTTGAGGCTGTAACACTCGTTGTTTTCTATGATTTCCCTGAAAGCGTTTTCGGCGAGCTTGTGATTATGAAGCTTGATTTCCCTCATATAAGTCGACTGAGCGAGCATATCGGCAAGCTGGATTTTGAGCAGTCTTTCAAAATTCTTTTCTCCGATAACCTTTAACACGTGCTTTATCTTACGCTTATCCCCATCGAATCTAACGTCATGATACTCAATCAGAGTGCAGACATCGTCAATCGTTTTTCGGGGATATTTAAGCCTTTCAAGCGCGTTTTTCGCGAGAACAGCCCCGAAGTGGTTGTGACCCTTGAAGTGATCGATCCCCTTACTGTCCGTTCTGAGCGCCAACGGCTTTCCGATATCGTGCAGAAACATCACAAGTCTCAACAGCTCGTCGGGCTCAATATTTGCTACGGAAGCGGTAATATGACGCCAGACGGTTTTATTATGATGAGGGTTGTTCTGAGAAAAGTCAAAGGTTGAGACAATTTCGGGAAAGAAAACCGCGAAAACATCCTTGTAACGGCTCAGTATGTATTTTACATTCACGCCGCAAAGCAGCTTATTAAACTCGCAGGCGATCCTTTCCTCGGAAATATTATTGAGCAAAAGCCTGTTTCTGATAATGGAAGCGGCGGTTTTCTGCTCTATCCCGAAGTTATACACGGAGGCGAACCTCAGTCCTCTGAGGATTCTGAGCGCGTCCTCGTTGAACCTTTTGTCGGGCTCGCCGACGCAGCGCAGCGCCTTGTACTTCAAATCGGCTTGTCCGTTGAACGGGTCGACGATCCCCGACTCGGGGTTATACGCCATCGCGTTGATTGTAAAATCACGCCGCGACAAATCGTCCTCCAGAGATGAAGCGAACTCGACGCTCTCGGGGTGTCTGTTGTCGGAATAATCCCCGTCGATTCTGTAGGTGGTGATCTCATACACCTCGTCGTCGATCAGAACGCCGATTGTCCCGTGAGCCTCGCCGACGTCAATAAGCCGACAGTCGGAAAACACAGCTTTGATCTCCCCGGGGCGCGCCTGTGTGGTTATATCCCAGTCCTTCGGCTCCAAGCCGAGCAGCGTATCCCTGACACAGCCTCCAACCGCGTAAGCCTCAAAGCCGTTTTTTTCGAGGGTTTTTATTATATTTTCAACATTATTCGGCAGATTCAATTTCATCACCGTCACACAGTCTCTCAAGATAATTCGCGATAAGCCGGTTGTGAGCCTTAGAATTGCGTCTCAGCCAGAAGAAGTATAAAACCTCGGCTGCTCCAATAACAAAGGGAACGGCTATTCCCTCGATTTTTCCGAAAATAAACGCCGAAATCACCGACTCAACGACAAAAGCAAAAAGCACAATCAACAGAATCAAAGCGTAGTTGCTCACCCTGAAATTACCGCTAACCCTGTTTCCCGCTGTTTTTCCGTAAAAATATTCGTTCATAAAAGCGGAATGCTTTCCGTAGTCATCAATAAGGTAGAGCGTCAGCTTGTCATTTTGAAGGTCTCCGCTGATTCTGAGACCGCTTGACAGGTATTTTTTATTAAAATCCGAGAAAAGCCTTTGCTTTGCTCTTTCATCAAACCTAAAGGTCATATTATCACGCCTTTTTTAGTAATTTATCACTGATTGAATATATAACATTGTACACAACAACAGAGCTTGCCGAAAGGATCAGAAGAAGCCTGAGTGAAAAGCCGCTGAGGATCACAAAGTTGAACAATTCCGTAAAGCACAGTATTCCGACCGAAAGTCCCGCGATTATAAAGATAATCAAAGCGGCTCTGAGCGCGTTGATCGGAATTGATAGTCTTATTACAAGATTAACGCCGATCAGCGAGGTCAGAATCACGGATAAGGTTGAAAACTCCGTATATGTGAGACGTCCGCTGAAAATTATAAGAATGATTATATTCAAAACAACCATAATCGAACCCGGCCAAGCTCTCAGGATTACGTTCTTCATAAACTTACCCTGAATCCTGTTATGGTTCGGCTGTAAGGCAAGCACAAACGAGGGTATTCCGATCGTAAAGGCGCTTGTCAGCGAAATTTGCAGCGGCTGGAACGGGTAATTTACATTTACAAAAACGAAAACAAAAGCAAGTATAAACGAATAAATTGTCTTTACGATAAACAATGAAGCGCTTCGCTGGATGTTGTTGATCGAGCGTCTGCCCTCGGCAACTACCTCGGGCATATGAGCGAAATCGTTATCCGCAAGCACGAGCTGAGCCGTGTTTTTAGCGGCGTCGGAGCCTGAAGCCATCGCGACGCTGCAATCCGCTTCCTTGAGCGCAAGTATATCGTTGACGCCGTCACCAGTCATGGCGACGGTGTGACCGTGAGCCTTGAGCTTCTCCACAAACCTTTTCTTCTGCTGAGGAGTGACCCTTCCGAAAACAGCGTATTCCTCGACCGCGTGCTCAACCTCCTCGTCGGACACAAGGGTAGTCGCGTCAACCGACTTATACGCGTTCGGAACGCCTACCGTATCGGCGATCCTCTCGACGGTCTTATTGTTATCGCCCGAAATCACCTTGAGTGTAACTCCCTGTTTCTTAAAATACTCGATTGTTTTTGACGCGTTATCGCGGATTTTGTCGCGTATTATAATAAGTGCGAGAGGTCTGAGCCCTTCGGGAAGGCTTTCCTTGTCCTTAAAGGGTGAGTCGCTCTCGGCGAGGGTGACAACTCTGAGATTGTCGTCAATCTTGTCGATTTCTTCAAATAATTCCTTATGAGAATTATCAAATATCATCTCCGCCGCTCCGAGCACGTAGGTTTTGCCGTCGCAAAGCGTCGCGCCCGACCACTTTTTCTCGGAGGAAAAAGGAATTACTTCCTTTTCTTTTATATATCTGCATTTTAAGTAAGAATCTATAGCCCTAATCGTGGAATTTTTATCGAGCGAGCATTTAGCGAGGGATTTTAGAATAACATCTATTTCAGAGTCATTCTCAAGCGATTCTATATCGACCACCTCGAGTTCGCCTGTCGTAATCGTTCCGGTCTTATCAAGACAGAGCACGTCAACTCTGGCGAGAGTCTCGATACAAAAAAGCTGCTGTACAAGCACCTTTTTTCGGGAAAGCCTGATAACGGCGACGGCGAGCACCGTACTTGTAAGAAGAATCAGACCCTCGGGAATCATCCCGATAAGCGCCGCGACAATACTCACGACCGAGTTGTACATCGTCTCATGGTTGAAGAAATACTGATTGATAAACATTGCTATACCCATCGGGAAAATCGCGATTGAGCAGAAGGTTATCACCTTGTTGAGCGTGTTCATAATCTCGGAATTTATCTTTTTTGAATAAGCTGCCTCGGTTTCGATTTTTGAGGAATAGTTTTCCTTGCCCGTATGTATTACCCTCGCGAAAACCTTTCCCGAGGATACATAGCTTCCCGAAAACAGGGTATCTCCGACGTTCTTTTCAATCTGGTCGCTTTCTCCCGTCAGCAAGCTCTCATTCGCGTAGCAGAAGCCCTCCGCGACCTCGCAGTCGCAGGGGATCTGTACTCCCGCGTCGAGAACGATTATATCGTCAACAACAATCTCCTCGGCGGAAATCTCCTTATACTCCTTGTTTCTCACAACGCCGATATCGCTCGTAACAACAATCGAAAGCCTGTCAACCGCCTTTTTTGAGCGTATTTCCTGAACGATACCGATTATTGTGTTGCAGACAACAACGCCCATAAACAGCATATTTTTGAACGACCCGACAAGCAACAGCAGGGTCATCAAAAACAGGTTAAGGATATTGAACAAGGTGACAATATTCTCAAAAACAATTTTTTTAATTGATTTTGATTTTGAATCCGTCGATTTGTTTGAAAGTCCCTTCGCGACACGTTCTTCAACGTCGGCGTCGCTGAGAGACAGATTCATAATTTTTTCCGATAACATAAAAGCCTCTTTTTAGCACAACTGAAAAATTAATACAAAAAACAAAAATTTTTCGATTCCTCGCCGTATTCTTAACAATAAAAAGAATTCACAGCGGTTTTTCCATACTATTATACACCATATTTTCAAAAAATAATAGTGTTAATTGAAAGGAGGTGAAAAAATGGCAAAAAATGTCAGATTAAAATTTATTTTTGCCGCCGTTGCGGTTATTCTTTGCTTTTCTTTCGGAATAATACCGACTTACGCAAAGGCAAGGGAGCTTTCAATCGGAGGAGAACCCTTCGGCTTGAAGCTTTACTGCAACGGAGTAATGATTACACGACTGGATGATTTTGAATCGAAAGGAAAAAACGTTTGCCCCGCAAGGGAAAGCGGACTGAGAATCAACGACGTTATAAAAAGCATTGACGGTCAAAAAACAACAAGCAACGAACAGACGGAAGAAATAATCGAAGCTTCAAAGGGAAAGCCGATGAAGCTTTCGGTCACAAGAGAAAACAAGGAGATAATCGTAAGCCTTAAAGCTCAAAAGGACAACAGCAACGAATACCGCGCGGGAATGTGGGTCAGAGACAGCTGCGCGGGAATCGGAACAATCAGCTTTTACGATGAGGAAAACGGCGTGTACGGCGCGCTCGGCCACGGAATATGCGACATCGACACAGGAGCGCTGATCAAAAACAGCACGGGAGAAATTCTCACGGCGGACATCAACAGCGTAACAAAATCGGAAAACAACCGAATCGGAAGTCTGAACGGAATATTTACAAATCAGACGATAGGAACGATTTTTGAAAACACCCCGACGGGAGTGTACGGAAATCTCAACAAAAGAACAAACAAGAAAAAATACCCTGCGGCTGATGAAAGCGAGGTAAAAATCGGAAAGGCAAGTCTGTTCACAACAACAGACGGAAGCTCTCCGAAGGAATATGAAATTGAAATAACATCAATATGTAACACGCAAAAATACAGCAACAGAAACTTTACGGTCAAAATCACCGACAAAAGGCTTTTGAATAAAACGGGAGGAATCGTTCAGGGAATGAGCGGAAGCCCGATTGTTCAGAATAACAAAATAATCGGAGCTCTGACCCACGTGTTTTTGGAAAATTGCAGAGAGGGTTACGGCGTATTTATTGGTAATATGTTATAAGAGCTCTCCGCCCTGCCGATTCGGCAGGGTTACATAGCTGAGAAGAACGTCGATATATTGTGTCGAAATATTAACACTTATACAATATATTGATTAATAATTTAAAATCCTGTAATTTAGGTTTAATTAATTTGTAATTTTTTAAAAATTTTAATTGGAAACTATTGCCAAATTTACCGCTTTATGGTAATATAATTTCGCAAAATTAAATCTTATGGAGGAATCAAAATGAACGACAGAATTAAACTGTTATTGACGGAGGAGAAAAGCGGTTTTTCAGCCGAAGAGCTTAGTATTTTTGATTATTATAACATACGACCCCAGTTCTGCAACAAAGACGGCGAGGAGCTTTTGCTCAAAATCGCGGGCGAAAAGCCCGATGTTGTAATAATGGATTTGTTTATGACGAGACTCGATTCACTCGGCGTAATGCGCTCTATCAAGGAAAAGGAGCTCGACTCCCCCATTATGATTGTCACCGCCTCATTCAACAGCCCTGCCCTTGAAAGAGAAATAATGAGCAACGGAGCGAGCTACTACGCCTTGAAGCCATACAATATCAAATCGATTTGTGAGGACATCATTTCTCTTGTGAGCAAGGGCAAATCCTACTCAAACCCGAAAATCTACGACAACAACGACATTGAGCTGAGAGTGACCGAAATCCTGCACGAAATCGGAGTGCCCGCTCACATCAAGGGCTACAACTACCTCAGAGACTCGATTATTATGTCGATCGAGAAGCCCGACATAATCAACGCCGTTACAAAACAGCTCTACCCGAGTGTCGCGAAAAGATACGAAACCACCTCGTCACGTGTCGAAAGAGCAATCAGACACGCGATAGAGGTCGCCTGGGACAGAGGCGACGTCGACGTACTTAACTCATACTTCGGATACACCATTCATACAGGCAGAGGAAAGCCGACAAACAGCGAGTTTATCGCGATGATCTCCGACAAGCTGAGATTACAACTGAAAAACGCGAGTTGAGTAAGCATTAAAAAGCGCTCGCACAAAAAAACAGGCGGTTCATCAAAAACCGCCTGTTGCATTTTTATTTTGTTCTGCCTATATCCTTGCGGAAGTGAGCTCCCTCAAAGCTTATTTTTGAAACAGCGTCATACGCCTTTTCAAGCGCTTCGTCGAGGGTGTCCGCCTTCGCGGTAACTCCGAGGACTCTTCCTCCGTTTGTGAGGAATTTTTCATCTTCAAGCTTGGTTCCCGCGTGGTATACGATTGCGCCGTCTACCCCGCCTTTTTCGTCAAGGCCTTTGATTTCAATTCCCTTTTTGTAAGCGAGAGGATAGCCGCCGCTTGCCATAACAACACAGGCAGTCGCGCCGTCGTACCACTCAATGTCAATATCGGAAAGTTTTTCGTCAATGATAGCCTCGCAGATATCGACCAAATCGGTCTTTAGTCTCGGAAGCACAACCTGTGCCTCGGGGTCGCCGAAGCGGGCGTTGTACTCGATAACCTTGGGACCGTTCGGAGTAATCATAAGACCGAAGTAGAGACATCCCTTGAAAGGTCTGCCCTCCTTCGCCATCGCGTTGATCGTGGGCACAAAGATTGTGTCGTAGCACTCCTTCGCGATTTCGTCGGTGTAATACGGGTTCGGGCTTACGGTGCCCATACCGCCCGTATTGAGGCCCTCGTCATTGTCGTAAGCTCTCTTGTGGTCCTTGGAGCTTACCATGGGCTTGACGACCTTGCCGTCGGTAAACGCGAGCACGCTGACCTCGGGACCCGTGAGGAACTCCTCAATAACGATATTGTTGCCCGAGTCGCCGAACTGCTTGTCCTCCATAATTGACTTGATCGCCGCCTTAGCGTCCTCGATTGTCTGAGCGATAATAACGCCCTTGCCGAGCGCGAGACCGTCAGCCTTGACGACTACGGGAACGGTGTTTTCCTTTTCAACATACTCCACAGCCTTCTTGGGGTCGTCAAAAACCTCATACTTCGCTGTGGGGATGTTGTATTTCTTCATAAGATTTTTTGAGAATACCTTTGACGCCTCAATAACAGCGGCATTCGCGTTCGGACCGAAGGCGCGGATCCCCGCTTCCTCCATAGCGTCGACCATTCCCGCAGCGAGCGGGTCATCGGGAGCTACAAAGACGAGGTCGATCTTGTTCTCCTTGGCGAATTTGACCATATTCTCTTTATCCATAGCGCCGATGTTAACGAGCTCGGCGTCCTTCGCGATACCGCCGTTGCCCGGGGCGCAGTAGATTTTGTCGCATTTATCCGATTCGAGCAGCTTTTTAATGAGCGCGTGCTCACGGCCGCCCGAGCCGATCATAAGAATTTTCATTATTGTTTTCCCCTTTGATTAGTGGTGGAAGAGACGGATTCCCGTGAACGCCATTGTCATATTGTACTTGTCGCAGGTCTCGATAACATTGTCGTCACGGATCGAGCCGCCGGGCTGAGCGACGTACTGAACGCCTGACTTCTTCGCTCTCTCAATATTGTCGCCGAACGGGAAGAACGCGTCGGAGCCGAGGCTGACGCCTGTGTTTTTGGCGAGCCATTCCTTCTTCTCCTCGTTTGTAAGGGGCTCGGGCTTAACCTTGAAGAGGTTCTGCCATGTACCCTCGCGAAGAACATCCTCGTACTCGTCGGAGATGTAAACATCGATTGTGTTGTCTCTGTCGGGACGGCGGATGTTGTCTACAAACTGGAGTCCGAGTACCTTCGGGTGCTGTCTGAGCCACCAGATATCAGCCTTGTTGCCCGCGAGTCTTGTGCAGTGAACACGCGACTGCTGACCCGCGCCTACGCCGATAGCCTGTCCGTCCTTCGCGTAGCAAACGGAGTTTGACTGAGTGTATTTAAGAGTGATAAGAGCGATAAGAAGGTCGCGCTTTGCTTCCTCGGGGAAGAACTTGTTGGCTGTGGGAATGTTGGCTGTAATCATTTCCTCGTCGATTTTGAGCTCGTTTCTGCCCTGCTCAAAGGTGATTCCGAAAACATCCTTGTGCTCGATCGGGGCGGGAGTGTAATCGGGATCGATTTTTACTACGTTGTAGTTGCCCTTGCGCTTTGTCTTGAGGATTTCAAGAGCCTCGTCCGTGTAATCGGGAGCGATGATACCGTCGCTGACCTCACGCGCGAGGAGTGTGGCTGTCTGAGCGTCACAGGTATCGGAAAGCGCTACCCAGTCGCCGTAGGATGACATTCTGTCCGCGCCTCTCGCCTTGGCGTAAGCGGAAGCGATCGGAGAAAGCTCGAGGTCGTCAACAAAGTAAATCTTTTTGAGAGTATCGGAAAGCTCTGTCGCGACAGCGGCTCCCGCGGGGCTTACGTGCTTAAAGGAAGCGGCTGCGGGCAGACCTGTAGCCGCCTTGAGCTCCTTTACGAGCTGCCATGAATTGAAGGCGTCGAGGAAGTTAATGTAACCGGGCTTGCCGTTGAGAACCTCAACAGGAAGCTCCCCTCCGTCCTTCATAAAGATTCTCGAAGGCTTCTGGTTAGGATTACAACCGTATTTTAAAGCGAGTTCGTTCATTTTGATTACTCCTTTTTTATTATTTGTTTTTATTGATAATTCTTGATGTGGCTTTGTTTGTAGCGATGTCGATGTAACGGACAAACAGACTTACCTTGTTGTCGTCGTCGAGAGCGTTCCATACCTTCTCTGCGAAGGTGTCGATATCGTCGTTGCCGATTTCCACGAGAGTGGGCTCGCCCTCAAAGCTCGGAAGCGGGTTGCCGTCTCCCATATATGTATGAAGGAAGTGACCCTCGCCCGCGATCGGATGGGCGTAATCGAATGTGAAACGCTGGCAGCATCTCGGGTTGCCGTTAGCGCTTTTAAGAATGGACATAGTGTAGGAAAGCTTCTCGCCTCTGGCGTCGGCTCCTGTGCGGCAGTTTACGATACCGCTGATTCGAGGTGTGTAGTTGGGAGCGTCGGGCTCAAACTCACGCGCGCTTAGACTCTGCTCAAAGGTCTTACCGCAGGACATAAGAGCGCAGATCGTATCCGTCTGGTCGCCGTTTGTAACAACGGTGCTCTCCGCGAGGGTACGAACGGGAGCGTAGATGATGAGGCTCGGGTCCTCGACCTTGCTCTCATCGAAAGCCTTTGTACGGATTCCGTCGCCGTCCTCAACAAACACGCGGTTGCGGCTGTTTTCGCTTCTTCCCATAATGAAGTACGCGATTACGGCGTTTGAGCCGTCGGCGGTTCTTCCGAGAACTATTCCGCGTCCGGGGTACGATGTTGAGGAGATTTCTTTCTCTAAAGATACGGGTTTCATATTAACCATCCTTTCATTCGCTGATAACAGCGTGATTATCAATAACTTTTATTTTATCCTCACAGAACAGCGACACAGCCTTGGGCAGTATCTTCCATTCCGCTTCTTGCATAACTCGTTTCTGCAACACCTCGGGGGTGTCGCCGTTTTTGACCTCGACAGCCTTCTGAATAATAATCGGGCCGCCGTCACATTCCTCATTTACAAAATGAGCGGTCGCGCCTGTGAGCTTTAGCCCTTTTTCAGCGCTTCCTCGTGAACTCTCAAGCCGTAAAAGCCCTCGCCGCAAAAGCTGGGGATCAGCGCGGGATGAATGTTGATTATTTTATTCTCAAAGGCAGATATTACCCTATGACCGAGGATTGTAAGAAAGCCCGCGAGCACAATCAAATCAGCCTTTTTTTCAATCAGCAAATCGGTGAGCGCCGAGTCATAATCGTCAAATTTTTCAAAATCCTTACGTCTGATAACGGCGGTTTCGATGCCATTGTCGGCGGCTCTTGTCAGAGCGTATGCGTCGGGCTTGCTCGAAACAACGCAGGAGATTTTTCCGTTTTTAATCAAGCCCGATTTCTCGGCGTCAATCAACGCCTGCAAATTTGTTCCTCCGCCCGAAACCAAAACAACGATGTTTTTCATTACGCGAAAACAACTCCTTCGTCGCCCTTTATGACCTCGCCGAGAACAACAGCGTCCTCGCCGTTTGCTTTAAGGACGTCAAGCGCTTTTTGAACGTCATTTTTGCCGACGGCAACGACCATTCCGACGCCCATATTGAAGGTGTTGAACATATCGTGCTCGGGAATATTGCCTACGCGCTGAATAACGTCAAAAATCGGGAGAACGTGGATGTTTTCCTTTATAATCTTAGCGGACAAGCCGTCTTTGAGCATACGGGGAATGTTCTCGTAGAAGCCGCCGCCCGTAATGTGAGATATTCCCTTGACCGTGACTTCGTCAAGCAGCGCAAGGATCGGCTTTACATATATCTTTGTCGGGGTGAGAAGAGCTTCGCCGAGCGGCGCGCAAAGCTCGTCATACTTGTTGTTTATTGTGTTCTCGTCGATTTCGAAAACCTTGCGTACAAGTGAAAAGCCGTTGGAGTGAACGCCCGAGGAGCGAAGTCCGATAAGAACGTCTCCCTCGCAAAGCTTTGAACCGTCAATCATCTTCGGCTTATCAACCAAGCCTACGCAGAAGCCCGCTACGTCGTAATCATCGACAGGCATAAGACCCGGGTGCTCCGCGGTCTCGCCGCCGACGAGAGCGCACTCGGACTGAACGCAGCCCTCGGCGATACCCTCGACGATCGAGGCGACCTTTTCGGGGTAATTCTTGCCGATCGCGATATAATCGAGGAAAAACAGAGGCTTCGCTCCGCAGCAGATAACGTCGTTTACGCACATGGCCACAGCGTCAATGCCGATTGTGTTATGCTTGTCAAGCAGAAAAGCGAGCTTGATTTTAGTTCCGACTCCGTCGGTTCCGCTGATTAAAACAGGCTCCTCCATTCCGCTGAAATCGGGAGCGAACAAGCCGCCGAAGCCGCCGATTCCCGAAATAACACCCGGAATTTTTGTTCTGGCGACGTGCTTTTTGATAAGCTCTACCGACTCGTAGCCCGCGGTAATGTCAACGCCCGCTTCCTTGTAACTTTCGCTGAAACTTTTCATACTTTTCCCCCATTTATATCTTGTTGATTTTTTTCGCGAATCTGTCTATGAACTTCATCTTCGGCTTGTCAGCGTGATAAACGCCCGTAAAGCAGCCGTCGCAAAGACCGATTTTACAGCCCTCGGCGATCGAGTGCAAGCCCTCAATGCTTAAAAACGCGAGACTGTCCGCGCCGATGTAGTCTTTTAATTCGTTTACAGAATATTTATTGCTTATCATATCCTCCGCCTCGGGCAAGTCAAGCCCGAAATAGCAGGGATGAACAAACTCGGGAGCGCTGATTCTCATATGCACTTCCTTCGCGCCCGCCTGACGGAGAATCTTTACGATGTGAGCTGAGGTATTTCCCCTGACGATACTGTCGTCAATGATCACGACGCGCTTTCCGTTAACGACATTTTTGAGGACGTTGAGCCTCATATTGAGAAGCCTCTCTTTTTTGTCGTTACCCAAGCCCTCGGGAGTTCTGCCGATGTATTTATTTTTCAAAAAAGCGGTGGCGTATGTTATTCCCGAAGCGGCGGCGTAGCCCTGAGCCGCGTCGAGACCCGAGTCGGGAACTCCGCAGACGATATCCGCCTCAACGGGATTTTCCTTGTAAAGAAGCTCGCCCGCCTTTTTTCTAGCGACGTTAACGTGAACCCCGTCGATTACGGAATCGGGACGCGCGACATATACGTACTCGAAAAGGCAAAGCGACTTTGTCTTTTTCTTTTCGCACATATAGGAATGAAAGCCGTCATCGTCAATTACTATCATTTCCCCCGGCTCTACGTCTCTTACAAAGGTTCCGCCGATCGACTCAATCGCGCAGCTCTCGGAGGAAATAATGTAGCTGTTTTTGAGCTTGCCGATGCACAGCGGCTTAAAGCCGTGAGGGTCGCGCAGACCGATAAGCTTGCTCGGAGAGCTGATTACCATTGAGTAAGCGCCCTTCAAGTGCTCCATTGTGCGGAGAATAGCTTCCTCAATATTAGCCGTGTCAATTCTGTGGGT
>JAFNSO010000064.1 GCA_017384945.1 Ruminococcus sp. | reverse complement strand
TTTGCTGCTTTTCAATAACCTTTTTTCAGACTGACTCTTCGTTGGTCTTTTCGTTTTGCTTTTCTACGAAAAAACACACCTGCTTTCGCAAGTGTGTCTTTTTTTGATTTGCACCCTTTGGCTTATCTTAATGATATTGCCGTTTGGGTGTCTTTTTTGTTGGTGGGCCATCAGGGACTCGAACCCCGGACCGATCGGTTATGAGCCGATAGCTCTAACCAACTGAGCTAATGGCCCTCAGCTTCAGCGTTTACCATTATATCAAGTCCGACCCGAAATGTCAACATTTGATTGAAAATTTTCCAAACATAACGACAAAACGCGGGCAGTCTGAGGCTGCCCGCGCAATATCAATTAATTATTTTACCATTTCGCCAATCGGATATTCAACAGGAAGCTTTACGCACCACTTCTGAACGAGGGTAGCGTCCTTGATGTTGACTACGCCGTTGCCGTCGATCTCAGAACGTACAAAGTTGTCGTCGGTAAATTCAACGAGCTTTGCGAGATACTTCTGGATGTATGTAACGTCCTTGATTGTTACGGAACCGTTGAGGTCGGCGTCTCCGAAGAGATATCCGTCGCCCGAGGCGGTCGGTTTAGCCGTTGTCGGCTGAGGAGTTGTAGGACCGTCGGTGGGACCGTCTGTCGGACCCTCAGTCGGCTTTTCGGTCGGCTTCTCTGTGGGAGCCTCTGTCGGAAGTGTCGGCTCCTCGCCGTTTCTGTAGAGGTAAACAACGTTGATAACACCCGGTGCGTAGAAGCCTGCCGCGTTCGCGGGAGTCTCTACGAGCTTGCCGAGGCTGTCGTCGCCCTTTGTTGTGTACTGGTCTGTGCTCTTCTTAGCGCCTGCTGTTGATGAATCGGGCTTGAGCTTCTTACCTGTGTCGATGTCGATGTACGAGGTAACGAGAGTGGTGTTGTATGTAACAACCTTATTCTGGATTGTACACTCACCCGCAACCGCGTATCCGGGCTCGTTCTGTCCGGGCTCCTGAGTCTGACCCGCGGCGCCGTGGAACATTACCTTACAGGAAGCTACGGGAATTGTGATTGTGAACCAGCCGTTGCCCTTGGATGAATCAGCCTTCATAAGAGCCTTACTTGACTTGGAATAAGTCCACGCGCCGAGAGGCTCGTCGCCGTCGTCTGTGTAAGCGTAGCAGAATACCTGCGAAGCCCACGCGGACTGTGAACGGTAGTAGTGGATAATTGTTGTCTGAGTAGCGAGAGGCTTGTAGATAAACTTGATGGTAGCGTCCTGACCCGCAAAGGTGCCTGTTGTGCCGGAAGGATACTTGTCAGTGTTGAGCTGATAGCCCTCAACCGAGCAAACGGGGATGCTGTACTTGTCGCCTCTTTCAAGACGGTATGACATACTCGGAGCAAGCTTCTTGCTGTTAGCGTCAACATAATCAACGGTCAGAACACCGATTTTCTTTCCGTTTGACTCATAATTGTAGGTAACGGTTGTGTCGCCTGTGAATGTACCCGAAACAGTACCCTCTGAGCCTGTTACGTTGTTATCGATAAGGATATCGGCGTCCTTGAGAGCGTGGTACTTTGTGCCGATTCTGTACTTGGCTGTTGTTGTCTTTTTGAGCGTGCCGTTTACAACGTGCTTTGTTGTAAGTGTGCCGTAGGTGAAGTCCTTGGAGAAGTCCTTGTAGCTCGAGGACTCAACGAGGATCGCGGCTGAACGCGCGGGAGCGGAGTATGTTCCCGAGCAAGTGCCGAGTGATGTAAGACCCGCCTTCTTATCGTTCGCGACGATTGTCCAGCTTCCGGGTACGGATACGGAAGCCGCGCCTGAGCCGGCGTTGAGGATTACGGCAACCTTGCCCCATTCCTTAGCCTTGTTCTTTGTGTTGTTGGAAATTGTGTAAGCGATGCAGGAATCAGACTTGATAACGCTGATTGTGCCCGCTGATGTTGAAGAGTCGTCGTGGAACGGTGTGTAAACTGTGCTGATCTGACGCAGACCCTTGAAGTAATCAACAGTATCCTTGTACTTGATTACACGATCCCAGTGGAGCATATTTACATCGTCGTTCGAGTTGTAAGAGTTTCTTGTACCCTTCTTGGTACGGGCGAACTCGTCGCCTGAGTTCATAAACTTAACGCCCTGAGACGTCATAACGGTTGCGCCCGCGACCTTCAGCTGTCCGAGAAGCGACGCGTCGGTGCCTTCTACCTTGCTCTTTACGCTTGAGTAGTTGGTAGTGGACTTCTTTCCGTCCTCGGTGCCTGTTGTCTTACAGCCTGTGATTCTGTCCCAGATAGTGTAGTTATCGTGGTTGTCTATGTAGTTTACAGTCTTTGTCTTATCGCCGGAGTCAATGATATTACCCTTGATACCGTTGACTACGGTTGCCGCCTTTGTAGCGGTGCCGCTCAGCCAGCTTGCGCCCTTGCCCTTTGTGTCGAACGCTGCGTCGGCAAACTCCTCGGAGAATACGCCGAGACCGTTAGCGAGGGATGACTTGTTTGCGGTTGCGCCGCCCTGTACAACAGAGTCGCCGCCTGTCCAGGGCTCGCCGTACATGGGGAGCTTGGAGCTGACGGAGTTGAGCTTTGTACGAGCCTGACGGAGAGTATTGGAGTCAATACATCCCATAAGGTCGAAGCGGAAGCCGTCGATGTGGTACTCTGTAGCCCAGTAGTAGAGAGACTGAACGATGAAGTTTCTTACCATTCCGTTCTCTGTAGCGAGCTCGTTACCCTGACCTGAACCGCCCGAGTACTGGGTGTTGCTGAACATTCTGTAGTAGTAGCCGGGAACGGTCTTTGTGAAGCAGGAAGCCTCGTAGCCGGCTGTATGGTTATAAACAACGTCCATGATTACGGCGATGCCTCTGTCGTGGAGCGCCTGAATCATCTGCTTAACTTCGTTGATACGAACGTTTCCGTCGTAAGCGTTTGAGGAATAAACGCCGTCGGGAACGTTGTAGTTCTTCGGGTTGTAGCCCCAGTTACGAACCTCGGCGGAGTCGCCGTTGATTTCGTCAACCTGATCGTAATCAGCGAACGGGAGAAGCTGAACCGCGTTTACGTTGTTCTCGACGAGGTAGTCGATACATGTAGCGACGGAGCCCTGCTTTTTGTAGGTTGTGCCGCCCTCTGTGAACGCGAGGTAGTTGCCCTGGTTCTCCTTGCTTACGCCCGAATCGGGGTCGGCGGAGAAATCGCGGACATGAAGCTCCCAGACGTTGTTCTCTGAAATGTTGTCATAGAAAACGTGCTTATCGTTTTTCCAGTCCTCAGGGTCGGTGCTCTTGAGGTCAACTACCATCGAACGGTCGCCGTTTGCGCCGACAGCCTTTGAGTAGATATCCTGAGTCTCGTTTGTCTCAACGGTGCCCGAGGTGTTCTTGGCTGTTACGAGGTAGGTGTAGTACTGGTTTTTGTGGTCGCCCGGAACCGTAGCGGACCAAACGGAGCTCGAACCCTTTTTGAGGTCGTAAACACCGATAACGCCCGCGCCGTTTTCGCGGTCTGTACCTGTTTTGTACAGCTTGACCTGAATCTTTGTAGCGGCGGGAGACCAAACCTTGAAGGTTGTGGAAGCCGCGGAATAAGTAGCGCCGAGGTCAGTGCCAGAATAGACCTGATCGGAGTACTTGTTAAGGTTAAAATAACCTGCGCCCGCTGAGCTCTTGGACGAATCGGCGGCGCTTGTGCTGAACACAGCCATTGTACCGAGAATCGCGATAGTAAGCATTAAAGCGAGCATTCTACGCATTTTCATAAATATCAACTCCTAAATTCTGCATAACTGCATTATTATAAATTATTATACTAAAATACCTCCTTGTCAATATTCCGATAAAGAATTATGCGTTTCCGTCCCTACCAAAATTTCGCTCTCATTTTTGTGCATAATGATGATTGATTTTTTTAAAAAATCGTTTTTTTACCGTAAAACAATTGAAAAATCAAAATTTTCGCGTAATTTTAAAGGTTTTTTAAAATATTTTGTGATATATATTGACATTTTAGCTCACACGGTGTATTATAATGTAAAAGATATTCACATAAGTCATTGGAGGGATTCATATGACAAGGTACAGGGTCACAGAGCCGAAACACGAAAACCAAGGCTACGGAATACTGATAATCAAAGAAAAGCTGATTGAGGACATCTCTCCGATTTATTCGGCGGTAAAGCGTCTCGCGGACGAGTGCAACCGCGGTCAGGTCGAGCTTGAGGACTTCGACGATATTCTCGACAGCTTTCTGTCGGACTTCGCGACGTTTTAGGATGGACTTTTTCGGGGGTCTGTGGTATCATTTAGGCGGTGATACATATGATTTGCAGACTATGCCCGAGAAACTGCCGAGCCGAGAGAGACGAAAACGGCGGAAGGGGCTTTTGCGGACTTCCCTCGCTCGCCAAGGTCGCGAGAATCGCGCCCCATATGTGGGAGGAGCCGCCTATAAGCGGAAAAAACGGCAGCGGAGCGGTATTTTTCTCGGGGTGCACGCTGAGGTGCGTTTTTTGCCAGAATTATGAAATCAGCGCGCTCAACCGAGGCAGGACAATAAACTCAAAACAGCTATCGGAGGAGTTCAGAAGGCTCGAAAGCGAGGGCGTTCATAACATCAACCTCGTCTCACCCACGCCCTACGTTCATTGTATAACGGAAGCGCTCGACCTCTACCGTCCCGACATTCCGATCGTGTACAATTCATCGGGCTACGAGAAGGTCGAAACGCTGAAAGCGCTGGAGGGTTATGTTGACATTTATCTGCCCGACCTGAAATACAGCGACAACGCGCTCGCGCTCGAGTACTCACGGGCAAAGGATTATGTCGAGACAACTATAGCGGCAATCGGAGAAATGCTCAGACAGACGGGAAAAGCGGAGCTAGACGAGGACGGTATTATGAAAAAAGGCACGATCATCCGTCATCTTGTGCTCCCGAACCACACAAAGAACAGCATAGGCGTACTCGACATCATAAAAGAAAGGTTCCCCGACACGCCCGTGAGCCTTATGGGGCAGTACACGCCTCACGGAGACATAAAAAAATACCCCAAGCTGCAAAGAAAAATCACAGCGAGGGAGTATAATAAGGTAAAAAACTATTTATTCGAGTCGGGCTTGGACGGATTCGTGCAGGAGCTCAGCTCCGCGGACGAGAAATACATTCCCGACTGGGATTACTGAATTATCCAAAATCAATCAGGCGGAAGCGCGAGCGCTTCCGCCTGATTATTCATTATTCAATATTAATTATTCAATGAATCAGAGCCAATTCAAGGTGTCGTTGTAGACGTTGATGTAGTCCTGAGCAGAGCGATCCCAGCTGTTGTCGCTCATCATCGCTCTCCACATCAGCTTATGCCAGCCTTCGTTGTCCTGGATTCCCCAAAGAGCTCTTCTTACAGCGCCCTGGAGGTCGGCTGTGTAGTAGTTCGCAAAGGTGAAGCCGTTGCCGTAGCCGTCGGCGGAATCGAATACGGAGTCCTTGAGACCGCCTGTCTCGCGGACTACGGGGATAGTACCGTAGCGAAGCGCGATCATCTGAGAGAGACCGCAGGGCTCCATCTTGGACGGCATAAGGAAGATGTCGGCGCCCGAGTAGATCTTACGCGCGAGCTCGGGAACAAAGCCGTGGCAGAAGCAGAGTCTGCCCGGATACTTCCACTGCATATCGCGGAAGAACTGCTCGTACTCCTCGTCGCCCGAGCCGAGAATTACAAACTGCATATTCTCGGTGTTCATAAGCTCCTCGAGTCCCATTCTTACGAGGTCGAGACCCTTGTGCTCAACAAGACGGGTAACCATCGCGACGATCGGGATATCCCATCTCTGCTCAAGGCAGAGACGCTCCTGCAGCTTCTGCTTGCAGACGCCCTTGCCGCTCATATCGTCCTTGCTGTAGTTGCAGTAGAGCTGGTAGTCTGTTTCGGGGTTATAGCTTTCGAGGTCGATACCGTTCTTGATACCGCACAACTTCCAGTGACGGAGGTTGAGCTCGTTGTAGAGGCCGTAGCTGTACCACGGGTCGCGGATCTCGAGAGCGTAGGTCGGAGAAACGGTCGTAACTCTTACAGCGGTCTCGATAGCGCCCTTGACCATATTGAGCTTGCCGTCCATCTCGAGGATCTTTGTGTCTCCCGCGGGAATACCGACGCACTCGGTGTTAACTTCCCAGCCGTACATACCCTGATACTGGATGTTGTGGATGGTGAAGATGTTTTTGATGTTGGCGTACCACGGATTCTTCGAGTAGAAGAGGTAGTAGTATGTCGGAACGAGGGCGGTCTGCCAGTCGTTGGTGTGGATGATGTCGGGATGGAAGTCGATGTACGGAAGCATCTCGAGAATAGCGCGCGAGAAGAAAGCGAATCTCTCGGCGTCGTCATAGGAGCCATACAGCGTGCCGCGCTTGAAGTAGTACTCGTTGTCGAGGAAGTAGTAGGTGCAGTCGTTCCAGCGAGCCCAGAAAAGTCCGCAGTACTGATGTCTCCACGCTACGGGAACAGTGAAGTTCGCGATGAAGTTCATCTGATTTTTGAGGTCCTGCGGGATCGTACCGTAGAGCGGCATTACGATTCGGCAGTCCTGACCTCTTCTGCACAGAGCGTGCGGCAAACTTCCCGCAACGTCGGCGAGTCCGCCCGAGCCCGCGAACGGGCTGGCCTCGGAAGCGCAATAAAGAATTTTCATATATTATCCTCCTTAGTTTATTACAGCCTTCTTCTCGATATGAATCGGGAATGAGTCAGCGCCCATCATATTCTTGTCGTCGGAAATAACGACGTCCTTGTCTATGATGAGGTAGCTTAAATTACAGTTTTCGCCGATTTCGGTATCCTGCATAATGATGCAGTTACTTACCTTGGCGCCCTTCTTGATGTGAACGCCCTTGGAAATGACGCAGTTCTCGACCTCGCCCTCGATGAAGCAGCCCTGAGATACGAGGGAGTTCTTCACGGAGCTTGTGAGACCGTACTTACAGGGAGCGTCGTCGCGCACCTTGGTATAAATCGGGCGGTCGTACTGGAACAGCTCCTTTCGCAGAGCGCCGTCCATAAGCGACATATTGAAGCGGAAATACTCGTTCATCGAGCTGATGATGTCGCAGTGACCCGGGCACTCGTAAGCGAATACGGTGTACTCGTCGACCCACTTCTGAACGAGACGGGTGAAGTCGAGCTCGTTTTCGCTCATAGCCTTGGTGATAAGGTCGAGGAAGAGCTCCTTGCTCATAATCAGCGAGCCGAGCCAGAGGTTACAGTTGCCCTTGACCTCGGGCTGGATGAACACCTTTGAGACCTTGCCGACGTCATCGTGCTTGATCGTAGTGGGCACGAGCTTCTCGGGAACAGCCATATTCTTGTAAAGCAGGGTGATGTCCGCTTCGTTTACGGAATGGAGATAGAAGAGCTCGGTGTAGTCGATATTGAACACGACGTTGCTCTCGGAGAGAAGGACGTAGTTCTCAGTCGCGTCCTGAACATAACCGCGAAGCTGGTAGAGGGTCTCCACCTTGTTCGCGAAGTTTACGCCCGCGTACGGGGGAAGGATCGTAACGCCGCTGCGCTTTTTGGACAAATCCCAAGCGCTGCCCGAGCCGATGTGATCCATAAGAGACATAAAGCCCGATTTCGCGATGATTCCGACGTTGTTGACGTTGGAGTTGGACATATTGGAGAGCACGAAGTCGATCATTCTGTACTTTCCGCCGATCGGAACTGAGGCGGTCGTTCTGTGAGCGGTGAGCTCGGTGAGGGTGTCCTCGCAGGAATTAGAAAAGATCAAGCCTAATACATCATTACTTTTCATTACTTCTCCACCTCCATATTTTTATCTATCATAGCCTTGGGCGGAACGACTACGTTCTCGCCTATGGTCAGGTTGTCGCCGATTACGGTGACTCCCCAGTCGTCGCGGTTCTTGACGGACTCGGGGTTCGCGCCTACGCGCGCGTTCTTCTTGATTACGGCGTTCTCCGCTACAATCGCGAATTCCACCTTTGCGCCGTCCTCGATAACAGCTCCCGGCATAATGATTGAGGAGTTGATCACGGCGCCCTTGCCGACGGTTACGCCCGCGAAGAGGATCGAGAACTCGAGGTCGCCCTGTACGTTACAGCCGTCGGCGATAAGGGAGTTCTGGATTTTTACGCCGTCCGCGATGTAGTGCGGAGGCATCATGGGATTGCGGGAATAAACCTGGTTGAGGTCGAGTCCTACGTTCGGGTCGAGCAGGTCCATATTCGCTTCCCAAAGGCTGTCGATCGTTCCGACATCCTTCCAGTAGCCGTCAAACGGATAAGCGAACATTCTCTCGCCCGCGTCGAGCATTGTCGGGAGGACGTTTTTACCGAAGTCGTTGGAGGACTCGGGATCCGCGGCGTCGTCGATAAGATACTTTCTCAGCTCTTTCCAGCTGAAAATGTAGATTCCCATTGACGCGTTGGTGCTCTTGGGGTGAGCAGGCTTCTCGTCGAACTCGTAGATCGAGCCGTCCTTGTTTGTGTTGAGAATACCGAAGCGCGACGCTTCCTCCTTGGGAACGTCGATCGCGGCGATCGTGCAAGCCGCCTTGTTCTTCTTGTGGTATTCGAGCATATCGTTGTAATCCATCTTGTAGATATGGTCGCCCGACAGGATAAGCACGTAGTCGGGGTTGTATCTGTCGATGTAGCTGATGTTCTGATAAATCGCGTTGGCGGTTCCCGAGTACCAGTCAGCGCCGCTGACAGCCTCGTAGGGACTCAGGCAGTTAACGCCCGAGTGCATACCGTCCAAATCCCACGGCTGACCGTTTCCGATGTACTCGTTGAGCACGAGAGGCTGGTACTGGGTAAGGATACCGACCGCCTCGATGCCCGAGTTTACACAGTTGGAAAGCGGAAAGTCGATGATTCTGTACTTGCCGCCAAAGGGAACGGCAGGCTTAGCGAGCTTCTTTGTGAGCACTCCGAGACGGGAGCCCTGTCCGCCCGCGAGTACCATAGCTACAACCTTTTGTTTAGGTATCATATTCTCTCCTCCGATTCATAATAAATATATTTAATGAAGATTATTTCTTCAAGATAGGCTTGATTATTTTGCGCGCGGGCTTTTTCTTTGCCGCGGGCTTTTTCTTTTCGGTTTTTTCTTTCTTCGGCTTTTCGAGCTTTTCGACAAGCTTGATAAAGCTGACGCTGAGCGGCGGGATTATGATTTTCAGGCTTTGATTATAGCCGTGGACGGCTATGTCGGTCGTCCTCATTCCCTTGCCGTTTGAGATTCCGCTTCCGCCGTAGCGCGGGTCCTCGGTCGAGAACACCTCGTCGTAGACGCCGTACTCGGGAACTCCGATGTAGTAGTCCTCGTGGGTCATCGGCTGGAAGTTGCAAAGCACTATAAGCTCGTCGCCGTCCTTCGCGATCCTGCGGAAGGCTATGACGGACTTGGTGTAGTCGTCGTGGCTTATCCAGTTGAAGCCGTCCCACTTGAAGTCCACCTCGTAAAGCGGCTTGTTTTTGAGATAGAAGTTGTTCATATCGCGGTAGAACTCGTGGAGCATTTTGTGGTTCTGGTCACCCAGAATCGCCCAGTCGAGCTCCTCACGGAAGTTCCACTCCTTCTCCTGTCCGATGTCGCTGCCCATGAAAATGAGCTTTTTGCCCGGATGAGCCATCATATAGGCTATGAACACGCGCACAGACGAGAATTTCTGACCGATGTCTCCCGGCATTTTGTCTATCAGCGAATGCTTGCCGTAGACGACCTCGTCGTGGGAAACGGGAAGGATAAAGCTCTCGGAAAACGCGTAGAAGAAGCTGAAGGTGAGGCTGTCGTGGTTGAACGGTCTCCACAGCGGGTCGAGCGACATATAGTGAAGCATATCGTTCATCCAGCCCATATTCCACTTGTAGTCAAAGCCGAGTCCGCCCTTGTCAACGGGAGCGGAGACGTTCGGCCATGAGGTGCTCTCCTCGGCTATCATCGCGACCTCGGGGTGGTACATATGAACGGCGGTGTTCATCGCTCTTATGAACGCGACTGCCTCGAGGTTCTCCTTGCCGCCCTCCTCGTTGGGGTCCCACTCGCCCTTGGGTCGGTTGTAGTCGAGATAGAGCATAGACGCGACCGCGTCAACCCTGATTCCATCGAAGTGGTACTGCTCGATCCAGAACATCGCGCTGGACACGAGGAAGCTTATGACCTCGTAGCGTGCGTAGTTGAACACATATGTGCCCCACTCCTTATGCTCGCCTCGGCGCTCACCCTCGTACTCGTAGCAGCAGGTTCCGTCAAAGCGCGCCAAACCGTGGGCGTCCTTCGGAAAATGCGCGGGTACCCAGTCGAGGATCACGCTGATACTGTTTTGGTGGCATTTGTCGATAAAGTATTTTAAATCGTCGGGCTCGCCGTAACGTGAGGTCGGCGCGAAATAGCCCGTTACCTGATAGCCCCAGCTGTCGTCGTAGGGATACTCGGTTATCGGCATAAACTCGATGCTGTTATAGCCCATATCCAGCAGATAGGGAATGATCTCGTCGGCAAGCTTGCGGTAGTTGAAGAAGTTGCCGTCCTCGTATTTTCTCCAAGAGCCCGCGTGGATCTCGTAAATATTCAGCGGCTGCTCCCTGTGAGGATGCTCGTTTTTGAACTGAAACCAGCTTTCGTCCTGCCAGCTGTACTTTCCGAGGTTGTATACTATCGATGCGTTGTCGGGTCGGGTTTCCGTATGGAAAGCGTAGGGGTCGGACTTTATCACCTTTTCAAACCACGGGGTTTCAATACAGAACTTGTATCTCGTAAATTCCGTGAGACCCTCGATGAACAGCTCCCACACGCCTTTTTCGCTGATTTTGTACATATAGTTACGCATATTGTCCCAGTCGTTGAAGGGACCGACCACGGACACCGTCAGGGCGTTGGGCGCCCACACGCGGAACACAACTCCGTCGCGCCCGTCCCAGTTGACAAGGTGCGCTCCGAGCAGGTCGTGAGCTCTTACGGCGTCGCCGTCGTGAAATAATTCGAGCGCGGTGCGTTCATCGTTGAACTGATAGTTCACATACCACTCCTCCTTTCGTTAAAAAGTCTAATTTGACAGTGTATTTTCGCATACAAACTGACTATTCTCACATATATACATATATCATAGCAAACTTCATTGGCAAATTCAAGTAAAATACAAAAATTTTTTCTGTTTTTTTGTGTAATTTTATGTCGGGTGAATCAGAAGATAAAAAATCGCCCTCAGCTCTCTTAAATTAAGGGAGCAAAAGGGCGTTTTTGGTGGAAATTTTAATATACAGCGTTGTAAATCACTTTTGTTTTTTCAGGCAGGGAGGACTTGGTGATTTTCACTTTGCTCCAATCCTCCTCGCTTCCCGAGTAATAAATATATTTAAGGTTCTCTGGAATATTGCTTGCGTAAATTTTGCTGATTCTCTTCGGAAGATAAAGCGCTTTCAGACTTGTACATCCGCTCAAACCGCTGATAAATGAGTATGAGGCATCGGGGTTATCGGCGACATAAACCTCCTCGAGGGCTGTATCATTCTTAAAAACATCACTGTTTATCCAGCCGCAAAGCACGACCGCCTTTTTGAGCTTTTCGCAGAATGAAAAGCTGAACTGACCGAGACTTTCGACCTTCGGAATAGTTATCTCGGTAAGCTCGTTACAGTTTTCAAACGCCCAGCCTTCTATTTCTCTCACGCTGTCGGGGATTTCAAAGTGTGAAAAGCCGCATCCCTTGAATGCCGAGTCACATATTTTTTTAATCTCGCCTTTGAATATTATTCCCTCGGCAAGAGAACAATTACTAAACGCTCCACAAGGGATTTCGTTTATTTTTCTGCCGATAACCGCCTTTTTCAGGGACTTACATCCATTAAAAGCGTTATCGCCTAAATACTCGATATTGTCGCCTATTTCAACAGACTCCAAGGCTGCGCAGTTTTCGAACGCGTTTTTGCCGATATATTTCAGGCTGTCGGGCAAATCAAGCTTTTTCAGGGATTTGCAATTGTAAAACGCTCCAACGTCGTAACCGTCGTCAACAATTGTTTCAAGACTGGACGAAAGCTTGATTTCTTCAAGCTCTGTTTGTCCTGCGAAGGTACCCTCGTCAATTTCCGTAACGGTGTCGGGAACAATAATTTTCTTGTGGTAATACTTGCTGTTCTCCTCCCTGCGCCACGTTGCGAGACATTTACTTAATTTTGTAACCTTTTTGCCGTATATATACGCGGGGATTTCTATTGTGTCTCCCAAAACATCATATTGAGTGAGCGTAACTCCCGTGTCATTTTCATGATACCAATATCTCTGAATCTCAACATCAAACGACGCGGATGCCCCGCCGGGCGCTGTTGCCGTTATTGTTGCCTTGCCCAGATCGTAAGCGACCAAATCCGAATTTCTGACCTCGGCGACATCGGGATTACTGCTTGTATAGGTCATTTCGTCTGTTGAGTTAAATGGAGTACGGACGGGTAACAGATTGTACTTTTCCAAATCAAAACAGCTGCCGCGTTTATTGCCGAAATAAATGGTTTCGTCACTGTCATAAAGATTGATGATACGGCTGTCGAAATCAAATCCGAGTCCTGTTGTCGCGATATCCTTTACGTATACAGTGCAGGTATCCGATTTACCGTTTTTGAGCTTTGCCTTTATTTCGGCGGATCTTCCGGGCTTTAACGCCGTAATTGTTCCGTCAAAATCCACAGCGACGTTTTCGTTATCGCTTGACTTCCACTTAACCTCACCCTCTGAGCCCTCGGGAAGAAGGGAAAAACCGAGCTTTTGGGATGAATTATAATCGATAACAAGAGAGGTTTCGTCTAGCTTTATCCCCGTAGCGGCAACATAAACCCTCACATTACAGGAGGCGGATTTTCCGTTGGCGGTTCTTGCGGTAATTGTAACGTTTCCTTTTTTCTTGGCATAGACCTTGCCTTTGTCAACAGTCGCCACACTTTCGTCGCTGCTGCTCCAGAATATTTTTCTTGAGGAAGCATCCGACGGAGTAACCGACGCTTTGAGTGAAAGCGTGTTTCCCTTTGCCAGCTCCGCACTTTTCTTACTTACGGAAACCTTTTTGACAGGCAGAATACAGTTGACCTTACAGGCGGCTTTCTTTCCGCCGTAGGCAACTGCTGTTATTACCGCCTTTCCCTTGGAAACCGCCTTGACCCTTCCCTTGCTTGTTACGGAAGCTACCGAATCGTCGCTCGACGACCATGTTATACCCTTCACCGAGCCCTTGGGGCTTATTTTCGCCTTCAGCTTACAGCTATTATTTACTTTCAGGGAAATCGACCTGCGATTGAGCTTAACTTTTTTCGGAATGATAACGACCTTGATTCTGCACGTGGCTTTTACACCGTTGGAGGTTTTGGCAGTTATTTTTACGTTTCCCTTTCGTTTCGCTTTGACAACTCCTTTTTTGCTTACCACGGCAACGGAGCTGTTGCTGCTTTTCCAGTAAATCTTTTTTCCTTTCGCGTTTGTCGGGTAGACCGTCGCCGTAAGCTTTGTTTTCTTTCCCTTATTCAAGGTCAGAGAATAGCTGCTCAGGCTGATACTTTTCGGCTTTATCACTTTAACCCTTGCTCTTTTCTTTTTGGATGTAAAAGCAACTCCGTCCTTTGTTACCTTGATTCTGAAAGTGCTGTAAGTAGTCTGTACGTCAGAGGGAGTTTTTTGAACGATATATGATTTCGCGAAATTCCAGTAATTAATGTTTGTGTGTCCCTGCAAACAGCTTGTAACAGCGATAGTAAGCACGCTTGTGCCCGTTCTGCGCGCGTGAACATTAACGCCTCTGCCCGACTTGCCGACAACCTCGATAACACTCGGATCCGAAATTGTGTAATTGACGTCGGTCACATTATCGCTGTACGCCGCGGAGCCGTAAAAATAATCGTAGTCATTCACAGTCATACAATAGTATCCGTCAATAAACTTTGCAGAAGCCTCCGCCTTTGGGACAAAACCCAATTCCGTACAAAACAAAGATAATAATACAGCGGTACACAACACAGTGAGTATAAGCTTTTTAAACACAATCATCCCTCCTATTGAAAATTTTTGGTATATTATACCACAGTAAAACGGAACTTACAAACAACATAGAAGATTATTCACAAAAAAAGGCTCGCCGAATGTTTCTGCTCAACAAAAAAGCTGCCGCGAAAACGCGGCAGCCCTAAATGCTTTGTTAAGATTAGCCTAACTCTGCGAAGTACTTGATTGTTCTTACCATCTGGCTTGTGTAGCTGTTCTCGTTGTCGTACCAGGAAACTACCTGTACCTCATAGAGATCGTCGCCGATGGGAGCAACCATTGTCTGAGTAGCGTCGAAGAGAGAGCCGTATGTCATACCGATGATGTCGGAAGAAACGATCGGATCCTCGTTGTAGCCGTAGCTGTCGGGAGCGGCAGCCTTCATAGCGGCGTTGATGCAGGATACCGTTTGAGCCTGTAAGCTCCATAAAACCGCAGCTGAAGGCTTTTGACGAAGTAAAGACAGACGATCTTCTTACAGGCACATGGTATGAGAAAAACTCCAAGCCAAGTCTGGAATATACATTCACTTTCAATAAGGACGGCACTTATGAGATATTATACGATGATATAAACTATGTCGGCTACTATTCGGCAGAGGACGGCATTTGCAAGTATAATCTTGTTGCTGTAAACGGAAGTGTCGCTGAGGATACTATAAAATATTCCTTTGATGAGGACTCGAATCTCATTCTTGTTATAAACGACCAGGAAAGCAAGCTTGTAAAGACAAAAGACAAGTATGCTTTCAAACACCATGAGGAAAACAGCAAGACCGAAAATGAGTCAAGTGCTGAGTCAAGCGCTGAATCAAGTACAGAGTCAAGCGCTGAATCGAGCGCTGAATCAAGTACAGAGTCAAGCGCCGAAACAAGTACAGAGTCAAGTGCTGAAACAAGTACAGAGTCAAGTGCAGAGTCAAGCACAGAATCGAGTGCAGAATCAAGTGCTGAAACAAGCGCAGAGTCAAGTGCTGAATCAAGCACTGATGAAAGTACAGAAAGCGAAGCCGCATAACGCTTTTAAAAATGCGGTATTACAGGATGTCAACACGCAGGATGAAAAAATATCATTCTGCGATTGATAATATAAATTCCAATTTGAAAAGGAGAGTAACCATATGTTGAACGAATTCTGGAGTTCCTTTAAAAGCGGCACAGATATAAGAGGTGTTGCAGTTGAGGGTGCAGGTTATGACGTTAATATTACAGATGAAACCGTTGAAGCTATGACAAACGGCTTTATCCTTTGGCTTTCAAAGAAAACAGGCAGACCGGGCGATGAGCTTAAAATATCGGTAGGCCGTGATTCAAGAATATCAGGTCCGCAGATAGCTGCTGTTGTTAAAAGAACGCTTGTAAATGCTGGCGTACAGGTCGTTGACTGTGACCTTGCATCTACTCCTGCTATGTTTATGACTACAGTAGAGCTTGCATGTGACGGCGCTGTTCAGATAACTGCAAGCCATCATCCTTATTACAGAAACGGCCTTAAATTCTTTACCCGTGAGGGCGGTCTTGAAGGCAGCGATATAACAGCTATACTTGAATATGCTCAGAAGGGCAGCAAACCTGAGAGAAAAGACGGCGGCATGATAATAGAGTCAGACTACATGACATATTATGCAGGAAATCTCCGTGAGCTTATCAAAGAAAAGGTAAACTCAAAGGAGGATTATCATCATCCGCTCAAAAGCTTCCATATCGTTGTTGATGCAGGAAACGGCGTAGGCGGATTTTATGCTGCCGATGTTCTTGAAGCTCTCGGCGCAGATGTAAGAGGAAGCCAGTTCCTTGAGCCTGACGGCATGTTCCCGAACCATATCCCGAATCCCGAAGATAAAAAGGCAATGGCTGCTATAAGTGAAGCTGTAAAGAAGTGGGATGCAGACCTCGGCGTTATCTTCGATACAGATGTTGACCGCTGCGGCGCTGTCGGCTCAGACGGCAAGGAAATAAACCGCAACCGTCTTGTTGCTCTTGCTGCTGCTATCGCTCTTGAAGG
>JAFNSO010000063.1 GCA_017384945.1 Ruminococcus sp. | reverse complement strand
TAAAATCCTTAAACAAATACTGTTAAGATTATTTTGCAGGGAGCGAGTGGGAATAAAATTCTAATACGGAATAATAAATCAAGCCGTCAAGCGGGATAATTACTGCTTGGCGGCGTTATTCTTATAATTGACAAAACGAAAAGAATACGCTATAATACGACAGACAGGAGGGTTGCTTTTTGAAAAGATATGTTATTGCCGAATAAGCATTGGCTATTCGGTATCGTTTAAAAATATAAATAGCCATTGCTTACCCTGAAGCATTTTAGATTTTAGGAGGCAACAATGAGCTATATCAAGGCAGACGATGTTCTGCCGCAAAATATAATAAAAATAATTCAGCAATATATTGACGGGGAAAATATTTATATCCCCAAAAAGGATGGCTCCCGCGTTGGTTGGGGAGCAAAAACAGGCGTCAAAAAAGAGTTGCGCCGACGAAATACATTGATTTATCGGGAATACCTTGACGGCGAGACAGTTTCGGTATTGGCAAGCAGGTATTACCTTTCCGATAAATCCATTCATCGCATTATACGTGAAATGAAAATCAGTGAGTCTGCGTAGCGCAGGCTCATTCTTTTTTATAATGGTTTTCAAGGTTGAATTATAGCGGAGTTATTGATATAATGATGTCAGTAAATCGAAAGGATGTTTACAATGAATACATATCAATACATCACGCTTCGTGAGCGTCCGGAATTAAAGGATACAGCCGCCGGCTGGTTTTGTGAAAAATGGGGCGTACCCAAAGAAGCGTATCTCGAATGTATGGAAGATTATCTCAATGAAAAAACCGAATACGGCTGGTATCTCTGTCTTGACGGAGATAAAATCGTCTGCGGTATGGGAATCATCGAAAACGACTTTCACGAGAGAAAGGATCTGTTCCCGAATATCTGCGCCGTCTATACGGAGGAGGAATACCGCAAGCAGGGAATCGCGGGAAAGCTCTTGGATAATGCGGTAGAGGATATGAGAGAAAAGGGAATCACTCCGATATATCTCGTAACCGACCATACAGGCTTTTATGAGCGATACGGCTGGGAATTTTTTTGTATGGTTCAAGGCAGTGATCCCGAGCTGTCAAGAATGTATGTACACTATTAAATGAAAGGGGATAACACTATGTTCAAAATAGAAACCGAAAGATTGATTATTACGGAATTTACACCTGATATGGCACAGGCTGTCCACGAAAACTCACTTGATGAGGATAACCGCCGTTTTGTTCCCGACGAGGTTTTTGAAACCGTTGAGGACGCTGCGGAAACGATTGAATTTCTTATGTCTCGGTATGGAGGCTGCGAGGGACCGTTTATATATCCCGTGTTGCGTAAGGACAAAACCAATATAGGCTGTGTGCAGGCTGTTCCGATTGATGACGGCGTATGGGAAATCGGTTATCATATCGGCGCAAAATATACCAAACAAGGCTTCGCTACAGAGGCGGTCAAGGCGTTTCTGCCCGTTATCATGAAAGAGTTGGGGCTTACCAAAATGGCGGGAATCTGCCTTGCCGACAACATCGCTTCGCAAAAAGTAATGGAAAAATGCGGATTTGTTCTGGAATTCAAGGGCATTGACAATTACCAAGGCGAGCAAAGAGAAATCTGCCGCTATTGGTATGAAAGGTAGTTTTTTCAAACGGTAACGCCGTCAAGTGGTATAACATAATTAATTTATCGCTGTTTTACTTACAATACAAATAATAGGAATTGAAGTCTTATTGAATGAATTTTGGATATACTAAAAAACAGGTAAAAATGTGGTCTGAAAGGCTAAGGCGATTAATATGAAAAACACTTTTGAAAAAATCTATGAGGTTGTAAAACAAATTCCTTACGGAAAAGTAGCTACCTACGGTCAGATTGCTTTTCTCGCGGGAAATCCGCATTGGAGCCGCGTCGTCGGTTACGCGCTTCATGCAAATCCCGATCCCGACAACATTCCGTGCTATCGGGTCGTGAACCGATTCGGCGAGCCTTCAAAGGCATTTGCCTTCGGAGGTATAAACAGACAGATTTCCTTGCTTGAAAATGAGGGAGTAGAGTTTAAGGACGGTAAGGTCGATTTGAAAAAGTATGTCTGGGACGGAAAATAATACGAAAAATGGGGATGTCGCCTGACATCCCCATTTGTGTTATATTTATTTCCAATGCTTCAAGCCGCTGATTCTGTCGTTTATCATCTGTCTGCGTTCTTCGTCGGGCTGGTTGTTCGGATTCGGAAGATTTGTGACATAAAAATCAATCAATTCATCCTTTGTTTTATACTTGAATTCACCGTTTGAGTAGCAATTCATACAATAATCCTCGTTGAAGCTGCCGTCGGGCTCGCGGCTGATAAAGAAATCTTCGCTTAAGGGTATTCCGCAGCACTGGCAAAACAGTGTTTTCGGCTTGCCGAGCAGGGTGTTAACAGGCACGTTAAACTCCTTTGAAATAAGCTTCAAGGTTTCTTCGTCGGGTGTGCTTTCATCCGATACCCAACTTTTGACATCCTGAGCCGTAACGTTTAGCCTTTGAGCCATTTCTTCCTCTGTGAGTGAATTTAATATCATTATTTTCTTGTACTCGTTCATAATCAAAACTCCTTTGTTAATAAATAATTATTTCCAGTGCTTAAGCTGCGACAAAAACCCGTCAAATGCTTTTCGGCGTTCATCCTCGGGAATATTATCGGGATTAGGCATATGACCGATTAAAAAATCCAGTAAAGCATCCTTCGATTTGTAAATGAATTCGCCGTCGGCGTAACACCATTTACAGTAGTCGCCGTTTAGACTTCCGTCTTTTTCGCGACTGATTATTTCCTCGTCATTAAGCGGCATTCCGCAGCATTGACAAAGTTTTGTTTCCATTGTTGAGCCTCCTTTAAATAATTTGGTTTTTCCAATATTAATCTATTATTATTCTACACTTTATTTTTGAAAAAGTAAATACTCTTATTGAATTGTTTTGTAACGGTTAATTCTAATTTCACATTAAACGTATGTTTATATTACAGTTGTGTTGTATTTCTTTACATTCCACAATATGTTGTGTTATAGTTTAAAAGTAAAAATGTGTAACCATGCGAAAACGGAGGTATTTTTATGGAGAAGTACAAGCAGGAATTTATTGAATTTATGGTGGATTGCCAGGTTTTGAAATTCGGCGATTTTGTCACAAAAAGCGGAAGAAAAACTCCGTTCTTTGTAAATACGGGCTTCTACCGCACAGGCGCTCAGCTAAAGCGTCTAGGAGAGTATTACGCGCAGGCTATCAACGAAAAATTCGGACTTGATTTTGACGTTCTTTTCGGACCCGCTTACAAGGGTATTCCGCTTTCCGTTACAGCGACAATCGCTATCGCGGACAAGTTCGGAAAGGATATAAAATACTGCTCAAACCGCAAGGAGGTAAAGGACCACGGCGACAAGGGAATTTTGCTCGGTTCTCCGATTTGCGACGGCGACAAGGTAGTTATTATTGAGGACGTCACAACCGCGGGCACATCTATTCAGGAAACTCTTCCCATTATCAAGGCTCAGGGCGATGTTGACCCCATTGGTCTTGTAGTGTCCGTTGACAGAATGGAGAGAGGTCAGGGTGAGAAATCCGCTCTTCGCGAGATTGAGGAGAATTACGGCCTCAAAACAACCGCTATCGTAACGATGGCAGAGGTTGTCGAGCATCTTTACAATAAGGAATACAAGGGCAAAATCATCATTGATGACGAGCTCAAAAAAGCTATTGACGCTTATTACGAGAAATACGGCGCGTAAGCAAGCGGCAGCGGGCAATAATATAACTATCGGTTCAGAGAGGTTGTTATGGCTTACAGTCATGATCACGGCGGTCACAGAAAAAGGATGCGCCAAAAATATCTTGAAAACGGAATAGATATTTTTACAGAGCATGAGGCGCTGGAGCTGTATTTGTACTACGCGATTCCGCAGAAGGATACCAACGCTCTCGCGCACAGGCTTTTGAAGCATTTCGGCTCATTCTCCGCTGTGTTTGACTCCTCGCCGTCGCTGCTTAAAGAATTCGGGTTGACAGAGTATCAGATAACTCTCTTAAAGCTAATGCCCGATTTGGCGAGGATTTATCTTGTGGACCACAGCAAAACCAAGCCTATAGAGATAAACAATCTCTGCAAGTATTTTGCTGATAAGTTTGTCGGAAGGACAAATGAGGTTATGTATCTTCTGCTTCTCGACTCAAAGAACAAGGAGCTGTTCTCGGGCGTAATTTCCAAGGGCTCGATCAACAGCACCGATGTTCCGATCAAGAAAATCGTCGAGCTCTCCTTGTCCTACAACGCGAAGGCTGTAGCGATTGCCCACAATCACCCGGGCGGCGTAGCGCTTCCGTCCCAGCAGGATATTGTAACAACAAATAGAGTAAATGAATCGCTTAAGCTTATAAACGTCCGCCTTATCGACCATGTGATTGTCGCGGAGGACGACGCTATTTCTCTGGCGCAGTCGATTTACAGACATCAGGTTTTTATTTCAAAAGATGATGATTAACTATGGAATTTAAGATTCACAGCGCGTATAAGCCCACGGGCGACCAGCCGCAGGCTATTGATAAAATTGTAAAAAGCATTCTCGACGGCAACAGGGAGCAAACTCTGCTCGGAGTAACGGGCTCGGGTAAAACCTTTACAATGGCTAATATAATTGAAAGGGTGCAAAAGCCCACATTGATTCTTGCTCACAACAAGACTCTCGCGGCTCAGCTTTGCTCGGAGTTTCAGGCGTTCTTTCCCGAGAACTCCGTCGAGTATTTTGTATCATATTACGACTATTATCAGCCCGAGGCTTACGTGCCTACCACCGACACATATATAGAAAAAGACAGTTCAATAAACGACGAAATCGACAAGCTTCGTCACAGCGCGACTCTCGCCTTGTCAGAAAGGCGGGACGTTATTATTGTTGCGTCGGTTTCCTGTATTTACAGCCTCGGAGACCCGATTGATTACCGAAATATGGTGATTTCTCTCCGTCCCGGGATGGAAAAGAGCAGAAACGACCTCGTAAAAAAGCTTGTTGAGCTTCAATACGAGAGAAACGACGAGAATTTTATAAGAAACAAATTCCGAGTCAGGGGAGACACGCTCGAGATTTTCCCCGCGTCCTCGTCGGACAGGATAATCAGAGTCGAGTTCTTCGGCGATGAAATCGACAGGATTTCCGAGATAAACCCATTGACAGGCGAGCTTATCGGAACCCTCAGACACGCGGCGATTTACCCGGCCTCGCATTATATTGTATCCAGAGACAAAATGCTCGACGCTGTCGCGGAAATCAGACGGGAGCTCGACGAAAGGGTAGCGTATTTCAGAGAGAACGGAAAGCTTCTCGAGGCTCAGCGGATTGAGCAGAGGACGAATTACGATATTGATATGCTGCTCGAAACGGGCTTTTGCAGCGGAATCGAGAATTATTCGCGTATTATGTCGGGAAGAGCCCCGGGCTCGTCTCCGTATACGCTTCTCAATTATTTTCCCGATGATTTTCTGCTGTTTGTCGACGAGTCGCACGTGACGCTTCCTCAGGTGAGGGGAATGTACGCGGGCGACCACGCGAGAAAGAAGAGTCTTGTCGATTACGGCTTCAGACTTCCTTCCGCGTTCGACAATCGTCCCCTTAATTTTGACGAGTTTTATAATAAAATAAATCAGGTCTGCTTTGTTTCGGCTACTCCCGGAGATTTTGAAAAGGAAAAGAGCGCCGTAATTGCGGAGCAGATTATCCGTCCTACGGGACTTCTCGACCCCGACGTGTCCGTAAGACCTACAGAGGGTCAGCTCGACGACCTTATCTCCGAAATCAATGTAAGGGTCGCGAAAAGCGAAAGAACCCTCGTCACCACGCTCACAAAGAAAATGGCGGAGGATTTGACCTCCTACTTCCTCGAGATGGGAATAAGGGTCAAGTATATGCATCACGATATCGATACCGTCGAGCGTATGGAAATCATAAGAGATTTAAGACTCGGTGAGTTCGACGTTCTTGTCGGAATCAACCTTCTCAGAGAGGGGCTCGATATTCCCGAGGTGTCGCTCGTCGCGATTCTCGACGCCGATAAGGAGGGCTTTCTCAGAAGCGAGCGCAGCCTTATCCAGATAATCGGAAGAGCAGCGAGAAACAGCGAGGGCACCGTTATAATGTACGCCGACAGCGTGACCCCCTCGATGAAAACCGCCATAACCGAGACCGCGAGAAGAAGAGAGATTCAGCAGAAATATAATTCTGAGCACAACATAACCCCGAAAACAATCGTCAAGAAGGTGAGCGATATCCTCGAGATATCCACCCATTCCGACGACGAGTTCAAGAATATGAAGCAAATGTCCCGTCAGCAGCGTGAACAGCTTATAAAATCGCTGCAAAAGGAGATGCGGGCGGCGGCGAAGCTGCTTGAATTTGAGCACGCCGCGTATTTGCGCGATAAAATAAAGAAACTACGAGGTGAAAAGTAGTGGCTAAAAAGAAAAAGACAAGCGGATATGACGACGAAAGTATCGTAGCCTTAAAAGGCGCCGATAAGGTCAGAAAAAGACCGTCCGTAATATTCGGCTCAGACGGAATCGAGGGCTGTCAGCACTCAGTTTTTGAGATTCTGTCCAACTCCATAGACGAGGCGAGAGAGGGCTATGGAAAGCAGATTCAGGTCACGCGTTACTCCGACGGCTCCTACGAGGTCGAGGATCACGGCAGAGGAATCCCCGTCGGCTACAACAAAAACGAGGACAGAATGAACTGGGAGCTGCTCTTCTGCGAGATGTACGCGGGAGGAAAATACGACAACAACAGCGGTGAAAACTACGAGTTTTCTCTCGGCTTGAACGGACTCGGTCTATGCTCGACCCAGTTTGCTTCCGAGTTTATGGATGTTGAAATAAAGCGCGACGGCTTTAAGTATTCGCTTCATTTTGAGCGCGGCGAGAATATCGGCGGTCTCAAAAAGGAGGAGTACAGCCGAAGAGATACGGGCACAAAAATCCACTGGAAGCCCGATCTCGACGTTTTTACCGATATAGATGTAAGCACCGAGTATTTCCTCGACATTATGAAGCGTCAGGCGATCGTCAACGCGGGAATTGAGTTTGTTTTTCGCAATCAGAACGGAAGAAGCTTTGACGTCACAACCTTCAATTATGTCAACGGTATCGAGGACCATGTAAAGGAGGTTGTCGGCGACGACGCTTTGACCTCGGTCCAGTACTGGGAGACAGAGCGCAAGGTCAGAGACAGGGAGGACAAGCCCGAGTATAAGTGCAAAATCTGCGCGGCGGTCTCTTTTTCCAACAAGGTCGCTCAGACCGAGTATTATCATAACTCCAGCTGGCTCGAGTACGGCGGCGCTCCCGAAAAGGCGGTAAAAAACGCCTTCGTTTATATGGTTGACAATTACTTAAAGAACAACAATAAGTACAACAAGACCGAAAGCAAGGTCAAATTTGACGACATAAGAGACTGCCTTGTGATCTGTATTTCGTCCTTCTCGAGTATAACCTCCTACGAAAATCAAACCAAAAAGGCAATCACGAACAAGGGCATTCAGGAGGCTATGACCGACTTTCTGCGTCACAGCCTGGAGGTTTACTTCATCGAGAACCCGCTTGAGGCGGAGAAAATCGCAAATCAGGCTCTTGTTAACAAGAGAAGCCGCGAGAGCGCGGAGAAAACCCGATTGAATATCAAAAAGAATCTTTCGGGCAAAATGGATATCACAAACCGAATCGCGAAGTTCGTCGATTGCAGAAGCAAGGACGTTAACGAGCGTGAGGTTTTCATAGTTGAGGGAGACTCGGCTCTCGGCGCCTGTAAGCAGGCGAGAGACCCCGATTTTCAGGCGATCATTCCGCTCAGAGGAAAAATTCTGAACTGCCTTAAAGCGGATTACGAAAAGATTTTCAAAAGCGACATCATAACCGACCTCCTGAAGGTTCTCGGCTGCGGAGTCGAGGTCAAGGCGAAGGCTAACAAAAACCTCTCTACCTTTGATATGGACAATCTCAGGTGGAACAAGGTCATAATCTGTACCGATGCCGACGTTGACGGCTTCCACATCAGAACCCTGGTGCTGACGATGCTTTACCGTCTTACCCCGACGCTTATAAAAGAGGGAAAGGTTTTTATCGCGGAATCTCCGCTTTATGAGATAAACACAAAGGACAAGGTCTACTTTGCCTACGACGAGGTTGAAAAGGACAGATACCTAAAGGAGATAGGCAAGCAGAAATACACAATTCAGCGAAGCAAGGGTCTCGGTGAAAACGAACCCGAGATGATGAGCCTTACCACGATGAATCCCGCGACACGCAGGCTCATAAAGGTCATGCCCGACTCTGCGGAGCAGACCGCTGCGATTTTTGACACCCTGCTCGGAGACAACCTCCAGGGCAGAAAGGATTTTATAGTAGACCACGGCGCTGATTACATCGACCAGCTCGATGTCAGCTGATTTCGGAGGGTGATTATTTGGCTAAGAAAAAGAAAACTCCCAAAAAGCCGCAGCTTAAACAGGTCAACGGCGTAATCGAGGGAGCGGGGGAGATTGCCGAGCAGCACATTGTTTCCTCAATTCAGGAAAACTTTATGCCCTACGCGATGAGCCTCATTTTGTCGAGAGCTATCCCCGAAATCGACGGCTTTAAGCCGTCTCACAGAAAGCTCCTTTATATGATGTACAAAATGGGCTTGCTAAGCGGCGCGAGGACAAAGTCCGCGAATATAGTTGGCGCTACGATGAAGCTCAACCCTCACGGCGACGCGGCGATTTACGACACGATGGTTCGTCTGTCGAGAGGCTACGAGGCGCTTTTGCATCCGTACATCGACTCAAAGGGCAACTTCGGAAAATTCTACAGCCGCGATATGGCGTGGGCGGCGTCAAGATACACCGAAGCGAAGCTCGACAAGCTGTGCGCCGAGCTTTTCAGGGATATCGACAAGGACACCGTTGATTTCGTCGACAACTACGACAACACTATGAAGGAGCCTACGCTTTTGCCCGCGACTTATCCGTCGGTACTTATCAATTCAAACACGGGTATCGCGGTCGGTATGGCGTCGAATATTTGCTCTTTCAATCTGCGCGAGGTCTGCGAGACCACCGCGGCTCTTATCCGCGACCCCGACCACGACGTTATGTCGACTATGCCCGCGCCTGATTTTTCGGGCGGAGCGTCGATCGTTTACGACGAAGAGGTTATGAAGAAGGTGTATGAGACAGGACGCGGAAGCATAAAGCTTCGCGCGGGCTACACCTACGACAAAAGCGCCAACTGTATTGACATAATGAGTATTCCGTACTCAACCACCTGCGAGGTCATCATCGACAAGGTTATCGACCTTGTGAAAACGGGAAAGATTAAGGATATTTCCGATATACGTGATGAAACGGGTCTCGACGGACTCAAAATCACAATCGACTTAAAGCGCGGAGTCGACCCCGATAAGCTTATGAGAAAGCTTTATAAAATGACCCCGCTCGAGGACAGCTACGCCTGTAACTTTAACGTGCTTATCGGCGGTGTTCCGATGGTTCTCGGAGTCAAAAGCCTTCTTGAAGAGTGGATCGGTTTCAGGATCGAGTGCGTAAGGCGCAGAACCTTCTATGATCTGAACAAAAAGAAGGACAAGCTTCATCTCTTGAAGGGCTTGGAAAAAATCCTGCTCGATATAGACAAGGCAATCAAAATCGTTCGTGAGACCGACGAGGAAGCCGAGGTTGTGCCCAACCTTATGATCGGCTTCGGAATTGACGAGGTTCAGGCTGAGTACGTTGCTGAAATCAAGCTCCGTCACCTCAACCGCGAGTACATCCTGAAACGCACGAAGGATATCGAGGAGCTCGAAAAGGAAATCGAAAACCTCGAGGCTATTCTTAAAAGTAAAGCCAGAGTCAAGACGATTATCGTCAAGGAGCTAAAGGAGGTCGCCGAAAAATACGGCAAGGACAGAGAGTGCGAGATCATCTACAACGATGAGACCGCGGATGATGACGAGGAAGAGGAAATCCCCGATTATCCCGTTCACCTGTTCTTTACAAAGGAAGGCTACTTCAAGAAAATCACTCCGCAGTCACTCAGAATGAGCGGAGACCACAAGCTCAAGGACGGAGACGAAATCACCGAGGCGATTGAGTTTACAAACAACTGCGATTTGCTGTTCTTTACGAACAAGGCTCAGTGCTATAAGGCGAAGGCTTACGAGTTTAGCGACACAAAGACGAGCGTGCTCGGAGATTATATTCCCGCCAAGCTCCAGATGGAGGAGGGAGAGCTCGCTGTCAAGATGATTGCGACGAAGGATTACAAGGGCTTTTTGCTCTTCGGCTTCGACAACGGCAAAATCGCCAAGGTACCGCTCGAGTCCTACGCCACAAAAACAAACCGCAAAAAGCTCACAAAGGCGTACTGCGAGAAGTTTACCCTTTCAGACATCGCCTTCTCGCTTGAGGATAAGGAATTTGTTATTTCGTCCTCGTCGGGAAGAAGGCTTTTGCTTCACACGGGCTTACTTAATCTTAAAACCTCCCGAAACACTCAGGGAGTCGCTGTGCTCAAGCTTAAAAAAGGTCACAGGCTGCTCGGCATAAAGGAGTACGTCGAGGGAACATTTAGCAAGCCCTCACGCTACAGAACAAGGAATCTTCCCGCGCTCGGAGCGCTTCCGTCGGCGGAGGATTCAAGCGAACAGCTCAGTATTATTTAAAAAATTCAGAAAAAACGCAAAAAACTCTTGCAAATTTATAAGACTTATGATATTATTATAAGGCTAATGAAAATTCACGCTGTTGCGTAATCGAAAGGATCGATATAAAATGGGAATCTGGGAAATTCTTTTAGGCGGATTATTGATTTTAATGTCAATCGCAATCATTATTGTTATCATTCTTCAGGAAGGTAACCAGCAGGGCGTTGGTGTTGTAACAGGCGGCGCCGATACCTTCTTCTCAAAGAATAAGGCTCGTTCAATCGACGCGTTCCTCGCTCGTTGGACAAAGGTTTTTGCCGCTGTATTCGTACTCGCGGTTGTAGGCCTTAACGTTCTCGCTTATTTCTCATAATAAGTAATAATTCAAAGGATAACAGCATAAGCTTAGACCATAGGGACAACCCTATGGTCTATTTTTTTGCGGGTGATGTTTATGCTGTATCCATTTATTTTTTTAGCCGTTCTGATAATCTTTGCGATTATACATAAGCTAAGTAAAAACAAAAGACCCTTGCTGAGGGCCTTTTTGTCAATGCTTATGGGATTTGTCTCGCTGTTGGCGGTGAATCTCTCGGGATATTTTACGGGAGTGTTTATTCCGTTCAGCGTTTTGTCGATTCTGGTGTCAGTTATCGGAGGAGTTCCCGGAGTTTGCTCGCTTCTTGCGCTGAATCTCTTTTTTTAACTCCGTAAGGCAGTCCTCGATCATATCGTCGTTTCGGGTCATTGTCGCCATTATGACCTTGTACAGACGCTCGGGGTTTCGGTGAAAGTTCTTTTTGATAAGCTTCGCCTGCTTGCTGTCGGGAGCGTATATGTCAATCGAAACCAGATCCACGTCTCCTCCCGAGATTCGGCAGTTGACGTTGCAGCCCTTGTCAGTTCTGGTGATCGTTACGGCGTTTTCCTTTTCGATTCTCTTTTGCTCAAGGAGCTCCAGCGCGCAGGTGTACGCCTTCTCCTTGACGGAGAGGGGAAGAGTGTTTTCGAGCTGCTTAGCGACCATTGTTCCGTTGTCGGTCAGCACAAAAAGCTTATTATCCTTTTCAAACGGCTCAATATTTTTATGAGCTATTAAATCGTCAAAGCATGAGCTCGTCTCAAAGTAATTCGCGAGTCCCTTGTTTTGTATCGCCTCAACAACGGTGCTTTTGTCCATCGGCTTTCCGATTGATTGAAAAAGATAGCAAATAAGCGTCCTGATTTCGTTTTTTGAGCGTATTCCGCCGTAGTTGATACCCTCGTCAAATGTGTTAAATGCCATATCGTCACCAGCTTTCAACCTTTATTTTAGCATATTATTACAAAAATGTATAGTATTTTTTGTTGACTAAAATAAAAATAGGTGATATTATAGCATTGGTGATGTATATGGAAAACTATATTGTTTTTGTATGGATAATTTTTGCAGTATTCATGCTGATTTGCGAGGCTTTGACCACGCAGCTTGTGTCGATCTGGTTCGTAATCGGCGGAGCCTGCGCGGCTCTGACCTGCGTGTTTACCGATAATATTCTGATTCAGTCGATTGTGTTTGTCGTTGTGTCGCTCGCTTGTCTTATCGCGACGAGACCTCTTGTTAAGAAGATGAAGAACAAGAAGGAGCCGACAAATTCCGACAGACTGATTGGCAGGGTAGGAATTGTCACCATCGATATTGTCAACAAAAAGGGCGAGGGACAGGTAAACGTCGACGGCAAGGTCTGGAGCGCGAAGAGCTCTGACGAAAGAGAAATCAAGAGCGGCGCGAATGTAAAAATCACGGCAATCGAGGGCGTAAAACTCGTTGTCGAAGTAGTTTAAGGAGGACATTATGGGATTTCAGTTTCCGGGTCAGATTATTATTATTCTTTTGATTTGCGTTATTTTGCTGATCGTAATTGTAAAAAACATCAAAATCGTGCCTCAGGCTCACTCGTATGTAATCGAGCGTCTCGGAGCTTACTACGCTTCTTGGGATACGGGACTTCATTTGAAGATACCCTTTATCGACCGTATCGCTAAGAAGGTCTCGCTGAAGGAGCAGGTCGTTGACTTCCCGCCTCAGCCCGTTATCACAAGAGATAACGTCACAATGCAGATCGATACCGTAGTGTATTTTGAGATTACCGACCCTAAGCTCTACACCTACGGCGTAGAGAACCCGCTTGCGGCTATCGAGAATCTCACCGCAACTACTCTTCGTAATATCATCGGCGATCTTGAGCTCGACTCAACACTTACGTCGCGTGATACGATCAACGACAAAATCAGAATCATCCTTGACGAAGCCACCGACGCGTGGGGAATCAAGGTTATCCGCGTTGAGCTCAAAAACATTCTTCCCCCGAGAGAGATTCAGGACGCGATGGAAAAGCAGATGAAGGCTGAGCGTGAGCGCCGCGCGAGAATCCTCGACGCGGAGGGCGAGAAGCGCAGTCAGATTCTTGTAGCCGAGGGTATGAAGGAAAGCGCTATCCTCAAGGCTGACGCGGTAAGAGAGCAGAAAATCCGTGAAGCGAGCGGTGAAGCGGAGGCTATCCTTACGGTCCAGAGGGCTAACGCCGACGCTATCAAGATGCTCAACGAGTCTTGTCCGAGCGATCAGGTTATCGCGATCAGAAGTCTCGAGGCGTTCGTAAAGGCTGCCGACGGCAAGGCGACAAAGCTTATCATTCCCTCTGATTTACAGAATATGGCGGGTTATGTAAGCGCTCTCAAGACTGTTTGGGACAAGGATAAAACAGAAGAAGCGTAAATTTTGCGGCGTGCTTTTTATGCGCGCCGTTCTTTTTTCTTTAATAGCTTTATAATCTGCTTGCGTAAAACCCTTTTTGTTTAAAACACACAAAATATTTTTGGGATTTAATGCTTAATCAACCTTTATTATGAAATCCTTTTAAGTTGTCTCAATTCTATTGAATATTATGTCGTTTTTAGCTATAATAAATATGTATTTCTATATCTGAAAAGAGGAGACTTTTATGAAAAAGGTTGCAGTAATTATGGGCTCGGACAGCGACTTCAAGGTCGTTCAGAAGGCTATTTTAAAGCTAAAGGAGTTTTCGGTTCCCTACGAGGTTCACGTAATGAGCGCTCACCGCACGCCTGACGAAGCGGCGGAGTTCTCAAAGAACGCGAAAAAGAACGGCTTCGGAGTAATCATTGCCGCTGCCGGTATGGCGGCTCACCTTGCGGGCGTTCTTGCCGCGCACACAACCCTTCCCGTAATCGGTATCCCGATCAAGTCTGCGGCGTTCGACGGAATGGACGCGCTTCTGGCAACTGTAATGATGCCCACAGGTATTCCCGTATCGACGGTTGCCGTCGACGGAGCGGGCAACGCGGCTATCCTTGCGGTTCAGATGCTGGCTTTATCCGACGAGACTCTCGACAAAAAGCTCGAGGATATGAAAAAGGAAATGGCGCAGGGCGTTATGAAAAAGGACGCCGATATTCAAAGAAAGGCTATGGAACTTTGAAGAGTATTGTAATTGACAACAGGCTCGACAAGCTTCACGAGGAATGCGGAGTTTTCGGCTTTTATAAAAATGACGATGATCTGGACATCGTCTCGCTTACCCACGACGGTCTCTACGGTCTCCAGCACAGGGGGCAGGAGAGCGTCGGAATAACGGTTATTGACAACGAGGAGCCTTTTACCGTCAAGGATTTGGGAATCGTTTCGACGGTTTTTAACCATAAAAACCTCTCAAAGCTCCCCAACGGCAAAATCTCCGTCGGTCACGTAAGATACACCTCCTCGGATTATCTCGACAGAGCGGCAACTCAACCGCTTGTAATGAGATACATAGAGGGTTCTCTTGCACTCGCTAACAACGGCGCTGTGACAAACTTTCCCGAAATCAGAAACAGTCTCGAGCAGGGCGGTTCGATTTTCCAGTCGAATTCCCACGCCGAGGTAATCGGGTTTCTGATTG
>JAFNSO010000062.1 GCA_017384945.1 Ruminococcus sp. | reverse complement strand
GCTTATCGCGCTTTGTGAGCACGATTACAAAGGGAGCGTTGCTCTGATACAAAAAGTCGAGCATATCGTAGTCGTCCTTTGTGGGCTTGTGACGGATATCTATAATCTGAATTATCAATGCTATGTTTCTTTGAGCGGACAAATACCCCTCAACAAGCTCAGCCCATCTCTCCTTTTCCGCCTTGGACACCTTGGCATACCCGTAACCCGGAAGGTCGACGAGCTTAAATTCCTCGGCGTCAAAAAAGTTTATGGTTGCTGTTTTTCCGGGCTGTGAGCTTACTCTGGCGAGGTTTTTTCGTTGTACCAGCTTGTTTATAAGCGAGCTCTTCCCCACGTTTGAATGTCCCGAAAAGACAACCTCGGGCTTAACGGACTCGGGAAGCTGAGACGACACTCCCGCGGATAATTCAAATTCCACCTTATTAAAATTCATACTTACTGCCTTATTGACGAAGAGTCGAGAGTCGGATTTGCGGGGATAACAAGATTTCCCTCGTTATCCTTGACCACAATCGGCTCAATCGTCGCTGTTGATAATACCTCGGTGAAATTCTCAACAGGCACAAATGTAACATTCTCGCGGACTACATCGTCGATTTCTTCGAGATCGGGGATGTTTTCCTTCGGAATAAACACTGTCTTTACACCCGCCTTGAAGGCTGCCATGGATTTCTCCTTTAAACCGCCTATAGCGAGAATTTTTCCTCTCAGAGTGATTTCACCCGTCATGGCAACGTCACGTCTTACGGGGCGCATTGAAAGCGCGGAGTAGATTGCCGTTGCCATCGTGATACCCGCCGACGGACCGTCCTTTGGAACGGCTCCCTCGGGAGCGTGAATGTGAATGTCCTTATCCTTGTAAAAATCGGGGTCGACCTTCAAAATATCGCTGTGTGAACGAATGCAGGTTATGGCTGCCTTCGCGCTCTCCTGCATTACGTCGCCGAGCGAGCCCGTGAGGGTTATCTTGCCCGTTCCGGGCATAACGGCTACCTCTATCGGAAGAATTGTACCGCCGACGGACGTCCAAGCGAGACCGTTTACGAGACCGATTTCGTCGGTTTCGGGGATGCTGTCTCCCCTTGTTTTCTTAACGCCGAGATACTCGCTGATGTTTTTTTCGGTAAACTTGACCGAGTCCATCTCGCCGTTAACATATTTAACGGCAAATTTTCTTATCGCCTTGGCGATTTCCTGCTCAAGCCTTCTCACTCCCGCTTCACGGGTATATGACTCGATAATTGTGTTTATACAGGAATTTGTAAACTTTACAAGCTTTGTATCAAGGCCGTTGGCTTTGATTTGCTTCGGGACAAGATGCTTTTTCGCTATATTAAACTTTTCATCACGGGTATAGCTGCCGATTTCGATTATTTCCATTCTGTCATACAGCGGCGCGGGAATAGTTGAAGCGTCGTTGGCGGTTGTGATGAAGAAAACATTCGATAAGTCAAACGGAATGTCTATGTAATGATCCACAAACTTGTTGTTCTGCTCAGAGTCGAGAACTTCAAGAAGCGCGGACGAGGGATCGCCCTTATAATCCGAACCGAGCTTGTCTATCTCGTCAAGGATAAGAAGCGGATTATTTGTTCCCGCTGACTTTATCGCGCTGATGATTCTGCCCGGCATTGAGCCGATATACGTCTTGCGGTGACCGCGGATTTCAGCTTCATCGTGAACGCCGCCGAGCGCTATTCTGGCGGATTTTCTGCCCATAGCGGCGGCTACCGACTGAGCTATCGAGGTTTTACCGACGCCCGGAGGACCTACGAGACAGATGATCTGACCCTTAATCGAGTTGTTTAGCTTCCTGACGGCGAGCTGCTCGATGATTCTCTCCTTAACGTCCTTTAAGCCGTAATGATTCTTTTCAAGCTTAACCGCTATTTGCTTAAGGTTAAGCTTGTCCTTTGTGCTTTTGTTCCACGGCAAATCAAGCACCGTGTCGAGATATGTATGAATAACCGAGGCTTCCTGACTGCCGAACGGCATTTTTGCCATCTTTCGGCATTCCTTTAGAAGCGCCTCCTCGCTCTCCTCGGGGAGCTTCAGAGCCTTGATTTTATCCGCGAACTGCTCCGATTCGCTCGAAGGAGTATCGTTTTCGCCGAGTTCGGACTCGATTATGTATTTTTGTTCCCTCAAAAAATACTCTCTTTGGGATTTATCGATTCTTTCCTTTGCCTTTTCCTCTATCTGCTCCTCGATTTCAAGAATGTAAACCTCTTGGTGCATCATATCGAGCAGAGTTTCCATACGCTCGGTTTTGTCGAGAGTATCGAGAAGAAGCTGTTTGTTTTCAAAATCGGGAAGAATGTTGCCCGCGATAAAGTCGGCGAGCTCTCCGCCGTCGTTACAGGTCGCGACCCTGAAAAGCACGTCGGACGCGAGATTGGGAGACAGCGACGCGTATTCCTGAAAAACAGCCTTGATCTGGCGGATAAGAGCGATATCTCTTGAGGTGTCGGGCTCAGCGGTGTCATAATACTGTGTACCGCGAGCGAAGAGACAGTTTTCGTAATTATAATATTTATCGGCGGTAGCTCGATACAAGCCCTCAACTATAATACGGGTTGTATCGTCCGCTTGCTTGATAACCTGCACAACCCTGCAAATTACACCCATGGAGTACAAATCCGAACCCGCGGGCTCCTTTACGGCGGGATTTTTTTGCGCGACGAGGAAAATCCTCTGGTTATTCTTCATCGCTATGCTTATAGCGTTTTGTGACTTCTTTCTTCCTACATCGAAGTGAAGCAGCGTTTTTGGAAAAACAACGAGTCCTCTCAGAGGAAGAACAGGCAGGTCATATATATTTGAACCTAATTTTTCCATGTGATTCTCCTTAATAAGTCTATAAAATCCAAAAGCTGTAGTGTTAAAATCTCGAAGATTCTTCACATTACAGCAGATGAATTAGTTTATGAAACCTCTTCGGCTTCTATAATTTTACTGTTAAATTGTGCGCTTGCGGGACGTCCGAAGTTGCTGCGCTCGATAATCGGCTCAGCTTTATTTGTTATAACGTCCTCGTTAATAATAATCTTAGTGATAGTTTCGTCGGAAGGCACCTCAAACATTAAATCATTGAGGATATTTTCCATAATACCTCTGAGTCCTCTCGCTCCTGTTTTTTGCTCCTTAGCCTCGTTGGCGACAGCCTTCAGAGCCTCGGGAGTAAACTCAAGCTCAACTCCGTCGAGCGCGAAAAGCTTCTTATACTGCTTCAAAAGCGAGTTTTTGGGCTCGGTAAGGATTTTTACAAGCGCCTCAACATCAAGACCGTTGAGCGCTGTTATGACAGGAATACGGCCTACAAGCTCGGGGATGATTCCGAATTTCACAAGATCGTGAGCGACAACATCCTCCATCCAGCCCGTCTCGTCAAGGACAGCCTTTTCCTGAACGTTGGCTCCGAAGCCGACGAGTGACGCGCCCTTTCGCTTTTCGACTATCTTTTCAAGTCCGTCAAAGGCGCCGCCGCAGATAAAAAGGATATCCTTGGTGTTAACCTGGATAAACTCCTGCTGAGGATGCTTTCTGCCTCCTGTCGGCGGAACATTGGAGACCGTGCCCTCGAGAATCTTGAGCAAAGCCTGCTGAACGCCCTCGCCGCTTACGTCGCGGGTGATTGACGGGTTTTCGGATTTACGTGCGATTTTGTCGATTTCGTCGATGTAGATGATTCCTCTTTCCGCCTTTTCAATGTCGAAATCCGCAGCCTGAATGAGCTTTAAGAGAATATTTTCAACATCCTCGCCGACGTAGCCCGCCTCCGTGAGAGTCGTAGCGTCCGCAATCGCGAACGGAACGTCAAGCGCTTTCGCCAGTGTCTGAGCAAGAAGCGTCTTGCCTACACCAGTAGGACCGAGCAGAAGCACGTTGCTCTTCGCGAACTCAACATCGTTGTCGTTGCTGAACACGCGCTTGTAATGGTTATAAACCGCTACGCTGAGCGCTCTTTTAGCCCTGTCCTGCCCAATGACATACTCATCAAGAATATTTTTGATTTCAGCGGGCTTGAGAAGCTGAGGGATATCGGGAGCGCTCTCCGAAAGAGTTTCCTCGGCGGGAGAGGTATCGAAGCCCGAATCCTCAAGGATATTCACGCAAAGCTCAATGCACTGGTCGCAGATGTACACGCCGTTGCCCTTTATGAGCCTGCCGACAAACTCCTGCGGCTTTCCGCAGAAGGAGCAGTATATATTGTCGTCAATCTTGTTAGGCATATTTACCCTCGCTTATCTTTTTTCAAACACCTTGTCAATCAAACCGTACTCAAGCGCCTGCTGAGCTGTCATAAAGTTGTCACGGTTTGTATCCTTCGCGATAATTTCAACAGGCTGGCCTGTATTCTTCGCGAGAATTTCGTTCAGTCTCTTCTTGATATCAAGAATGTGCTGAGTGTGAATTTCCATATCGGTCGCCTGACCCTGAGCTCCGCCCGAGGGCTGGTGGATCATAATATCGGCGTTCGGAAGAGCGTATCTCTTGCCCTTCGCGCCCGCGGCAAGAAGGAACGCGCCCATGCTCGCCGCCATACCCATACAAATTGTGGAAACATCACACTTGATGTAATTCATTGTATCATAAATCGCGAAGCCGTCGGTGACGGAACCGCCCGGGCTGTTGATATAGAGACTGATATCCTTTGTCGGATCCTGAGCTTCAAGATACAGAAGCTGAGCGACTACCACGCTGGCGCTGGCTGAGTTGACCTCCTCGTTGAGCATAACGATTCTGTCGTTAAGGAGTCGGGAGTATATGTCATAGGAGCGCTCGCCGCGATTGGTCTGCTCTACTACATAAGGTACTAAAGCCATATTAATCAATCCTTTCGTTCTATTAATTGACTGAAAACGTAATTTTATTCAGAATTATTTTACCTTAGCGTTATCTCTTACAAGCTGCATAGCCTTATCAACCTTGATGTCCTCGGAGAGTGATTCCTCGGAGATAAAGTTCTTGACCTCTTCAGCCTTCATATTGTATGCTTCGGCAAGCTTGTTGTATTCCGCTTCAACGGCGTCAGCGTCAGCTTCGATTCCTTCCTGACGGGCGATAGCCTCCAAAACAAGTCTGAGCTTGACTCTCTTTTCTGCCTGAGGTCTGTATGTAGCCTCGATAGCGCCCTGCTCCATACCCGTGTACTGGAGATATGTCTGAAGGTTAAGTCCCTGTGACTGGAGCTGCATCTCAAACTGCTGAACCATATCTCTTACTTCGTTTTGGAACATTACCTCGGGGATTTCCTCTGTCGCGAGCTCAACGAGAGCGTCTGTGAGCTTGTTGTCAAAGTCCTTTTCAGACTCTTCCTCGAGTCTCTTTGCGACCTTTTCTCTGAGCTCTTCCTTGTACTCCTCGAGAGTATCCTTCTCGGAAACATCCTTTACAAACTCGTCGTCAACCTCGGGAAGCTCCTTAGCCTTGATTTCGTGGAGCTTGATTTTGAACTGAGCGTCCTTGCCCGCAAGGTTCTCGGCGTTGTAATCCTCGGGGAAGGTTACGTCGATTGTGAAATCCTCGCCTGTCGAATGACCTACAACAGCGTCCTCAAAGCCGGGGATGAACTGACCCTCGCCGAGCTTCAAGTTAAAGTTCTCGGCCTTTCCGCCCTCAAAAGCCTCGCCGTCGGCAAAGCCCTCGAAGTCGATCACAACAGTATCGCCGTTCTGAGCGGGTCTGTCCTCAACGGTTACCATGCGACCGTTCCTCTCTCTGACTGACTGGAGCTCTTCCTCAACAGCCTCGTCGGAAACCTCGGTTGAAAGCTTCTCGACTTCAATGCCCTTGTAGCCGTCTACATTAAGCTCGGGAGCGACAACGATTTTAGCCGTAAAAGTATAGCCTTCGTCGCTTACCTCTTTTACGTTTAAGTCCTCAACGCTGATTGCCTTGAGCTCAGCCTCAACCGTAGCATCGGCGAGAGCCTTGGGATATGTGTCGTCAATAGCGTCGTCATAGAAAACGCCCTTGCCGTACATTCTTTCAATCATATGCTTAGGAGCCTTACCCTTTCTGAAACCGGGGATATTGATATTTTTAACCTGCTTTTTGTAAGCCTTGATTGTGGCTGCCGCAAAGGTTTCCTTGTTTACGTTTACCTCTACTTCGTATTTGTTTGCCTCGTCGAGTTTTGTTGAATTTACTAAGCTCATTTTGAATTCCTCCATAAAATTATATTTTACTTTGTCACAATAAATTATATCATTTAGTCTTGCTTTTAGCAATATATATTTGAAAAGTTTTGTTTATCTCACAAGCAGCGGCATAAAGCCGAGAGCGTCGCAGGATATGAGTCTGAACCTTATTCCGTCAAGCTCGCCGTTGAAGGCTCCTTTTATCATATTCTGTCCGTGGATATGACCGTAGTAGCACTTTTTAACGCCGTAGGCTTTAAGAATATCGATTATTTCATCACACCTTACACCCGCGCAAACGGGAGGATAGTGAAGAAACACAACAGGCTCCTTTTCGCTTTTTTCAGCGTGTTCAAGGGAAAGCCTCAGCCTGCCGCATTCTCTTTGGAGAATACGCTTATCCTCCTCCGACTCGGAGTCGATTAACCAGCCTCTTGTTCCGCAAATCACATAGTCGTCAACCTCGTAGCTGTTATTGAACAGGATTTTAATTGAGTCAAAGCCTTTTTCGTCGAGGTAACGATTGATTTTGCTCAATGTATCCCACCAATAATCGTGGTTGCCCTTGAGAAGTATCTTTGTACCAGAAAGGGAATTGAGATATTCAAAATCCTTTTCGGTCTCGCACAGCTTCATTGCCCAGGAAATATCGCCGCCGATTACAACAGTGTCGTCATCTGTAATAAGCCTGTTCCAATTCTCAGTCAGTCGGTCAACATAATTATCCCAGCCGCGGAACACGTCCATGGGCTTGTCTGTTCCGAGCGATAAATGCGGATCGGCTATCGCGAAAAGCGACATTTATTTTACACCGAGCGCGCCGAGAACATAGTCGGGCATCTCGTCCACCTTTACAACGTCGGAGAAACGCGCCTTTTTGTTCTTCAGGCTCGCGAGCGGAGCGGGAATCTCGGCGGACGTAATCTCGTTGATAAGGTCTGCCATATCAAACTCGTTGTCGGGGAGCTCTCTGCCGTCGTTAACCGCGTCGAGGACAGCCCTTGAGAACTTATACGGGCTGGCGGTTGAAGCGATTACAACGGGAGTCTTGTCTCCTGTCTCGCTTACATATTGGTCATAGACAGCAACCGCTACGGCTGTATGAGTATCGCAGAGATAGCCCTGCTCGTCAAACATCTTCCTGATTGTTGCCTTTGTCATTTCATCGTCGCAGTATCCGCCGTAGAACGCGGACTTAACAGCGTCCTTGACCTCGGCGCTTACCTCGTATTTTCCGTCGGTCTTTAAGGCTGTCATCCACTCTCTCGTAACCTCGGCGTTGTCGCCCGAGAGCTTGTAAAGAAGTCTCTCGAGGTTCGAGGAAACAAGAATATCCATTGAAGGTGAAATAGTAGTGTAGAATTTGCGGTTCTTGTCGTATACGCCCGTGTTGATGAAATCAGTCAGAACGTTGTTGGAGTTTGATGCGCAAATAAATTTATTAACGGGAAGTCCCATACAGCAGGCGTAGTACGAAGCGAGTATATTGCCGAAGTTACCCGTCGGCACGACAACATTTATCTTATCGCCGAGCTGAATCTTGCCGTCGTTAACGAGCTCGCAGTAGGATGCTATGTAATAAACGATCTGCGGAAGAAGTCTGCCCCAGTTGATTGAGTTTGCGGAGCTGAACATCATATTATTCTCGCCGAGCTTTTCTGAAATCTCGGGTGTTGTAAATATCTTCTTAACACCTGTCTGAGCGTCGTCAAAGTTACCCTCGATCGCGCAAACCTTTACGTTTTCGCCCTCCTGAGTGTTCATCTGATGCTTCTGCATCGGGCTTACGCCGTCGACAGGATAGAATACGATTATCTTTGTATGCTCAACATCCTTGAAGCCCTCCAAGGCTGCCTTGCCCGTATCTCCCGAGGTCGCTACAAGAATCACGGCGTCCTTGCCGTCGTTCGTCTTTTTGAGTGATTTTGTCAGAAGATGCGGCAGAATCTGGAGAGCCATATCCTTGAACGCGCAGGTCGGACCATGCCAAAGCTCAAGAATATTGACGTCGTTGCCGTTAAACTTTTTGTAAGCGATCGGAGCGGGATTGTCCGAACCAAACTTCTCGGCTGTGTACGCTTTTTCTACGCAGTCGTCGATTTCCTCCGCCGTGAAATCGGTCAAAAAATCAGAAAACACCTTCTTGGCTATTCCCTTATATCCGAGCGGCAAAAGGCTCTTTAAGGTCTCTTCGTCATACTTCGGAAGCTCCTGAGGAACAAAAAGTCCTCCGTCCTTTGAAATACCCTGAGCGATTGCCTGTGAAGCGGAAACCACTTCGTTTTTATTTTCCGTACTGTTATACAACATAAAATCACCCTTTCTATTGTTTTAAACACTACTTTGACATCTTATTATACTGTATTATCGGCTATTTGTCAAAGTTTTCACAAAAATCATAGGCGTTTTCAAAAAATATTTTTTTAACAAGTGTTTCGGAGTAATTATTCTTTAAAAACAGCTCGTAAATCTCACCCATGCTGTCGATTCCTCTGATGTCAGCGGGAAGGTCACAGCCGTCAAAATCCGCGCCGACAGCCAGAACGTCCTCTCCGCCCAAGGAAAGAAAATGCTCCGCATGACGAAGAATGTCATATTTTGAGGCTTTTTCAATGTCGTTGTTCAGAAAATCCCTGTGAAGATTCAGTCCGACAATACCTTTTCGTTTCTTGATTATTTCAAATTGCTCGTCGGTCAGATTGCGTTTGACGTTAGTTATTATTCGTGAATCGGAGTGAGACGCGACAACAGGTCTGCTTGAGTTTTTTATAATGTCATAAAACAGCCTGTCGCTCGTGTGAGAAACATCAATCGTTATCCTGTACTCCTCGAGCTTTTTAATGACCTTGATCCCGAAGGGCGTCAATCCATTTGAGTGACTGACCATAGCTCCGTCACCAAGCTCGTTTCTGCCGTTCCATGTAAGGGTCGCAAGCTTCACCGAGAAATCCCGAAACAGATAAACATTCTCGAGCTTTCCCGCAAGTACGGAAGCGTTTTCAACCGTGAAAACCGCTCCCCTCTGTCCGTTTTCGGTTACGTCTTTTATGTCCGAAAAGGATTTTATTATTCTGATATCGAATTTTGAACATTGTTCCAAAAGCTTTTCATAGGCGCTTTTAAACATCATCGTCGCTCTTTCGCCCGTGATTTCCTCGGGCACGCAAATCGCGAAGCACTGAATATACGGCGAAATAAAGCTTGATTTACGGGGAGTGATATGAAAATCGGGATTATCAAAATCACAACCGCGCGCGAGCGCCTCATAAAGCGTATCACAATGCAAATCAAAAAGGCGCATAATCTCCCTCCTGCTCAAAGGCATTATCAATGTAGGTTATTTCGAGCTTTCCTTTTTCATTAACGACGACCTCGGCAACATCAAGCCTCGGTTGTTTTTCGGTTGAGTAGTCCGAAAGGAATCTCGCGGCTGTCCTGATAATACGGTTCCGTTTTTTGTAATCGACAGAGAACCGAGGCTCCAGCATTTGTCCCGCTTTTCTCGTTTTGACCTCGACAAATACAAGATACTTTTTATTTTCCGCGATTATGTCAATTTCGCCATATATGCAGGAATAGTTTCTTTCTAATATCTTAAACCGTTTTCTTTTCAGGTATTTCGCGACCGCCTTTTCACCCTTTTTCCCGAGTTCCTGTTTATCTGTCATTGTTCAGTATCTTTGTAAGAAAGCTCATCCTGTGGATCTCGCATGGTCCGAATTCTCTTATCCTTTCGGTGTGAAGCTTTGTGCCGTAGCCCTTGTGTTTGTCAAAACCGTACTGGGGATATTTTTCGGCGTATTTATAGCAAAGTCTGTCTCGGCTTACCTTAGCCAGAATCGACGCGGCGGCTATAGACATAGACTTTGCGTCGCCCTTGATCACATACTCGCACGGAATGTCAAGCTCAGGAAGTCGGTTCCCGTCTATCAGCGCGTAGTCGGCTTTCAGCTTCAGCCCGTCAACAGCCCTTTTCATCGCGAGCATTGTGGCGTTTAAGATATTCATTTCCTCTATTTCCTCTACAGTCGCAAAAGCGATCGAGTACGCCTTAACACTTTGCTTTATAACGTCAAAAAGGGCCTCCCTTTTCTTTTCCGAGAGCTTTTTCGAGTCGTTGACCCCTTCGATGATCTGATTATCGTGAAGGATCACAGCGGCGGCGCAAACAGGTCCCGCGAGGGGTCCTCTTCCCGCCTCGTCAACTCCGCAAACGCTTTGAAAGCCCTTTAGTTTTGATTCATTTTCGTAAAGCAGCCAATCCATCAGCCTTCCTCCGGGTACTCAAGTGTAATAAGTCCGAATTTTCCGTCCCTGTATTCGTCAAAAATAAGGTTCGCGGCGCGTTCGGTGTCGATTTCTCCGCCCGATATGAGCATTCCTCTTTTTCTGCCGATCAATTCAAGAGCGTCATACGGCTCCAAATCCACGATATCCTCTGCTTTCAGCTTGAATCTTTGTAAAAATTCTTCCGTCGGATGACTTTGCATAAGCTCAAGAAAATTCATCGCCAAAAGCTCTATATCAAGAATATTGTCCTTAATAGCCCCTGTAAACGCAAGATGAAGTCCTACCTGATTATCGTCAAATTTCGGCCACAATACCCCGGGGGTATCGAGCATTTCGAGGTCGCTTGAAATTGTATACCACTGGTTTCCTCTTGTAACTCCGGGTCTGTCTTCGACCTTCGCCCTTGTCTGCTTTGAGATCCTGTTTATAAACGAGGACTTTCCGACGTTCGGGATTCCGACAATCATCACCCGAAGAATCGGATTTTTGATACCCTTTGCCTTTTGAGCCTCGAACTTATCTGAAAGAATCTCTCTCACCGCGGGAACAAATTTGTTGAGTCCTCTGCCGCTTTTGCAGTCTACGGGGATAGCCCTTATTCCCTGCTTCTGATAATAGCTGACCCACATATTTGTAGCGGCTCGGTTTGCCTTGTCGCATTTATTGAGCAAAACCAGCTTCGGCTTTGAGCTTATAAGCTCCGACAAATCGGGATTGCTGCTGCTTATCGGGATTCTTGCGTCGAGGATTTCAACAACAACATCTATGAGCTTTAGACTCGACTGTATTTTTCTTTTGGTCTTGGTCATATGACCCGGAAACCATTGAATGTTCTGATTTTCCATTTTGTATCACTTCCCGTAATTAAGAATAAACTCACACCAATATTGATGTGAGTTTAGAATCAGCCTACAAATTTGATATGATTAAACGGAAATACCACAAACTGGGCTTTTCCGATAATGTCCTTTTCGTCAATAAGTCCGATTTCAGGCGAACGGCTGTCAAGAGAAACCGTCCTGTTGTCACCCATTACAAAAACCTTTCCTTCGGGGATAACCGCGGGGATTTCTCCCTGCTCGTCTCTGGTGTGACCCTGAATGTAGCTTTCCTTAAGGACTTCTCCGTTGACCTTAACGGTCTCTGTTTCAAAGTCGATCTCGAGTCTGTCGCCTTCGGTAGCGATTACGCGTTTGATGAGCGGCTTCGAATACTCGGCGCCGTGGCTTATTACAACGATATCGCCGTGATTCGGAGTATAGAAGAAATTAGTGACTATTACCTTGTCCTCACTTTTAAGCGTCTGGAGCATTGAAGTTCCGCTAACGTCCACGAGTCTCAAAAAGAAGGTAAGGATAACAACAACGATCGCGACCGCGAACACAAGCGAGTGAACCCACTCGTACAAGCTTGCCGTGCCCTCTGATTTTTTGAGGTGAATGGTACGGGGCTCAAGCTCCGCCTTTGGTTTTTTCTTAATTTTTACTCTTGTTCCGCCCATGGAAACCACCTTTATTTTACAAACCTGAATTCATTAAACGGATAAACAACACATCTTACCTTGCCGATGATATTCTTTTCGTCTATAAGACCTATTCTTGTTCCTCGGCTGTCGCTTGATTCCTCACGGTTATCGCCCATTACAAAAACCTTGCCCTTGGGAATAACCGACGGAATCTCGCCGTCCTCCATCGTTGTCTTTCCTCTTATGTACGGCTCACTGAGCACTTTGCCGTCAACCGTAACCGTATTTTTATCAAAATCAATACTAAGCTTCTGACCCTGAGTCGCGATGACCCTCTTTACAAGCGGCTTTTCATACTCCGCTCCGTGGCTGATTATAACAATATCACCGTTTTCGGGAGTCGAGACGATATTTGTAATGACTACCTTTTCCTTGTCGAATAAGGTCGGCATCATTGAACGTCCGTCAATATCGACTATCCTGATAAAAAACGTCAGAATTACAATAACCAGCGCGGTCGCGAACACAAACGAGCTTACCCAGTCGTAAACCGCGTTTACGGTGTCCGATTTTCTCAGGTGAATTACGGAAGCTTCTCTTACTGCTGTTTTTTTCATATACCTTTATAGCCTGCCTTTGAGAAAAATAGTAAAAAAGGGACTGAACAGTCCCCTCTCTTACTATTAGACCAGTTCCTTAACCTTTGCGGCCTTACCAACACGGTCACGGAGATAATAAAGCTTAGCTCTTCTTACCTTACCGCGGCGAACAACCTCAACCTTTCTTACGTTGGGTGAGTGAATCGGGAATACTCTCTCGATACCTACGCCGTAAGAAACACGTCTTACAGTGAATGTCTCGGCAACGCCTGAACCGCGCTTAGCGATAACTGTGCCCTCGAACATCTGGATTCTTTCTCTCTGTCCCTCGCGAATGTTAACGGAAACCTTAACGGTATCACCGATGCGGAACTGAGGAATCTCTGCCTTTACTGAATCAGCGGCAATTGTTTTTAATGCGTCCATAATTGAACCTCCTGTAAAATTTCAGATATTCGTACGTCAAACGCAGAGGACTATCCGCTTCAAATTGCGGCAAAATGCCGTTTTTTGAACCCCATTACAAGTGTAACGGTATCCAAATGCCTTAATATAATACCATAAACAAGCCGCAAATGCAATAGTTTTTTATAAAAAAGAAACTTATCGGCTTATATTGTAAAGCTTGTTCAAAAACTTTTGAAAATACTCGGGTAATTCTGACGAAAACTCGAGGTACTCACCGCTCGACGGGTGTACAAAGCCAATTTTTCGGGCGTGCAGGCATTGACCCGTAAAGCTCAGCTTTTCCTTTTTGCTTCCGTAAACATCGTCCCCCGCGACAGGATGACCGATATACGCCATATGAACTCTTATCTGGTGGGTTCTTCCCGTTTCAAGAATACATTTGATGTGGGTATACCGACCGAATCGCTCAATGACCTCGTAATGAGTAACGGCGTTTCTGGAGTTTTTCTCGGTGACTGTCATTTTCTTTCGGTCGACATGATGTCTGCCGATCGGAGCGTCAATTGTACCTCTGTCGGTTTTTATATTTCCGAGAACCACGGCCTCGTACTCTCTCGTGAAGCTGTGCTCCTGAATCTGCTCCGCGAGCTTCTTGTGAGCCTTGTCGTTTTTCGCGACAATTAGAAGTCCGCTGGTGTTTTTGTCGATTCTGTGGACGATCCCCGGCCGCATAACGCCGTTTATACCCGAAAGCCTGTCCTTACAGTGATATAAAAGCGCGTTTACAAGCGTTCCCTCGTAGTTCCCCGTGGCGGGATGAACCACCATTCCCTTCGGCTTGTTGACCACCAGCAAGTCCTCGTCCTCATAAACTATGTCGAGAGGGATATTCTCAGCCTTTGCCTCGTACTCAACGGGATCGGGAACGGTTACCGTCACGATGTCGTTTTGTCTGAGCTTATAGTTCTTCGCGATCCCGGCGTTATTGACGAGCACATTTCCGTTTGCGATCAGATTTACAAGGGCGCTTCGGGTGATGTCGGGAACATTTCCCGCAAGAAACTTGTCGAGTCTCACACCGACGCTTCCGCAATCAGCGGTAAAGCTATACTTTTCCATTGTTTTTATCCTTTTTTGAGAGAAAATCGGAGAAAAACATCAGATAAATCACCAGTAAAGCGGCTCCGACCGTTATACAATAATCGGCAAAATTACACACGGGAGGAAAGAAGCTTACGCTTAGATAATCGACAACATAACCGTAAAAAATCCTGTCAATCAGATTTCCTATTCCCCCGCCGATTATCAGAACAGCGGAAATATTGAACAGCTTACTTGTGATTCTCTTTTTAAACATCAAATATATCATAACCGCGATAACGATTACCGTAAACGTTATGAAAACCCACCTTGCGTCTGACAACATTCCGAAGGCGGCTCCCCTGTTCTCAACATAAGTCAGAGAAAACAGTCCGGGGATAACCGCAAAGGAGGAAATCGGTTTCAAGTTGTTAATTACAAGGATTTTTATTATATAATCAATCGCCGCGATTAAAAGCGAGCAACCCAAAACAATATAAGGCATTAAAGCCACAGCCTTTCTCCCGCGGTAAACGGGCAAATATACAGTAAGGTCGGTGCAGAAATCCACACCGACCGTGTAATTTATTCAAAGAATTTAAGGCACTTTTCGCAAAGCGTCGGGTGAGTTGAATTCTGTCCGACGGTTTTGCTGATTGTCCAGCATCTTTCGCACTTCTCGCCCTCAGCCTTTTCAACCGAGATTGAGAGTTCTCCGTCGCCCTCGAGGATCTCAACCTCGGAGACAATCAGAGCGGGCTTGATTTCGTCCTCAATCTTTCTGAGTAACTCAAGAGTCTCGCCCGAGGCTTTGAGAGTAACCTTCGCTTCAAGAGAGGATTTGATCGTCTTGTCCTTGACAAGTGTCTCGATCTCCTTCTTAACGTCGTCTCTGAGCGCCGAGATCCTGCCCCACTCAGCCATAAACTCGTCGTCAACGTCAAGCTCGATTACGGACGGCATATCATTGAAAAGGATGTTTTCCGTGTTGTCGCTTGACTTATGAGGCATATACTGCCAGATTTCATCGGATGTATACGCGAGAATCGGACAAAGCATTCTGGTCATAGCGTCCAGAATGAGATACATAGCCGTCTGAGCCGAGCGTCTTGAATGGCTGTCCTTCTTTTCGGTGTAGAGCCTGTCCTTGAGAACGTCGAGATAGAAGTTAGACATATCAACAACGCAGAAATTGTAAATTGAGCGGTAAACCTGATGGAACTCAAACTTCTCATAGGACGCGATTGACTTTTCAATCAGATTGTTGAGAGTCTTGACCGCCCATTTGTCGATATTAGTGAGGTTTTCAACAGCAACCATATCCTTATCGGGCTCAAAATCATTAAGATTACCGAGAATATAACGCGCTGTGTTTCTGATTTTTCTGTATGCCTCTGAGGTCTGCTTCAGAATATCGTTGGAGATTGTAACATCTGTCTGATAGTCGGTTGATGAGACCCAAAGTCTGAGCACATCCGCGCCGTACTGCTTGATAACCTCCTGCGGGCTGATACCGTTGCCGAGGGACTTACTCATCTTGCGTCTTTCAAGGTCAAGAATCATACCGTGAGTAAGTACGGTCTTGTAAGGAGCTACGCCCTCTGTCGCGACAGAGGTGAGCAGAGACGACTGGAACCAGCCTCTGTACTGATCGTTGCCCTCGAGATAAAGGTCAGCGGGGAATTTAAGGTAAGGACGGCGTTTTACAACGGCTGTGTGCGAGGAGCCGCTGTCGAACCAAACGTCCATGATGTCTTTTTCTTTCTCAAAGCTTTCGCAGCCGCACTAGGGACACTTTACGCCGTCGGGCATAAGCTGCTTTGCGTCCTTTTCAAACCACGCGTTCGAGCCCTCTTCGCCGAAGATTTCGGCAACCTTGAGCATAGCGTCCTTATCAACATAAGGCTCGCCGCAATCGGCGCAGTAGAAAATCGGAATCGGAACGCCCCATTTACGCTGACGGGAGATACACCAGTCCTTACGGTCTCTGACCATGGAGGTGATTCTCTCCTTGCCCCACGCGGGAACCCATTCAACAGTGTTGATAGCGTCAATAGCCTCGTCCTTGAAATCGTCAACAGAACAGAACCACTGATCGGTCGCTCTGAAAAGAATCGGAGACTTACATCTCCAGCAGTGAGGATACTGGTGGATGATCTTTTTAAGAGCAAACAAAGAGCCTGTCTCGTCGAGATAAATCGCGATTTTCTTGTTTGCTTCGTCGGTTGTAAGACCCGCGAACTGACCCGCTTCCTCGGTGAGAACACCGTTTGAGTCAACAGGACAAACAACGGGGATATCATAATTCAGGCAAACATTGTAGTCGTCAACACCGTGACCGGGAGCTGTATGTACACAGCCTGTACCGCTTTCCAGTGTTACGTGCTCGCCTACGATAATAAGCGACTCTCTGTCAAGGAAGGGATGAGCTGCCTTCATATACTCAAACTCGCTGCCCTTCATTGTCGCGACAACCTCATAATCGGTGATACCCGCTTCCTCGAGCGCGTTTTTAAAGAGATCGGTCGCCATAATATAGAATTCGTCGCCGCACTTGATGATTGAATACTCGAATCTGGGGCCGAGACAAATCGCGAGGTTAGCGGGAAGCGTCCATGTCGTCGTTGTCCAGATTACGAAGCTGATTTTTGAGGGCTCAATGCCCATAGCCTTGAACTTGCCGAGGTCGTCTGTGACCTTGAACTTTACATAGATGGAGTGACACGGATCCTCTGCGTACTCGATTTCGGCTTCGGCGAGCGCGGTCTTGCACTCGGGGCACCAGTAAACAGGCTTCAAGCCCTTGTAAATGTAGCCCTTTGTCGCCATTTCGGCAAAAACCTTGATCTGCTCAGCCTCGAACTCGTGCTTTAAAGTGATGTAGGGATTATCCCACTCGCCGATAGCGCCGAGACGCTTGAACTGGCTGCGCTGGTCATTTATGTAGCCTGTAACAAATTCCTCGCAAAGCTTTCTGAGCTCGAGCACGGAAATATCCGCGGAGCTTCCGATGCCCGCCTTCTGACGCGCCTTGAGCTCTGTCGGGAGTCCGTGAGTATCCCAGCCCGGAACATAAGGGGACTTAAAGCCCGACATATTCTTATATCGAACGATAAAATCCTTTAGGATTTTGTTGAGCGCGTGACCGAGGTGGATATCGCCGTTTGCGTACGGAGGACCGTCGTGAAGCACATAAAGCGGCTTGCCCTCGTTGTGCTCCATAAGCTTGTCGTATACCTTGTTGTCCTCCCATTTTTTCAGAGTGACAGGCTCGCTTTTCGGTAAGCCCGCCCTCATGGGGAAATCGGTTTTCGGAAGATTAAGTGTGGAATTATAATCCTGAGACATTCTGATTACTCCTAAATATAAAATTACTCTGCGTCTACGTCGTAGTTTTCGCCGAATTTAAGGTTTGAGAATTTGTCGTCTCTGACAAACTCAACGTCCTGCTGAACAGCGGGCTTCTGCGCGGGAGCGACGGGCTCGTAAACCTCTGCCTCAGCCTGTACCTCCTCCTCTTCAACAGTCTCCTGTACGGGCTCCTCCTCTACGGGAGTTGTGGGGTATTTTTTGTCGAGCTCTTCCTGAGCCTTGATAACAGCCGCGTCTGTCGGAAGGTCTTTTATGCTCTTGAGGTGTGAGTTATAAAGCTCTGTGAGCTCTTCTCTGAGAGCTACGGAATCACTCTTGAGCTTGAGGTAAACCTCCTTCTGCTTTGCTGTGATCTCGTTTGCCTCCTTGAGCATTGACTGAGCCTTCGCCTCAGCGTCGGATACTATCTGAGCCGCCTTGGCGTTTGCTTCCTTGATTGAAGCGTCGGCTACTCTCTGTGAAGAAAGGAGCGCGTTACGGACAGTTTCCTCGTCCGCTCTGTACTGCTCAACTCTTGTGGCGAGAATATCCATTTTCCTGATTAAGTCGGATTTTTCCTTCTTAAGCTGTTCAAATGAAACGATAACCTCATCTATGAATGCGTCAACATCTTCGCCTCTGTAACCTCTTCCTCTTCTGAAAGAGATATCCTTGATTTCTTCAATAGTTAACATTTTAAACACTCCTATCTATAATGTTCAATAATAATCTTTAGCCGACCTTTTTTTGTCAGTCCCGACTGTTTTTTAATAACAAATTTGCCGCATTTACGTATCGAAAGAATGTCGTTTTCCTTTAATATACAGCTTACGTTTTTTGCTTCAAGGTAATTTACGGCGACACTGCCCGAAAGAATAAGCTGAGCTGTCTTTGCCCTTGACAAGCCCGTGAGAGCCGCCGCGACAGCGTCAAGTCTCATTGAACTGACAATCACGCTGAGTTCTTCTATATTGTCCTCAAAGATAAGCGAGCACTCGTCAGCCTTGACTATCCTCACTCCTACCCTGCCTATTTTCAGAATCTGCGAGACAATGTAGTCATAAAGCTCGCTTTTAACAAAACAGACAGCCTGTCCCTCGTTGATGACGATATCACCGACCGAGCTTCTTTCGATACCTAAACCCATCAAAGCTCCGAGAAAATCCCTGTGAGAAAGCTTGTCAGTTTTCCTGAACTTAAAATAAACGCCCTTTAGCGGATAATCACGGGGATCAAGCTCATACTCGCTGAAAGCTGCGATATTGCGCTTTGAGCCGTCATACCCGCCGAAAAAGCTGAGATTACACTCGGAGTTTGAAAAGTATTCTTTAATTATGTATTGCTCCCTCTCGTTTAAAAAGCCGAGAAAGGTCGGACTGTGCCGAAGAGAAGACAGCCTGACCGCGTCGTCGACTCTGGAGAGAAGCTCCCTGTCCTCTTTATCAGAAGTATACACCGCTGTTTTCGAGCTCGTCGAGAAGGTCGTCGCCCGTGAGATCAACATTGTTAGGAATAATGATGAAGGTACTCGAAGCGACTCTCTTGATCTTGCCGCGGTTAGCGTAAGCAACGCCGCTCAAGAAGTCAATGATTCTTCTGGACATATCCTTGTTGGTTTCCTCAAGGTTAAGTACAACGGTGTGAGTCTTGATAAGCTCGTCCGCGATAGCTCTTGTCTCCTCGCCGAATCTCTCGGGCTTAAAGAGGGCGACCTGAAGCTTTGCTGTCGCGCTGATGTTAACGACCTTGTTTCTGTTACCTCTTGATGAAGGATAAGGACTTACGTCGTCGTAATCGTCCTCCTCGTTGTCAGCGTAACCGTACTCGTCATAGCCGTTATCATATTCTTCATCGGGGGCGTCCCACATACGTTTAAACTTATCTACAAAACCAGCCATTCAAATTCCTCCTATTTTTTCTTTATGCCTGATAATTTCGAGCGCCGAACAGAGATGAACCAACCCTGACCATAGTGGCGCCTGATAGTATTGCTTCATAATAATCGGCAGACATACCCATTGAAAGTATATCCATAGATATATTATCTATTTTTTTGCCTGAGATGTCAATAAATATATTGTTCATTTTACTGAAAAAATTCAGAATTTTTTGTTGACTATCACAAATCGGCGGTATACACATTAGACCTTTGACCGAAATGTTCTCAAAATCCTTGATTTCGTCGAGCAATTCAACAAGCCTTTCGGGCTCTGTTCCGCTCTTGCTCTCCTCACCGCCGATGTTGACCTCTATGAGAATATCGGTATTTACGTTGTTCTTTACGGACTGTTTGCTGACCTCTCTCGCGAGCTTAACGCTGTCGACGGACTGAATAAGGTCTACCTTGCCGACAATCTGACGAACCTTGTTGGATTGAAGATGACCGATAAACTGAAGAGAAGCGTTTTCAAGGTCGTAAAAGTCATATTTTGAAAGAAGCTCCTGGACCTTGTTTTCGCCTATATACCTCAGTCCGAGAGAAATCGCGTAATTGATCGCCTCGGGGTCTACGGTCTTTGTCGCGGCGAGAAAGGTTATGTCCTCTCTCTTTTTGCCTGCCTTTAGCGCTGCCTCGCTTATTCTCTCCTCAATCGTCTTATAATTGTACTCAATATCACGTAATAACTTTTCCGTCATAAAGATTATCTCCTTTTATTACAACTTGATCATAAAGCTCAATCGTTTTTCCGCTGAACAATACGCCTTCATTCGGGCTTGGGTTGCAAAGAACATAGTCGGACGCCGAATAAGCGATTGATATTTCCTTGAAAATAAGCTCCGAGCCGTGAAGCACATATACGCCCTGAACCTTTTTCTTTTGCTTAACGGTTTTGCCCTTTTTATTTGTTTTTTCACGGGTCACGTAATCCTCGTGAATCGCGCGCTTGCTCACCTTAAGACCCGAGTAGGAAATCGTAGTGATTTCTATATGCTCCTTTCTCGCGTCGGCAAGAAAGCTGTTCATATAGTCGCAGCCGAGCACCAGAACCGCCTTGCTCTGCTTTGTCCGCTGGTTTATTGAGTAAATTGCGGCAGGAATCTTCTCGGTTGTGACGGAAGGCATTGAAACATAAATCGTAGCCTCGCTGTTCAGAAGCTTCGCGAGCATCACGGTATCGTCGGCGCTGACCTCGCAGGCTATGTACCATTCGGGATTTGTTACGATTTTTCCGACGACGTTCTGCGGAGTCTTTTTCTTTTTCAGCTTTCTGAACTTCGACAAGCTGAGCTTGTCGATATTGTCGAAGCTTACAGACTTCTCGTAGCCGTCTGTCTGCGAAATAAAGTATCCCGCCTTCTGAGCCGACACGGAGCCTATCTTGTCCGAGCAATTCGACTCGAGCTTCGACTTTTTCCTTTGCAGCTCGTTAATTTTTGCCTTGAAATTCTTTACGCTGCCCGTCGTCAGCTGTCTTTCGCAAATTGTCATCAAAAGGCTGTTGCAGTTGTCCGACGCGTCGTCAAGCTTACCCTGATTCACATTAGAAATAATCGAATAAATGTTATTGCCGATTTGCGTGTTGATTGTGTCAAGTCCGACGGAATCCTTGTAATAGTTGTCGCTGAGCGTTTTCAGCTCGCTTATCTGACTGTTGATTTTTTTGATCTGCTGTCTCGAGACGGCGTCGCTCTCGTTATTGTAGATATCGGCTATGTTTTCACCCGTCTTGACGTTGTCTCCGTCGTTTACGTTATAAGACAAAACGCCTATATCGCTGTTTTCAACATAGGACTCATCCCTGACAATAAACGCTTCGCTGTGAATGATATCGGAGACGTCGCATGAAACCGCCTCCTCTGTTTCAACCGCCTTCGCGAAATTTGAGTTCGCGAAAAGATAAACGATATATGAAACGATAAGAATCGTCAAAAGTCCGAAAATTATTCGTTTAAATAGTAATTTATCCATAAAAACCTCTGTTTTTGATTATGCCCGAAGCGTATTCGAGCTGCTCTTTTGAGTTTTTGTACTCGTCAATATTTATCCACTCTATATTATTGTTACGCCGAAACCACGTAAGCTGACGCTTGGCGTAGTGACGAGTTTCTGTCTTTAACCTTTCTATACACTCTTCCAAGGTCTTTTCGTTGTCAAAATACGGCTTTAGCTGCTTGTAGCCGATTGCCATTCTTGAGGTCTCGCTCAAATCGGAATTGAGAACGCTTTTCGCTTCCTCAAGCAAGCCCGATTCAATCATAATATCAACCCTGAGATTGATCCTGTCGTAAATATACTGTCTGTCCTTCGCCGTAAGTCCGAAAATAAGTGAATCGTATTTTTCCTGCTTGTCGGCTTCGTTTTGCTGAGTGATTGTTTTTCCCGTTGTTTTGTAGAACTCAATCGCTCGTATTATTCTCTTTTTGTTTTTCTCCTTTGAGAGCCTCTCTGCGGAATCAGGGTCAAAATCAGCCAGAATCCCGAGAAGATGATCCAACCCCTTTTCGTCGGCTTTCAGGTTAAGCTCTTCTCTGAGCGCGCGGTCGCTGCTGCTGTCCTCAAATTCAATCCCTTTCAGAAGAGAATCAATATACAGCCCTGTTCCTCCGCAAATAATCGCATTTTTTTCGCGGCTGACAATATCCTCTATCGCTCTTTGAGCGTCGAGCACATACTGTCCGACGGAATAGCTTTTGTCAGGCTCAAGAAAATCGAGCATATGATGTCTGACTCCGTCCATTTCCTCAACCGACGGCTTCGCCGTAGCGATACGCATTTGCTTGTAAATCTGCATACTGTCGGCGGAGATCACCTCGCCGTTATATTTTTTAGCGAGCTCAATCGCGAGTGAGGTTTTTCCCGAGGCTGTCGGTCCGACTACGACAAGCAGCTTGATTTTTCCGTTGTTTGTCACAGTCTTTTCCTCCGTTATACTCTTCCGAATTGCTTTTCAAGCTCCCGACGGGTGATTACAGTACAGACAGGCCGTCCGTGAGGACAATACCTGAGCGTTTCATCATTATCAACCTGATTGGCAATATCAATCAGCTCCTCTTTTGTGCTGATGTTTCCGCCCTTTATAGCCGCTCTGCACGCGACGTTATGATAAATCCAGTCCATTTTTTCGGTACGGATATCGTTTTTATTCTGCGCGATATATCCCGCCATTTCAATTACCGACGACTCGATGTCGTCTATTCCGAGGTACTGAGGCGCGGCGCGGACAATCAAAGAGCCGTTGCCGAAGTCATCTACGTCAAAAGCGCACTCGGAAAACATATCGAGATTGCTTATTGCCGCCTCGTAGTCGGTTTTGTTAAGGAGCACCGTCACAGGCTTGAGCAGAACCTGGGAAAAGCCTGCTCCTCTCTCCTTTTTCAGCCGCTCATAAATTATACGCTAATGAGCCGCGTGCTTATCTATTATGACAATCTCTTTGTCGTTTTTCTCAACAAGTATGTATGTTTTAAAAGCCTCTCCGATGAAAACAATCTTGTTTTTCGGCTGTTCATAAAGCGTTTTCGGTTCATCGGCTTCGACGATTATGCCGGGCTGCTCTTCGGGCTTTTTCTCAGGCTTTTTCTCTGAAACTATTTCGGTATCTGTAGGCTTTGCTTTGAACTTTTCAAGTTTACTTTGAAAATTCTCCTGTCTGCGGACAGCGTCCTTTGAATAAACCTTGATAGGACTGTCGTAATCGTGAAGTACCGCGGTTTCCTTTTTCGGCGGATTGATCGTGCCGACAACGGCGTTTAGCTCGTCAAAGGGGTTGTTGTGAGTCGGCTCGGGTTTTGCTTCCTCTTTTTTCTCAAATACCGCGGGAGTCGCGACAAAGGGCTTCGGCTTTCGTAGCTGAGAAAAAGCGTCGTCCTTTTTTTCGGGAAAAGACAGCTTCTTTCGCTCGTCGTTTTTATTCAGTGAGGTCTTTACCGCGTGATATACAGCGTCAAAAATCGGTCTCTCATTGATAAACCTTACCTCAATTTTTGACGGGTGGACGTTAACGTCTATTGCTTCAAACGGAACTGTCAGATGAAGCACGCAGGCGGGGAATTTTCCGACCATAACGGAGCCCTTGCACGCCTCCTCGAGCGCCACCGACGCGGTTCTCGAGCGGACATATCGTCCGTTGATGAAAAAGCTTTGCATACTCCTGTTCGGTCTTGAGTTAATCGGCTTTGAAATATAACCCTTAACGCTTACGCCGTTCAGCTCATAGCTCACGGGCATCAAGCCGTCTGCAAAATCCTTTCCGAAAACGGAATAAATCGCGGATTTAATCTTTCCGTCACCCGAGGTTTTAAGGACTCTCCTGCCGTCTCTGATAAACGTAAAGGCGATTTCGGGATGGGAAAGCGCGGTTTTGTCGACCACATTGGCGACGGCGTTTCCCTCGGCTCTGTTCTGCTTCAAAAACTTCATTCTCGCGGGGATATTGTAGAACAAATCCCTGACAATCATAGTCGTACCGACGGGACAGCCCGCGTCGTCAAAAACGATCTCCTCCCCACCGTCAATCTCATAGGAGGTTCCGAGCTCCTCGCTTTTGTGGCGGGTAAGAAGCTGTAATCTCGATACTGAGGAAATCGAGGACAGCGCCTCACCTCTGAACCCGAGAGTGGAAATGCTCTCGAGGTCGTTTTCGAGCTTTATTTTGCTTGTGGCGTGCGGCAAAAACGCCTTCTTGATATCATCGCGCATTATTCCGCAGCCGTTGTCGGTGACTCTCATAAATGTGATGCCGCCGTTTTGAATCTCGACCGTGATATCGTCGGCGCCCGCGTCTATTGAATTTTCAATCAGTTCCTTTATCGCGGAAGCGGGACGCTCAACGACCTCGCCCGCCGCGATAAGCTCCGCGACGTGCTTGTCGAGCACATTGATGACACCCATTCATTCACCGCCTTAAATCATTTTTTTCAGTTCAAACAGTAAGTTCATCGCCTCAATCGGCGTGAGCGTATTCAAATCAACGTTTTTAAGCTTTTCGGCAATCGCCGAATCTATGCTCGGCAAAAGGCTGAGCTGATCGCTTTCCTGATGCCTGACAGAGGACTTGACATTACCTTCGGAGCTTTTTCCGCTCTCGAGCTCTGCGAGGATCTCCTTTGCCCTGTTTATTATTTTGTCGGGAATGCCCGCGAGCTTGGCGACCTCTATACCGTAGCTGTCGTCGGCGCCGCCCGGGACGATTCTTCTCAGAAAGGTTATATCGTCGCCGTGTTTCTTAACGGCGATGTTGTAGTTATTTACGCCGTCAATAACGTCCTCCATAACGGTGAGCTCGTGGTAGTGAGTCGCGAAGAGAGTTTTTGCCCCAAGCTTCTTTTTATCGGAAACGTACTCTAGAACCGCTCTCGCGATGCTCATTCCGTCAAAGGTCGAGGTTCCTCTGCCGATTTCATCGAGTATAAGAAGCGACTTAGAGGTAGCGTTTGTAACAATGTGAGCGACCTCGCTCATTTCAACCATAAAGGTCGATTGTCCCGACGCGAGATCGTCGGAAGCTCCGACTCTTGTAAAAATGCTGTCCACAATTCCGATTTCAGCGGATGAAGCGGGAACAAACGAGCCGATTTGCGCCATAATCACGATTAAGGCTACCTGTCTCATATATGTTGATTTACCCGCCATATTTGGACCTGTAATAATCGCTACTCTGTTTGGACCGCAGTTGAGATAAACGTCGTTTGGCACAAACGGAGCGCCGTTGAGAAGAAGCTCAACCACAGGGTGACGGCTGTCCTTGAGAATAATCTTATCTCCGAGGTTGACGTCGGGTCGGACAAATCTGTTGTCGGAGGCAACATTGGCGAGCGAGCACAGCGCGTCGAGAGTGCTAACGGCGTTAGCGGTTTTCTCGATCCTGTCAAGCTGAGAGGCGACCTGCTTTCTGATTTCGTCAAACAGCTTATACTCAAGAGCTACCGCTTTATCCTTCGCGCCGAGGATCCTGCCCTCGATCGTCTTTAATTCCTCCGTGATGTATCTCTCGCAATTGGTGAGAGTTTGTTTTCTGATGTATGCTTCGGGCACCATATTCTTGTAGGAATTGGTGACCTCTATGTAATAACCGAATACTCTGTTATATCCGACTCTTAGCTTGGGAATACCCGTAAGAGCTCTCTGCTCCTCCTCAATTCGAGAAAGCAGACCTGTTGAGTCGTTCATATCCGAGCTGACCGCGTCAAGCTCACTGTTGAAGCCGCGCTTTATCATTCCGCCCTCTCTGACGGAGAACGGAGGGTCGTCGATTATCGCGTCGTCAATCAGCTTGAATATATCCTCGAGAGTATCAATACTGTTATAAACACTTTTTAAAAGACTTGATTTACAGCCGTGAAGCAGCTCCTTGATTTGCGGAATCCTCTCCAACGCGCTTGAAAGAGAGCGAAGCTCCCTCGCGTTTGCGGAGCCGTAAACGATTTTTGTCATAATTCGCTCGATATCAAGAATACCCACCAACGCCGCGGTGAGGTCGAGTCTCAGAACAGTCTCGTTTACGAGCTCTTCCACAGCGCTCTGTCGGTTGATGATCGCGGTAACGTTCATCAAGGGCTTTTCAACCCAGCTTCTGAGAAGTCTTTTTCCCATAGAGGTCTTGGTTTTATCGAGCACCCACAAAAGCGAACCGCGCTTTTCCTTGTTGAGCATGGTCTGCGTCAGCTCGAGGTTGCGCTGGGTGTTGAAATCGAGCTTCATATACTGACTCTCGGAGAAAAGGCTTATATGATTGATTCTTTCGAGCCCTGTTTTCTGAGTAGCCGTAAGATAACTCATAAGAGCTCCCAAAGCGCTTACTATAAGCTCTCTGCCCTCGATTGTTTTGTAATCGTCTTTGAAATGCTTTTGTACTATATCACGGCAGAGAATATAAGAAAAGTTCTCGTCAGGGAGCATTTCAACGGTTGTAGAGAGCTTTTCCCTGATAAAAGGAGCAAGCTCCTTGATTTTTACAACATCTCCGCCTATCAAAGTTTCCCTTGGGTTGTAGCTGGAGAGCTGGCTTTTGATTTTTTCAAAGCAGTCCTTGCTCTTGAAATCGGTTGCGTATAATTCTCCTGTAGAAATATCACAAAAGCACATAGCTACACTTTTTCCCTCGGAGTAAATACAGGAGATGTAGTTGTTGCGGCTTTCATCAAGCATACTGCTCTCTATTACGGTTCCGGGAGTAACGACTCTGATAATATCGCGCTTCACGATACCTTTTGCCTTCGACGGATCCTCCATCTGCTCGCAGATGGCGACCTTATAGCCCTTCTGAACGAGTCGGGCGATGTATCCCTCGCAGCTGTGATAAGGAACGCCGCACATGGGAGCTCTCTCCTCAAGACCGCAGTCGCGACCCGTGAGCGTAAGCTCCAGCTCCTTTGAAGCGAGCTTCGCGTCGTCGAAGAACATTTCGTAGAAATCTCCGAGACGGAAGAAAAGGATAGAATCCTTGTTTTCATCTTTTATTTTTAGATATTGCTGCATCATCGGCGACAGCTGTCCCATGTACTCACTCCCTTATTTTAATTAATCAACTATCAGCCGCAGCCTCCGCAGGTCGAGCAGCTTCCCGTACACGAGGGGTCAAAATCCGTTGTGTCGGGGTCCTCTCCCTGAGCGCAGTTCTGAATGATGGTGACAACTCTCGTTACGGTGTTGTCAAATTCCTGCTTCGCCTCATTGTAGGACTTCATATGCTCGTTTGACATAATCTCGGCGTATACGGCCTGCATCTCACGGTTAAGATTGGCGATTTTCTCGCCGTCCTTCTCAACCTTCTGGGTTTCGACATTTATTGAAAGGCGCTTTAAGTTAAACTCCTTTATATCGTTCTGAAGCTTTTCGTCCTTATCGGCAAGCGTCTCCGCTTCCTTGAGCTTCTTGTAGGGCTCGCTGTTCTGAAGAAGTCTGCCTATTTCTCTTGCGTGCTCTATGATTTTATCCATTTTCAAGTTCTCCTTTTAAAATCCAGTTTCCCGCGCTTGTCACTTTGACATTTTGGAAGGTTCCGATAAGCTCGGCGGGAGCTTTTGTCTCAACTATAATATTTCCCGAGGTTCGGGCGTTTATAATACCGTCTCTGCCCTTTTCGCTTTCAAGAAGGACTTTCTGAGTTGTTCCGACCATGGACGCGCAGCGCTTTGACGCGATTTCCTCCTGAACGTCGAGCAGCTCCTTGAACCACTTTGACTTCTCCTTCGCGGGAATCGGGTCATCCATCACCGCCGCGGGAGTGCCCACTCTGGGCGAATAAATAAAGGTAAACAAAGAGGTGTACTCAACCTCTTTTATTAACGAGAGGGTTTCCTTGAAATCCTCGTAGGTTTCGCCCGGGAAGCCGACAATAACGTCGCTTGTAAGGCTTAAATCGGGAATGTTTTCTTTCGCGTAATTTACAATATCGAGATACTTCGCCCTGTCGTAGTGGCGGTTCATCTGCTTTAAAGTCCTGTCGGAGCCGCTTTGGAACGGAAGGTGAAGGTGCTTGCTGATGTGCTTTGACTGAGCGATCGTATCAATAAGCTCATGGGTGCAGTCCTTCGGGTGCGAGGTCATAAACCTGAGCCAATAGTCTCCGTCGAACTCGTCGATTTCCCTTATCAGACGGGCAAAGCTTGTGCCGTCCTTGAGATTCTTACCGTAAGAGTTGACGTTCTGACCGAGAAGGGTTATATCCTTATAGCCCAGATCAATCATTTCCTTCGCTTCCGAGATAATAACGCTTTTCTCGCGGCTGCGCTCTCTTCCCCTTACATAAGGAACGATGCAGTAGGTACAGAAATTATTGCAGCCGTACATAATCGGGAGCCAGCCCTTTATTCTGCCGTCCCGCTGAATCGGGATACCCTCATGCACAAGGCTGTCGTCGTTATCGCGAAGGTAAACCCTCTTTCCCTTTGTCAGAGCTCGGTATAAAAGCTCGGGAAAACGGTGAAGCGCGTGAGTTCCGAACACAAGACCGACGTACGGAAAGCTCTTGTACATTCTGTCGGCGATGTGCTTTTGCTCCATCATACATCCGCACAGCGCGATAAGTGTGTCGGGGTATTTTCGTTTCAGGTTTTTAAGAGCTCCTACATTTCCGAAAACCCTGTCCTCCGCGTGCTCTCTTACAGCGCAGGTATTGAAAAGAATAAAATCGGCGTTATCGGGCTTGTCCTCAAACATAAAGCCCGCCTTTGAAAGCATACCCTTTATCCTCTCGCCGTCGGCGACATTCTGCTGACAGCCGTAGGTGTGAATATAGGCTATCGGAACCTCGCCGCGCTTGCGGCTGAGCATTACTTCGTAGATAAGATTAAGGTACTCGCCCTGTGTATCCTCAAAATCATATAAGGTTGTGTATTTTTCTGTCAAGACAAATTGCCCCAATCTAAATTTACTATCCTTAATACTATAGCACAAAATCCATTTTATTACAATAGATTTTGTGCTAAAAAATCAATATTTTGTGTTTAACTGTTTTCAGCGTACAATATCTGCGAAGGTCGACGGAACCGAGCCGACTATTACCGTCTGAGCTATCTCAAAATCTGTCGAAAACCTCGTTTGTTCCCTGTACTCGGGGCTTATCGTTATTATCTCGGTATCAACTGTCAGAATTATATGATGAACCGTCTGGTTGACTCCCCCGCTTTCAAATGCGCTTTTAAGCTTACAGTTCACGGAGCCTGTTAAAATAAAGTTGATTTCGACCAAGGGTCCGAGTGTGGAAAGCAGCGTAAGGTCGGTAAAGGCTCCGAGCGGCAAGGAAAAGCTGTATGACTTTCCCTTGTCAAGCTCCTTCTGGATCGCGAGAGTGATTTTCGCTTTCAGCTTATTTATGTTCTTTGTGTTTGCCGAAATTGACTGAACGCACCCCGAATCCGAATACTTAACATCAGCGAAGTCGTTGTATTCGGGCGGAGAATCGCTTAATATTTTCTCGACACACTGATTGATTATCCTTGTTGAAATCGTCTTTGACTGCTTTTTGACGCATTTCGCGGTAAACGGAACCGCCTGCGCCTCAAAAAGAATCACAGCGCAGACAAGCAGAATAACGGAAAAAACCAAAAGCCGCCGAAGTCTTTTATGTATTCTCCGCTTTTTCCTTCTGTATAACACAAAAACACCCCTCGTCATACTATACGAGAGGTGTTGTGTTGTTACAATAATCAGAACTCAATCGCTTCGGAGTCGCACGCTTCACAGTCGCCGCCGCAGACTTCATCGCCGAAAAGATCGGTGAAATCAAACTCGAGTTCGTTTCCGCAGTTGGGACAGTTTATTTCTCCCTCGAGAAGAGTGTCCTCGTCAACTACAATCTCGGCTCCGCAATCGGGGCATTTGACCTCGTAATCGGGATTCTCCTCGTCGTCAAAACCGAATTCGCCGTCGTCATAATCGTCGTATTCGTCCTCGAACATAGCGTCCTCAAGCATACTGATATGATCGTACAAACCGCCGATTTCAGCGGACATATCAAATATAAGATCGAGCATACCGTCAATAAGCTTGCCCTCGGGTTTGGTTTTGTCTAAATCCAAGCCCTCCGCAAGGCCCTTGAGGTATGCGGCTCTTTCATTAGTCAGCATAAAAACCTCACATTAAGCTCTTCCGAGATACTCGCCTGTACGGGTATCAATCTGGATAACCTCGCCCTCGTTGATGAAGAGAGGAACCTTGACCTCAGCGCCTGTCTCAACAGTAGCGGGCTTTGTAGCGTTTGTAGCTGTGTTTCCTGCAAAGCCGGGATCGGTCTTTGTAACCTCAAGCTCAACGAAGTTGGGCGGTTCTACACCGAAAACGTTGCCCTTGTAGGAAAGGATCTTACAAATCATATTCTCCTTTACGAACTTGAAGTTGTCGCCGAGAACCGACGCGTTGATCGGGAGCTGCTCCCATGTCTCTGTGTCCATGAAGTAGTAGAGCTCGCCGTCGTTGTAGCTGTACTCCATATCCTTGCGGTCAACGAAAGCCTTGGGATACTTATCGTTAGGGTTAAAGGTTTTCTCGACTACGGAGCCTGTAATAACGTTTCTGATTTTTGTTCTTACAAACGCCGCGCCTTTACCGGGTTTTACGTGCTGGAATTCAATAATGGAAACAACCTGTCCATCCATTTCAAAAGTTACGCCGTTTCTAAAATCACCTGCTGAAATCATAAATAAACCTCCTATAATTACACAAAAAGTTATTTGCGTTCATTTATTTATATAATTATACATAATTAAAGAAAAAAATGCAACCCTTATACAACAATTAGTTCCTTTGAAAGTGTCGCGAAATTATGAAAGCCGTTTTCCTTAACTAAAACCATATCCTCAATACGTACCCCGAACTTACCCTCGAGGTAGATACCGGGCTCAACGGTTATGACCATATTTTCGCTCAGAACCTTGTCGGCTCTCGGGTTAACATACGGAAGCTCGTGGATATCGAGTCCTACACCGTGACCCGTAGAGTGGCCGAAATTCTTTCCGAAGCCGCTTTCCTCTATGATATCTCTGGCTGTTTTGTCGACGTCAAACGCTTTTACGCCCGCCTTCACCTTGCTAAGCGCGGAAAGCTGAGCGTTTAACACGATATCGTATATCCTTCTTTGTTCCTCGCAGCAGGTCTTTACCGCCACGGTTCGGGTCATATCGCTGTGATAACCCTTGTAAAGCGCGCCGATATCCATTGTAAAAAAGTCGCCCTCCGAGATAATTCCGTCGGTCGGAACTCCGTGCGGAAGCGAGGTCTTTTTACCTGTTATTGTAATCAGGTCAAACGAAATATCACTGGCTCCGAGCTTTTTCATCAGATACTCAAGCTCAATCGCGATTTTACGCTCACATACCCCGGGCTTTACGAAATTCAAAACCTCTGTATATGCCTTCTCGGTTATCCTCTGAGCTTCGGCTATATACGAAATCTCTTCCTCGTCCTTTACCGCTCTGAGAGAAGAGATC
>JAFNSO010000061.1 GCA_017384945.1 Ruminococcus sp. | reverse complement strand
GTATGACATGAAGACGAACACTGTCTTTGCCCGCGGCCGGTTTGACGAAGCCTCCGGGGAATGGGTGGGACAGCCCGAGATGACCCAGGGCTCAATTGTGAGTGTACGGCTGTCCTTATCGGCGGTCAGCTTGATTTTAAAATCCTCTCTGCTCAGTCCGACCTTGTCGTCTGTGAGAGAGATAAAGCAAAGCTTGTCTATAGCGTCGCTCGCGTTTGAGATAAGCTCTCTGAGAAAGATTTCCTTATGAGTGTAGATCGAGTTGATCATAAGGTCAAGGAGCCGCTTGGACTCGGATTTGAACTGTTTTTTTGCCATAAAAGTCATTCCTTCTTTTTATACTTTAGTATAATTATATACCTTTTTAATAAGAAATTCAAATTTTTGGTATGTACATTTTTGTATCAATGCACAGTGCGGGATTCATAAAACGAAATAACAGTTGCGTCAATAATGTTTAATTGCGCATTGCGCATTACGAATTGCGAATTGAGAAAGGGACTGTTTTCTTAACGGCCTTTCAAGTCACGTTTTTTATAGTTTCCTCGTCAGGTTAGTTCGTTCCTATCGCATTGGCGATATCCCCCGTAACGACGCTTCCTCTCAGGTTTTGGATATATGAGAAAGATTTGTTCCTTTACATAAAAAATACGCAAACACCCTTCGGGTTTTTACGTATTTTTTGGAGCTGGTGGCGTTTCGTTATGTTTGTGAGAAAGCTTCATCTCGCTTGTTGCGGCGTGTTCAAAGTCATACGATTCTGCTGAACTACGGCCTAAAAACAGTCCGCAGGACTGTTTTCTTAACGGCCTTTCAAGTCACGCCCATTGTATAAAAAATACGCAAACACCCTTCGGGTATTTACGTATTTTTTTGGAGCTGGTGGCGTGACTTGAACACGTGACCTTCTCATTACGAGTGAGATGCTCTACCGACTGAGCTACACCAGCAAAGTGTTAATTTGTTTGCAACATTAACATTATACAACGTTTTTTAAAATAATGCAAGTCAATAATTGAGAAAAAAGAGATATTTTTGCGACAAATATCACTTTAGTTGGTGACAATTCACCCACTTGTATTGACATCGTTATTTTTCTATTTTATACTATACTCAAGATGGATTTGAAAGTTTTTTGTGGTGTAAACGCACTACATATCTGTCTTGAGAATGCAGAAAGGTGGTATATTGTATGTCTAAATCTTTTGGTAGACATTTACGCGATCTTCGCAAAAAGCATTCCAAGTATTCACAGCAGGAAATGGCAGATATGCTGAATATTTCGCGCTCGACATACACTTATTATGAAACAGGAAAGTCTGAGCCCGGTCAGGAGAAGCTCAAGAAGATCTGTGATATTCTTGACGTGGATTTCAACACTCTTCTCGGGTATTCCGAAGAGGAGATTACTTCTCTCGTTGCATCAGGCGGGGGAAACGGCGATCTCTTCAAGAGTCTGTCTCCCAGTGAAGAGCAGATTATTCTCGCTTACAGAAGTATGAATTCCGAGGAAAAGGAGTACATCGGTAAGCAGATTACAAAAATTGTCAAGGGTCAGTAAATGATAATTTTTCAGCCGTCCGTGTTTTGCCCGGACGGCTATTTCTGATTTATAATTATTTACAAAAACGAATAATTATTCGCATAAATATTCTTCTTTACATTTTTATAATAATATGTTATACTATCTTTTGTCAGCTGTTTCGCGGATTTTGGATCAAGCCGCTATGCGGAGTTTCACAGCCTTAACCTGCGTGCAAGCAAATTTTTTATAAAGGTGGAATTCTAATGTTAGCAGAAGAAAAAAAGGCAATTATCGCCGAGTACGCTACTCACGAGGGCGACACAGGCTCTCCTGAGGTTCAGATTGCGTTGCTTACAAAGAGAATCAACGATTTGACCGAGCACCTCAAGATTCACAAGAAGGACCATCACTCAAGACGCGGTCTTCTCAAGATGGTTGGTCAGAGACGTTCTCTGCTCAAGTACCTCACAAAGGTAGACATCGAGAGATATCGTTCAATCATCAAGAGATGCGGTATTCGTAAGTAATTGTAATATCTTAGGGCAGGCGGCGACGTTTGCCCTATATTGCGTTTATTACAGGATTTCTTATTTGCTTTAGCGGTAAAACGAGAAGATGCTTTTTTAGTTAAGAGTCTTTTGGTTTTATTGCTAAGAGTTGATAAAAAATCCTGTGAAATATAAGGAGGCTTTTGCCTCAGAAAGGACTTTTTTATGAACAAAATGATGGAATTTCCAAACTACAGGGTTTTTGAAACCGACTTCGCGGGCAGACCGCTTAAGATTGAGACAGGTAAAATGACTCAGCTCGCCAACGGAGCTTGTCTTGTTAGCTACGGCGAGACTGTCGTACACGTTGCCGTAACAGCCTCCGCCAAGCCGAGAGAGGGAGTGGACTTCTTCCCGCTTTCAGTCGACTACGAGGAGAAGCAGTACGCCGCAGGCCGTATCCCGGGCTCATTCTTAAAGCGTGAGGGTCGTCCTTCCGAGAAGGCTATCCTTACCTCGCGTGTAATCGACCGTCCGATCCGTCCTCTTTTCCCGAAGGATATGAGAAACGACGTTTCGGTTGTTTGTACGGTTATGGCAGTCGACCCCGACTGTTCTCCCGAGATTGCCGCTATGGTCGGTACTTCGATCGCTATTTCTATTTCCGATATCCCGTGGAACGGTCCGATAAGCGGATGCTCCGTCGGTCTTGTTGACGGCGAAATCGTAATCAACCCCAACGAGGAGCAGAGAGCTGTTTCCGATATGGCTACAACAGTCGCTTCAACAAGCGAGAGAATCGCTATGATCGAGGCGGGCGCCAACTGCGTTGACGACGATACAATGTACAACGCGATTATGGCGGGTCATGAGGCTAACCAGAAGATTATCGAGTTCATCAACGGTATCGTTTCGGAAATCGGCAAGGCGAAGTTTGAGTATCCCTCAAACGAGCCCGACCACGATATGTTCGAGGCTATCTTCAACTTCTCGGAGGCTGACATCAAGGTTGCCCTCGACACAGACGACAAGAACGTCCGTGACGAGAGACTCAAGCCCATCTACGACGCTGTTCACGAGAAATTCGACGAGATTTATCCTGAGTCAGAGGAGAAAATCGATGAGTGCCTCTACAAAACTCAGAAAACAATCGTAAGACGCTGGCTCCTCGACGAGCAGAAGCGTGTTGACGGCAGAGGTATGGACGATATCCGTCCTCTCGCTTCCGAGGCGGGCGTTCTGCCGAGAGTTCACGGCTCAGGTATGTTCACAAGAGGACAGACTCAGGTTCTTACAATCGCCACTCTAGGCTCAGTTGCCGAGAAGCAGCTTCTCGACGGTCTCGACGGCGAGACAGAGAAGAGATATATCCACCACTACAACTTCCCGAGCTACTCTGTAGGCGAGACAAAGCCCAGCAGAGGTCCCGGCAGACGTGAAATCGGTCACGGAGCTCTTGCCGAGAGAGCTCTTCTTCCCGTAATTCCTCCCGTTGAGGAGTTCCCCTACGCTCTCAGACTCGTCAGCGAGGTTCTTTCCTCCAACGGCTCAACCTCACAGGGCTCCGTCTGCGGTTCGACCCTCGCGCTTATGGACGCGGGTGTTCCGATCAAGGCTCCCGTAGCGGGTATCTCCTGCGGTCTTATCACCGAGGGCGAGAGATGGATGACAATGGTTGACATCCAGGGTCTCGAGGACTTCTTCGGCGATATGGACTTTAAGGTCGCGGGTACAAAGGACGGCATCACAGCTATCCAGATGGACCTCAAAATCAGCGGACTTCTTCCCGAAATGGTCAAGGAGGCTCTCGCAAAGACTCACAAGGCGCGTAACTACATCCTCGACGAGGTTATGCTCAAGGCGATCGCCGAGCCGCGTCCCGAGCTTTCAAAGTACGCTCCCAAGATGTTCACAACAACTATCCCCGTTGACAAAATCAGCGAGGTTATCGGTAAGAGCGGTAAGGTTATCAAGGAAATCCAGGCTCAGTGCGAGTGTAAGGTCGACATCGAAGAGGACGGCGATACAGGTAACGTATTTGTATCAGGTCTCGACACAGAGAACTGTAAGCGCGCTCTCAGCATGATTGAGACAATCGCCAACGATCCCGAGCCCGGCGCTATGTTCTACGGCAAGGTTACAAGAATTATGGACTTCGGCGCGTTTGTTGAGATTGCTCCCGGTAAGGAAGGTCTCTGCCACGTAAGCCAGCTCGACGTTAAGCGCACAAAGAACGTCACAGACGTTGTTAATGTCGGCGACGTAATCAGAGTAAAGGTTCTTGAGATCGACGACAAGGGCAGACTGAACCTCAGCCGCAGAGCGGTTCTCATTGAGGTTGATGGTCTTGAGCCCGAGAACGACCCCGAGGAGGACAGGAAGTCCCGTCCGCGCAGACCTCACGGCGGCCACCACAGAAGAGACAGAAAGTAAGATATAACAGTTGATTTGAGCTGACTCAGTTTTTTGAGTCAGCTTTTTTTTGACCCGAAAAGAAAAAAAGAGTTAATACGTACATAGGCTTGAAAACAGACGCGCAACCCGAAAAAGCCATAAAAAACAGCCCTGAAATCAAGAAAAATAAAAAAATTTAAAAAAATTTTTGAAAAATTGCCCTAAACAGGGCAATTTTTTTATTATTTTGCCTTTTAGTGAGAGCTGACAGAAAGGAGGAGAAATGTCAAGGCTTAGTAAAAAGGAACGCGCCTTCTGTATGAACTATCTTGATTACGGAAGCGTCGATGAAGCCGAGAAGCGTTCGGGCGTGAAAAACGGAAACGAGCTTCTTTGCAGAGAGGATATTTCCGAGGAAATCAAACGCCTCGGTGAGATTCAGAGAAAAAACCTCTCGTCGCTCGCGAAGGCGGGACTGAAAAAGCTCGCTATGGACAGCATAGCCGACGCCGTCAGTCTTATCTATATGGATAATCCGACGATTGAGCAGCTTCGGGAAATGGATTTGTTTATGATTTCGGAGATCAGACGAAAGGACAAAGCCACTGAAATCAAGTTCTTCGACAGATTCAAGGCATTGGACAGCCTTGTAAAAGAGGAAAACGACAGGGACAGCTCACTCTCGTTCTTCGACGCGCTTGAAGCGGGCGCCGAAAAGCTTGGCAGACGCGATGGAGATTAAACCGTTCAGCCGAAAGCAGTACGAGGTTCTGACCTGGTGGTGCGACAAAAGCCGCAACCGAAACAAGACCGCGATTATTTGCGACGGAGCGGTGCGCTCGGGAAAGACCTTTTGTATGTCGCTTTCCTTTGTGTTTTGGAGCTTTTATCGTTTCAGAGACCAGAGCTTCGCGATTTGCGGAAAGACGATCCGTTCCGCCAGACGTAACATCGTTACGCCGATGATAGCGACTCTTATGCAGCTCGGCTTTGAGGTGCAGGAGAAGCTCAGCGAGAATATTCTCATTATTTCCTACAAGGGCAGAACCAACAGGTTCTACATCTTCGGCGGAAAGGACGAGAGCAGCGCTTCGCTGATTCAGGGGATGACCCTCGCGGGAACGCTTTTTGACGAGGTCGCGCTTATGCCGAGATCGTTTGTCGAGCAGGCTATGGCGAGATGCTCGGTCGAGGGGAGCACATACTGGTTCAACTGTAACCCCGAGTACCCGGCGCACTGGTTTTACCGTAACTGGATAAAGCGCGCGAAATCAAAGAACGCCTTGTACGTGCATTTTACAATGCGCGACAATCCGTCGCTGAGCAATTCCGTCATCAAACGATATGAGAATCTGTACAGCGGAAGCTTTTACCAGAGGTTCATCCTCGGTAAATGGGTTGCCGTTACAGGCGCGGTGTATCCGTTTATGACTGACAGCTCTTTTGTAAGCGCGCCTCAGCCGCCGTTTGAGAGATACATAGTTTCAATCGATTACGGAACGGTGAATCCCGCTTCATTCGGGCTGTGGGCGCAAAAGGACGAGGTGTGGTACAGGATCGAGGAAAGCTACTTTGACTCACGGCGTGAGGGTTACCAAAAGACCGACGAGGAGCACTATGCTGCCCTTGCGGAGCTTATCGGCAACCGTCCCGTGGAGACTGTTGTGGTCGACCCGTCCGCGGCTTCGTTTATCGAGACGATCCGTCGTCACGGTGAATACAGCGTCACTCCAGCGAAAAACGACGTAATCAACGGTATTCGTCAGACTGCCGCCGCTTTGAAGCAGAGAGAAATTGTGATCTGCGACAACTGCGCCGACAGCATCAGGGAGTTTTCGCTTTACCGCTGGGACGAAAAGGGGCCGGATATCCCGATAAAGGAAAACGACCACGCCATGGACGACATAAGGTACTTTGTCGCCACGATTCTCGGCGGAGACTCGGGCTTTGCCGCTGTCGCCGCCAGAAGATGACTTTTAAAATCGCCCGCTTTGAGTCTTTATCGGCTCTCGGCGGGCGGAAAGGTGAATGAACAATGAATTTCTTTAAAAGAAATAAGAAAGAAACCAAATCAGACGCGCTTGTGTTTCAGACGCCGTCGTCCTCGCACAGTCACCCGTTCAAGACCTTGTATGATTATTCACCGCTTACAAGAACCGAAATCGAGCTTTACAGCTCTCTAAAGGAAGCGGTTCCGATTATCGACGCCGCGATTGACAAGACAATCAGGCTTATCGGAAATTTCGAGGTCAAAGCGGCTGACAAACGGGCGGGCAGAGCGCTCGACGAGTTTTTGTCGACGGTTTACTGCTCGGGCGGCTCATACGGGATTTACCCGTTTATCACAACATATCTCAACGAGCTTCTGACCTACGGTCAGGCGGTCGGTGAGATTGTGCTCAGCTCCGATAACAGCACTGTCGCGGCACTGTACAACGCGAGCCTGAGAGATGTGACCATAAAGGCGGACGGAAGCCCGCTGAATCTTAAGGTAGTGCTCAACGACGCTTCACTTTCCGAGCCTGTGTGTCAGAGCTTGATTATGCCGACCCTGCTCAATCCCGAGCCGGGTACGGTAAGAGGAACCTCAATTCTCAGAGGACTGCCATACGTAAGCGGTATACTGCTTAAAATTTTTGACTCGATCGGCAGCAACTGGGAAAGAGTGGGCAACGTTCGGTTCGCGGTTACATACCGTCCCGATTCAAACTCACCCTCGGTGACGAAAAAGCAGGATAAGCAGATTGCGGACGAATGGAGCGCCGCTATGAGAAGCAAGGAGGTCTGCGACTTTGTATCGGTCGGTGACGTCAGTGTTAAGGTTATCGGGGCTGATAATCAGGTTCTCGATTGCGACGTACCCGTAAGACACCTGCTTGAGCAGATTATTTCAAAGCTCGCTATTCCGCCCTTTATGCTCGGAATAAGCTGGTCGACCTCCGAGCGTATGAGCTCGCAGCAGAGCGATATTCTCACTAGTGAGCTCGAGTTTTACAGAACCTTGCTCACGCCTGTGATAAGGAAAATCTGCAAAACCTTTCTGAGACTTAACGGCTTTGACGACAGACTTGAGGTCAAGTGGGATCTGATTAACTTGCAGGACGAGGTTGAGCTTTCACAGGCGAGACTAAACAACGCTCACGCGTCTGAAATCGAAAGAAAGGGAGAAACAGCTTGAAAACAGGACAGGTAGTAAAATCAACTCAGCTTTACGGCGGCGAGCTCGAGCTTATCAACAGCTACGCGCGCAGGGAGCTCAAGGAGGACGAGGTATATGTGTTCTCGGTGATTCTTTGCGACAACGATATCGACCGCGACTACGAAAGGTTTACGGTCGAGTCGCTTGAAAAGCTCAGCGAGCTTTTTGTCGGCAAAACGGGGATATTTGACCACAATCCCTCCGCCAAAAACCAGAGCGCGCGTATTATAAGCTGCTCGGTCGAGAGCATCGCGGGCAGGAAAAATCTTGTCGGAGACGACTATTTCTGTCTGAAAGCCAGGGCGTATATGCCGATTACCGAGAGCAACCGCGAGCTCAGAGAGCTGATTGACGGCGGTATTATCCGCGAAATCAGCGTGGGATGCGCGGTTGAGAGCACGCTTTGCAGCATTTGCGGAAGCGAAATAGGCTCCTGCTCACACAAAAAGGGCGAGTCCTACGACGGAAGGCTCTGCTTCGGCGAGCTTACAAACCCGTATGACGCGTATGAATTCAGCTTTGTCGCCGTTCCCGCACAGAAGGGAGCGGGCGTAATCAAGGCATTTACAGGAAAGGAAAACACAATGTCGGATATTTTAAAGGCAATTGAAAACAGTGAGGCTGTCACACTGAGCAAAAAGGACAGCGAAAAGCTCAAAGCATATATCGAAGGGCTGAAAAAGCAGGCGGCTGACGGAATGTTTTACCGCAATACCTTAATCGCGGATATTATGAAATTCAGCGCGATTGTTCAGCCTGAGATTTCAAGAAAGACGATGGAGTCCGTCACAAAGGCGCTCTCTGTCGAGGAGCTGAAGGAGTTCCGCTCGGCCTTCTCAAAGATGGCTGACGGTATTCTTCCGCCAAAGCCTCAGCTTTATGTTGAGAAAAAGTCAAACAACAACTCAAATACAGAATTTAAGATTTAATCGGAGGTAAAATTATGAACGTAGATTTCAAGGGCTACGGAGAAAACGTAGCGACATTCATTGCTGATTCAGGCGTAGCGGTAGGTAATATCGTTAAACTCAGCGACAATTTTAAGGTAGTTAACGCCGCTTCAGGCGACGACTTCATCGGCGTGTGCGTAGGAGTAAGAAGCGGATATGCCGCTGTACAGCTTTCGGGTTACGTTGAAGTTCCCGCGTCCGCTCAGATCGCGCTCGGCAGAACGGGTATCGCGGCGGCAAGCGCTACGGCGGTTGCAACGGCTCAGAACGGCACAAAGTTCAGAGTAATCTACTCCACAAGCAACAAAGTCGGTTTCATTCTTTAATTCGGAGGTAATATATTATGTCAAATTTTGAAAACATCACAATCGAAAAGGGTATGTATCAGGCGGGCAAAAGCCTCACCGACGTACTCGAAAAGCTCGACCCGTCCGAAAACTACGCGGGTTCGTCACTCGAAGGTCTCGACGCCTTCGGCCGCCAGCTCAAACGCTTTGATATTCACGTTTCGGGCAGAGGCAGCGACTGCGTTGAAAAATTTTTCCAGACAAGCAACTCTGCGGCTCTCTTTCCCGAGTATGTGAGCAGAGCCGTAAAGCAGGGTATGGAGCAGAACGATATCATTCCCGATATCGTCGCTACAATCACAAATATCGACGGTATGGATTACCGTTCGGTAGCTTCTGTTCCCTCAGAGGATGACAAGAGCCTCAAAATCGTCTCAGAAGGCGCGACTATTCCTCAGACAGTCGTAAAGACTCAGGAGAACCTTGTGAAGCTCTACAAGAGAGGCAGAATGCTCGTCTCCTCTTATGAGGCGCTTAGATTCCAGCGACTCGATCTCTTCACGGTAACTCTCAATCAGATCGGCGCGTACATCCGCCGCGCTCAGATCAGCGACGCGGTTGAAGTGCTCGTGAACGGCGACGGCAACCAGAACCCCGCCGAGCCCATCCAGAGCGCGACCTCGGGCTCGATCTCCTACGCGGACCTTCTCAATATGTGGGGAAAGCTCAATCCCTATGAGCTCAACACCTTCCTCGCGCCGACGGACGCTATGAAGAAAATCCTTTCAATGACAGAGATGAAGGACGCGTTTGCGGGTCTCAACTTCCAGGGAACAGGCAAGATGATCACTCCTCTCGGAGCGACTCTTTTCCATACTCCCGCGATTTCAAACAGCAAGGTTATCGGCTTTGATAAAAACTGCGCCCTTGAGATGGTTCAGGCGGGCGACGTCGTTACCGATTACGATAAGCTGATTGACCGTCAGCTCGAACGCGCCGCAATCACCTGCACTGCGGGCTTCGCGAAAATCTTCCCGGGCGCCGTAAAGGTTCTTATGTACTAAGGAGGCGGCTTTATGGGCTTGGATAACGCGTTATACAAATTCAAGCTTCTTACGGGCTTTGATGACGCTCAGGCGAACAAGTGGATTCCCGTTATCAGGGAGTCGCTTGTATATGTTAAAAGTCTCGTTGACTTAGACTCGCTCAGCGAGGAGGAGATTTCCTGCGTTGAAAAATCCGCGGGAGTATACGCCTTTTACCAGTACGCCGCGAGCTTGGGCGGAAGGGAAGCGTCCTTCTCGGCGGGTGATCTGAGCGTTCATTTCAACAACGCCTTTTCCTACGCGAAAACGCTTTGGGAGTCCGAGTACAACAAGCTGTCAGCCTTCAGAGGCAACTCTAAATTTCTGTTTAAAAGGGTGTGATTGATTGAATTTTCCTCCTGATATTTTTAATAAATACGGCACCGAGATTTCTGTTACCTCGCGTCAGAACGTTAAGCCCTTCAAGGCGTTTGTAAATCCGCTCAGACGCAGATTTCAGAATTATTACGTGCCGAGGCGACATCTCGCGGGTGTTTACACAAAGGATAAGTACCTGCTTGTCGCGCCCCCTGATACGGAAATTCAGCTTGGCGATACTCTCCTCAGCGGAGGAATTCAGTACACCGTGTTGTCAACCGAGAGCTATATCGTCAGGGAAGATGTTTTATATGTGTGGGCGGTTTTAACCGCCCACACAGAGCAAGGTGAGGATGATTTTTATGATTAAAAGCTTAGTCGACGATATAATCGGCAGCATCAAGCTGCACGTTAATCTCCGCGACGTGCGCTTTGTGCGTGAGTTCGGCAGTAACCGTTCGGGTAAGCCGTTGAGCGGCTTTCTCGCTGTCGTTAGATACTCGCTTCCCGAGACCTCGAAAAGCTATATAGGCGGTTACTGCGGGAATAACATCGCGGGCAAGACGCTGAACTGCAATCTGAGAATCAGACTGTACGGCGGCTCTGATATTTCGGGCGTTGAGCTCGCGGAAAAGGCGGAGCAATTTGACAAAGCGTTAAAAAGCAACGATACGGACAATCTGATTGACAAAATCAGCGTGTCCGATTCAAGGTACGACAGCTTGACAGGCGACGCCTTTCGTGAAATCGACTGTCTTATGTCGTTTAACATAATCGAGGTGTGAATATGCCGAGTGTGATTACATCAGGAAAAACAAACACGACGCTTTATCTTGACAACACGATCCTCGGAGGCGTGGTCGACGCTTCCTACAGGGAAGCTCACGAGCTTTCTCCCGTCAGGGAGATGCTGTCATCAACGCCGTGGTTCTTTAAGGACAGAAAAACAGACTATCTGATCGAGCTTCGGCACACGGGAGACTCAGCGCTGTCGTTTCCGAATACATTCAGTCTGAGCTTTGTTTCCGATGGGGAAACGGTCAGCTTTCACGGCTGCGCCGTTCAGAGTCTCGAGAGCTCCTTTGACGGGAGCGGCAGAATCAATTCAGCCTGCAAGATTATTTCAAGCCACAAGGAGAGAACAAACAATGGAAATTAATACAGATGAAAGAGAAGAAGCTCTGAGAATCAGCGAGCTGCTTGAGACCGACAGCAGAAGGTACAGCAGAGCTCTGACAGAGGAACAGGAGGCGATGCTCGGGTGAGATTGTCAAAAATCAGGTTCAAGGGCGAAGCCTTTGAGCACAATCCCGAGACTCTCAGGGTTACGGACAAGGCTAATGTCAAAGAGGATAATCTCCTCTTTGACGAGCCTCAGATCCGCAGGACAGGCAGAAAATGCCGCGTGATCAGCGGCAAGGGTCAGTTCGCGGGCGAGAATTGTATTTTTAAGTACACACAGCTTTTGCGTCTTTACTACAAAGGCGGAAGCGGGATTCTTTCTCTTCCCGATATAAAGCCGTTTTTCGCGTATTTTACAAGGCTGGAGCTCTCCTGCGACCCGACCCCCGAGCTTGTTGAGTATTACTTTGAGTTCGTCGAGGATTTCTCCTCGGGGATAAAAACGGTCGAGCCTTACTTCCACACGGGGACGGGAGGAGAAAACCTGTGGGATGTTTCCTACGCCTACGGAGTGGATATTAATACGCTTGTAAAGCTTAACCCCGAGATAAGATTTATCAACGAAAGCCTTAACGGTATCAAGGTGAGGATATGCTGAAATTTCTTATAAAGAATAATGATTTGACTGTAACCGAGCTGAACAAGCCCTTTTCATGCTCGATAAGTATGAATGAGGATATACCCGCCGACGCGCTTTCGGTGAGCTTTTTGGGACGGTTGAATATCCCCGAAGCCTGCTATATTCAGGTGTATGATGACGAAAGCCTTGTGTTCTCGGGAATCATTGACGAAATTCGGTTTTTTGCAGACGATACAAGCTGCTATACTAAGCTCACGGCAAGGAGTATGGCCGCGGTTTTGCTCGACAATGAGGCAAAGCCTGTCTCATATAACGAGGTTTCGACTTCGGTTGTTTTCAGGAATCATTTGGAGCCTTACGGAATTAAAGGGTATACAGGCGATGAAAAAACCGTTTTCGGTAAGCTTAATATTTCCAAGGGAATGACAAACTGGCAGATTTTTTCTTACTTTTGTGTCAGAGCCTTCAATAAGAAGCCGAGGATCGAAGCGGACGGGACCGCGAGCTTTTGCGGCTTGACTGACAAAGGGACGGTTAGGTTTTCAAATACAGACGGTATAAAATATAATTCTGTAAAAGAAAATAAAAAGCTTTGCAGTGAAATAACCCAAGTTCGTGTCAAGTTCGAGTCGGGGGCTGATTACGACCGAAAAATACGAAACGCCGAGACCGAGGAAAAGCCTGTGAAGAGAGAAAGATTTATCGACGCGACCAATCCGTCGGTTCCCGATACTCTGGCGGATTCGATAATAAGCAATTCTTACAGGGATTCATATGTTGTAACTCTGCGGTGCGAAGGAAGGCTGCTTGGTATACTCGGAGCAGGCGCGGAGGTTTTCGACGAGTTTATCGGTGAGAAAAAGAATATGTATGTGAGCGATGTGTCGTATTCTTTGTCATCGTCGGGGGAATACACGACCGTAACGCTCAAAAGGAGAGATAAAAATGTGGATACTTAATTATGTTACTAAAAAATCAATTGGGGAGTCGCCTGCCGAAAAGGGCAATATCGCCGCAAGCTCCGACGGAAGGGTGCACGTAAACGCCTCAAGCGAGTTTTCGGAAATCCCGATTGTCGCGCCCTACGGGATTTCCTACTCGCCGCCGTCGGGGGAGGGAACCGTTGTAATCAACGCCAACGGCTCGGATGTGTGTCTCGGAACTGTCGCGAAGGGAGCGAATCTTGAGGCGGGCGAGCTTATGCTGAGCTCTCTCGGGGGAGCGAGCATTGTTCTGAAAAACGACGGCGGGGTATATATAAACGGAGTGAGGTACTGATTTGGATATAAAAATACTAAACAAAGACATCGCCGTCGGAAACGGCGGGATTCCTTTGACGGTTGAGGGAGAGGAGGAGCTTGAGCAGAAAATAAATATTGCTCTCTCAGCCGTAAAAGGGAGCTTTATTTACGACAGAAGTCTCGGAGCGTTATCAAGCGGCTTCACGCTTGACGAGGAGGGAAGGACTTCGCTTGAGTCGCTGATAAACGAGGCTCTTGTGAATTGCTCGTGCTCCGTCAAGGTGAAGAGATACGTTGATTTGGAAAACAGCGTCAAGGTTGTGCTCGACGTTTTCGACGGCTTCAGGACATTTGAAACAGAGGTGTATATAGATGGATAATTACGAAAACATACTTGCCCGTATGAAGGACAGGTATATGCAGATATCCGGTTATCCCGTCCCTGAGCTTTCGGATATCGACATCCGAATGAAGGTGCTTGCGGGCGAGATTTATCAGAACGAAGTCAATCTTGATTTTGTGAAGAGACAGATTTCGCCGCTGACGGCGACGGGTCAGTATCTTGACAGGCACGCGTCGGACAGAGGGCTGACACGTTTTCCCGCGATTGCAGCGAGCGGAATGGTTAAGTTCTTTGGAGTAGACGGCGGTTCAAGACCGCTTACAATTCCGCAGGGAACGGTTGTGTCTACCTCGGGAGTGAACGGAGTTCGGTATACAACGACCGAGGAGGTTGTTATGGCGTCGGGCACAAACGAGATTTCCGCGCCTTGCGTAGCGAGTCAGGCGGGAGTTCTGGGAAACACGGGAACAGGAAAGGTTAACGTGCTTGTTACAAGTATTGTGGGCATTGTTATGGTGAGAAATTACTATCCGATGCGCGGAGGCTGCGACGCCGAAACGGATGAGAGTCTCAGAAAGCGTATTCTGGACGCTCACAAATATATTTCAAACGGCGCAAACGCGGCGTATTACAAGCAGCTCGCGCTGTCTGTGGAGGGGATAACCTCCGCGAATGTGCTTGAGCTCGCAGGAGGAGCGGGTACGGTTGATGTTTATGTCGCCTCGGGAAGAGCGGCGCCCGATACCGCAAAGGTAAATCAGGTCAGAAACCTGCTTTTAGCCAATCGTTGTGTCGACGCTGATTTGTCTGTTTTTCCCGCCGATCCGAAAAGCTTTACAATCGGAATATTCGCGACGGTGAAGGACGGATATTATCATTCCGACGTTCAGCAGGGTATCACCGACAGCATAAACGAAATGCTTATCTCAAGGGGAGTGGGAGAGAGCGTATATGAGTATCATATCGGAAGCGCTGTCATTAATACCGAGGGGGTCGAAAGCTTTGAATGGCTGAACGGCTATGACAACAGGTGTGTAGTGAATCCCGAGGAGTTTGCCAATATAAGTAATCTTCATATTGATTCTCTGGTGAATAACACATGACCGCTTATCAGTCAATTACCGCGGCGCTTGCTCCCCTCGGCGTTTATGAAATCCGTTCCGACAAGAATATATTCGACGAGCTTAAGTCTTACGCTTCGGCGCTCGACAAGCACAGGGATAATATTGAGAATGTGTTCTCAAACGCTTTTATATCGACCTCAACGGCAAGCGGGATAGCCGAGCGTGAAAGCATGATCGGATATGACGGAAGCTCAAATTCGCTGAGCGATAGAAAGGAATTTCTGATTCAGAGGCAGACCTTTGACAACAGCTCATACACGGTTACCCAATTAAGGAGGTTTATAAGTTGCCTCGGGGTGAGTAACTATTCTTTATCCGAAACGCCTTCAACATACAGCGTAACGGTCAGAATCAGCGACACGCTTTCAAATACAAGAAAATGCTGGATTGAAAGCCAGATAAAAAGCTTTGTGCCTGCGCACTGCTCCTGCACCGTAACCTTCAATTGAATACGCAAAAGAAAAGGACAGCTCAAAAGAGCTGTCCTTGTGTCGTTTTTGGTTTATTTGTTTCTGATTATTTATCAGCGATTGCTGCCTGAGCGGCTGCGAGTCTTGCGATGGGAACACGGAAGGGTGAGCAGGAAACGTAGTCGAGGCCAATCTTGTGGCAGAACTCAACGGATGAAGGATCGCCGCCGTGCTCACCGCAGATACCGCAGTGGAGCTCGGGACGTGTAGCCTTACCCTTGGCAATAGCCATCTCCATGAGCTGGCCGACGCCTGTCTGGTCGAGCTTAGCGAACGGATCGTTCTCGAAGATCTTAGCGTCATAGTATGCACTGAGGAATTTACCAGAGTCATCACGGCTGAAGCCAAATGTCATCTGAGTAAGGTCGTTGGTACCGAAGCAGAAGAACTCAGCCTCTTTAGCGATATCATCGGCTGTAAGAGCAGCACGAGGAATCTCTATCATTGTACCAACTTCATATTTAAGGTCAGCACCAGCAGCAGCTATTTCAGCATCAGCTGTTTCTACTACTACCTTCTTGACATACTTCAATTCTTTTACTTCGCCTACGAGCGGGATCATAATTTCAGGCTCTACTTTCCAATCAGGATGAGCTTTCTTAACGTTGATAGCTGCACGGATAACAGCAGCTGTCTGCATCTTAGCTATTTCAGGATATGTAACTGCAAGACGGCAGCCACGGTGTCCCATCATCGGGTTGAACTCATGGAGTGAGCTGATTATCTCTTTGATTCTTTCAACAGATTTGCCCTGAGCAGCTGCGAGCTTCTCAATGTCAGCTTCTTCTGTCGGAACGAACTCATGGAGCGGAGGATCGAGGAATCTGATAGTAACGGGGTTGCCTTCCAGAGCCTCATAGAGAGCCTCAAAGTCGCCCTGCTGCATAGGCTCGATCTTAGCCAGAGCAGCCTCTCTCTCCTCAACGGTATCGGAGCAGATCATTTCTCTGAAAGCAGCGATTCTGTCAGCCTCAAAGAACATATGCTCTGTACGGCAGAGACCGATACC
>JAFNSO010000060.1 GCA_017384945.1 Ruminococcus sp. | reverse complement strand
GATTTTGTGATGACCGAACTCGCTGTTGCGGGCGGCAAAGGTTACCTGACCCGTGGCGACGTTTCTCGCCGCGTCCATCATCATATCCTTGTTGCTTTCGGCTGAAAGCTCGGGGTCGTAGCTGAGCATAGCCGTCATTCCCTGCGGGATCGTGCGTGTGGGAACAATGAGAACCTTTCTGTCCTCAACCATCGGAACGGTCTGCTGAGCCGCCATTATGATATTTTTATTATTCGGTAAAACGATGACTGTCTTTGCGGGAGTCGCCATTACAGCCTCGTAGATATCGTCGGTGCTGGGGTTCATCGACTGACCGACCGACACAACGTTGGCGCAGCCGAGATCCTTAAAGAGCTGTGTAAGACCCTCGCCCGCCGCTACCGCGACAAAACCAACCTCTTCAACCGGCTCCGCGGGCTTGAGCTTTGTGCTCTCGAGCGAACGGTTCTTCTTGTCAGCGTCGGCCTGAGCCTTCTTGTGCTGCTCGACCATATTCTCGACCTTTACGGTAAGGAGCTGACCGAACTCAAGTCCCTTCTTGAGGGCGTCGCCCGGCTGATTTGTGTGAACGTGAACCTTTATGATCTCGTCGTCATTAACAACAACGACGCAGTCTCCGATCGTCTCGAGGAACATTCTCAGCTCGTTGGGGTCGGTCTCGACCTCCTCGTCGCGTCCGACAATGAACTCCGTGCAGTACGAGAAGTTGATAACCTCGTCAAACTCGGCGACGGTATTTGTAAAGCTGTCGAGCTCCTCCTGTGAGCTTGAGGGAGCGTACTCGCAGATTTCGCCGTCCTTAAAGTACTTTCCCATTCCCTCAAAGATTGTGAGAAGTCCCATTCCTCCCGCGTCAACTACGCCCGCCTTTTTGAGAACGGGGAGATACTCGGGGGTTTTCTGAAGCGCTTCATCAGCGGATTTGCAAATCTCGTCCCAGACGTAAGCGACGTCGTCGTTATTGTCGCAGACCTTGAGTCCGCCCTCATAGGCGACTCTTGCAACGGTAAGGATCGTGCCCTCCGTGGGCTTCATAACAGCCTTGTACGCACCGTCGACTCCGAGTCCGAGAGCCTCAACAAGATCCTTTCCGTTAACGTCGTCCTTGTCCTTGAGTCCATCGGCAAAGCCTCTGAAAATAATGGAAAGGATAACGCCCGAGTTTCCTCTCGCTCCGCGGAGCATTGAGGAAGCGATCTCCTTGGCTACAACGCTTGCCGAATCGCTGTCAACGGTTTTGAGAGCGTTAACCGCGGCGGTGGTTGTCATTGACATATTGGTACCCGTGTCTCCGTCGGGGACAGGGAAAATATTAAGGTCGTTGATCATCAGCTTTTTGGAACAAATATTGTTCGAGCCTGAGATAACAGCCTGTTTTAAATCAAATCCATTCATATTAAGCACTTCCTAACCTATACAAAACTAGATTTACAAATCATACAAAGTCATTATACTACAAATACAGAATTTTTCAAGTGTTATTTTAAACAATTCTCAGTCTTTCGGTAAGAATTGTTTTGCAGGTTTTATCATCCACCTCAAAAATCACACACTCAAGCTTGCATTTGTCACGTCTGAGTTCAAAACGCTGCGGCATACAGGTCTTGAATTTGTCAATAATAATCTCGGGCTTTACCCCGAGTACTGAATTCATAGGACCCGTCATTCCGAGGTCGGTAATATAGCCCGTACCCTTCTCGAGCACCCTGTCGTCAGAGGTCTGGACATGGGTGTGGGTTCCGAACACAACGCTTACTCTTCCGTCGAGGTAGTAGCCCATCGCGAGCTTCTCGGAGGTCGTCTCGGCGTGAAAGTCAACCACAGTGATTTTGCAGTCGCTGTCAAGCAGGGTATCAACCAGATTGAACGGATTTACAAGCCCGTTTTCCATAAACAACGAACCCATCAGGTTTATGACCTTTACCCTCACCCTGCCCATATCGACAACGCAGGAGCCGAATCCGGGAGCCGAAGGAAAATTAGCGGGACGGATGATATACGGCTTTGTGTCGAGGTATTCGTAAGCCTCCCTGCGTCGGAAGGAGTGGTTTCCGAGGGTGATAACGTCAACCCCGCTGTCAAAGAGGTAGTCAGCGGACGCGGGAGTTATCCCGTTGCCGTCCGAGGAATTTTCACCGTTGCACACAACAAGATCAATCCCCTTCACCCTTTTGAGCGGAGGGAGCTTTTCACGCAGAAACTCACAGCCGATTTTACCTACAACGTCGCCGATACAAAGAATTCTCATGGGAAACCTCTTTCAAATTAGTTATACCCTATTGTAACACACAAAAAATCATTGTTCAACTCTTATTCTCTGCCTGACCGCTATGTTTTTATTCATAACATAATCAGCCTTGAGCGCAAACCCGTCGTCACTTTCGAGAAATCTTTCCCGTCGGCTTTTTATGACGCAGTTTTCGCGTGAAAAGCACTCGTAAAGCAGCAGCCTTTTTTTTAGTATTTCCTTCGCCGTTTTTTGGTCGGGGGTGAATTTTTCCCTTTCAAAATAAAAGCGTCGGCAAATACTCTCGCTGATCGGCAGGCTCACGTCGTTGAAGCAAACGACGTTTTTATAGTAGTTGTCACAGTAAAGCGTAGAGTCGGAAGCGGAAAGCTTAAACGGCAGTGTGAACCACATAAAATTGAGGTTTGATTTTTGAGTATAATTCTCTTTTGGAATTAAGATGTATTGATTCTTCTTCAAGATAATTTTCTTTGAAAGAAATATATCCGCATATATGTCAGCCGACGAGTGGACATAGCTGAGCCTGTTTTCCGCGTTCTCGACAACAGCGCTTACAAGCAGCTGGTCTTTTTTGACAGCCGAACCGCTCTCGATCACCTTCGCTCCGCTGTAGACCACGGTTTTGGTTATGATTCCGTCCCGCTCGGCTCGGATATTACACGGATAGGACGCGGTTTTCTTTTTCGGTCTTGCTGCCTTTTCCTTAATCTGAATCTGACAAATATTGTTCAGCGCGTTTACCGAGACCCAACGGATTTCGGGGATTCTCAGCATAAGCTTGCGCTCAACAGCGTCGGTATCAACCGAGCCCTTCAGAGCGCCCGAATAAAGCCCGCATTCTCTCAGGACGGAATCAAATCGGCTTTGGCTGATTGTGTTCAGCCCGTCAACCTTAATATCCCAGATAAATCCGCTCAGAAACGCAAGCACAAGCGCCGCGAGCACAGCCCCGACCGCGACTCCGCGGCGCGCCCTGTATTTTCTGAGAAAAAACGGCAGTCCGCGTCGTTTTTTCACCCTCAGTCTGACCTCGGCTTTTCGGGCTGTGGGTCTGATTTTCAGATAATCTTTTACGAAGAGGTTTCCCCGACAGCCCGTTTTTTGCGGGAGCATATTCCAGTAGGCGACTCCTCTGCAGTTTAAAAGGTTTATAAACCGCTCGGGGAACCTTCCCTGAGCCTCAAACTCGACATATCCTCTCAAAAGTCTTAAAAATGACAGTATCATACGCTCACCTACGTCAAAAACTCAATCTGACCGATAAAGCCCTCAACCACAACCGACGTCGCGCTTATACATCTGAGCCTCAGTCCTCTGCCCGAAAAGGCTATCACCATCGAAGAGGTGTTTATTCTTATATTGTCCGCTCCGTATTTCAGAACTCCCGTCGAGCCCTCAATAGTGGCTCTCCTGTTGCCCGTGAGCTCCACAATCGGCAGATTGCAGCGAAACTCCACGGGCAGACCGTTCATTATTTTTTTCACATTTATCACCTGATTATTCTACCAAAGCTTCGTATAACATATATATTATCGGTGAGAAAAAATAATGATAAAAATAAAAAACAG
>JAFNSO010000059.1 GCA_017384945.1 Ruminococcus sp. | reverse complement strand
GTTCTGCACAGGTCTTTGGCACGGCGCTGAGTACAACTTTATACTGTGGGGACTTTACTATGGACTGATTCTCATTATCGAGAAGTACATCCTCAAGAAATTTATAGACAAGCTCCCGGGTGTGATCCAGCACCTCTACACAATATTCATTTTCGTGATCGGCTGGACTATTTTCTACTTCACCGATATGGCTCAGATGGGCGCGCAGTTCGCGAATATGTTCACACTGAGCAACGGACTACTCGGCGAAAAAGCGCTGATAATAATGTGCCGCTACGGCGTGTTGTTCGTGCTCGCGTGCATTGCGTCTACGCCGCTCGGCGCGATGATTTACAACAAGGTAAAAAACAAGGGCTGGATATGGATAGCGGAAACGCTGTTCTGTGCCGCCGTGCTGGTTTTAGCGACAGCGCTTCTCGTCAGCCACAGCCAGGTTACCTTCCTGTACTTCAGATTCTGAGAAAGGAGTAAAGCATATGAAAAAGAAACTCGCGATTATGCCAACCGCTGTTTTTCTCTGCATTGTATATGTGATGGCGGCTGTGTTCGTTTTTACTCCCGATCAGGAATTCTCCTCCTCGGAAAAAAGATACCTCGATAAATTCCCCGAGGCAAACGTCAACACCGTTTTCAGCGGTGAGTTCGAGAACAATTTTGAGCATTATTTTGCCGACCAGTTCCCTCTGCGCAAGCTCTGGGTAGGAATAAACTCCTACAGCAAAAACTTTTTCGGCAACTTCCAGTCGTCGGAGAGAAAAACCGACGAAACCGACACCAATAATCAGAGCGAGCCCATCTACAGATGCGCCGACGATTATCTGATCAATATTCCGATTCCAACCGACAACCAGCTCGAAAGGAATCTTTCCGCCATTACGCGCATAAAGGAGCAGACCAAGCTGCCTGTTACCGTGACCTTCGCTCCGAGCACAGGCTATATTATGGACGACGTGCTCCCCTATATTCACGAAAAGTACAACGATGACGCGTACTTCAACACCGCCGCGGAGACACTTAAAAAAGCGGGCGTGAAGTTTGTTGATTTGCGGGAGCGGTTCAAAACCGAAAAGAACAACGGAAATCAGCTCTACTACCGCACCGACCACCACTGGACGACCTACGGCGCTTACACCGCTTACACCGAGCTCGCGGACGCTCTGAAATATGAGGCGTACCCGAAGTCGCAGTACAAGATCGAGAGCTACGGCGGTTTTTACGGAACAACGTACTCCTCAAGCGGCTTCTGGCTGAACCGAGCCGACGACATTGAGCTGTGGCGCAATAAGGACGGCGAAAAGAAAACCCTCACGATCACCGAGGGCTCGGATAAAAAATCTTTCGACTCCCTTTACTTTAAGGATCACCTCAACGAGGACGACAAGTACCCTGTTTTTGTAGACGGCAACCACGCCGTTGAAACGATCGTAAACAAGAACGTAAAGAGCGGAAAACTCCTCGTTGTTAAGGACAGCTTCTGTCACTGTCTCGCTCCGTTCCTTTCGGATAATTTCAACACGGTGACGATGGTGGATATGCGTTATTTCAAAACGAATGTCGCCTCCTTTGCCGAAAAGGGCAAATACGACAGTATTCTCGTTGTTTACGGAATCGACAACTTCGCCAAGGATATGGACTTTGTCTGGGCGAGCTGACAGCTTTATAGCAGCAAGAAAGCGCGCGCAACAAGCGCGTCC
>JAFNSO010000058.1 GCA_017384945.1 Ruminococcus sp. | reverse complement strand
CTTTCTGCACCGTTTGGCGTAAGTTTGGCGTAAATGGCGTAAATCCGAGACATCGCAACTCTCGAAACCCGCATAAACACTGGGGTTTTTGGGTGTTACTTATCTAAGGATTTCATTGTCGGGAAAAGGATTACGTCTCGGATGGCGGGGGAGTTGGTCATTATCATCGCGAGGCGGTCTATTCCGTAGCCTATGCCGCCTGTGGGGGGCATTCCGATTTCGAGGGCGTTGAGGAAGTCCTCGTCGGTGGTATTGGCTTCGTCGTCGCCCTGGGCGAGGAGCGCCTCCTGCGCTTTGAAGCGCTCGCGCTGGTCGATCGGGTCGTTGAGCTCGGAGTAGGCGTTGCACATCTCCCAACCGTTGATGAACATCTCGAAACGCTCGACGTAGTCGGGGTTATCGGGCTTTTTCTTTGTGAGAGGTGAGATCTCAATCGGGTGATCCATTACGAATGTGGGCTGAATGAGGTGTTCCTCTACGTATTCCTCGAAAATAAGGCTGAGGATATCGCCCTTTTCGTGGCGGTCCTCGTACTCAACGTGGAGCTTGTCCGCGATTTCCTTTGCCTGAGCTGTGTCCTTGACCTCGTTCCAGTCGACGTCGGCGTACTTCTTAACGGCGTCGATCATTGTGATACGCTCGAAGGGCTTTGAGAAGTCGATTACGTGCTCGCCGTAGGTTACCTGCTCGGAGCCTGTGACCTCTCTCGCGATGTGGCGGAACATTCTCTCGGTCAAATCCATCATTCCGTTATAGTCCGTGTACGCCTGATAGAGCTCCATGAGGGTGAACTCGGGGTTGTGGCGGGTATCTACGCCCTCGTTGCGGAATACGCGGCCGATTTCGTATACTCTCTCGAGTCCGCCGACTATGAGTCTCTTCAAGTAGAGCTCGAGCGAGATTCTGAGCTTTAAGTCCTCGTCAAGCGCGTTGAAGTGGGTAAAGAACGGTCTCGCCGCGGCGCCGCCGGCATTTGAGACGAGCATCGGAGTTTCAACCTCCATAAAGCCCTGCTCGTCGAGGAAGCGTCGGATCGTGCTGATAATTTTTGAGCGCTTGATGAAGGTATCCTTGACCTCGGGATTCATAATGAGGTCGGTGTAGCGCTGGCGGTAGCGAAGGTCGGTGTTTGTGAGACCGTGGTACTTCTCGGGAAGCGGCTGGAGCGACTTTGAAAGAAGCTTTACCGCCTGAGCGTGGACGCTGATCTCGCCCATCTGGGTCTTGAACACAAAGCCCTTGACCTCTACGATGTCGCCGATGTCCCAGCGCTTCAGAATAGCGTACTCGTCCTCGCCGAGGTCGTCGCGCTTAGCGAACACCTGCATTTTGCCTGTGAGGTCGTGAACATCGAGGAAGGTTACCTTGCCCTTGCCTCGCTTGGACATAACCCTGCCCGCGATGATCACGGTTTTGTTCTCGAGCTCCTCGAAGCGCTCTGAGATTTCAGCGCAGGTCGTGTCTCTGTCTGAGGTCGTTTCCTCAAAGGGATTGCGTCCCATATCCTTTAATATTTCGAGCTTGTCATAACGAGCCTTTACAGGGTCGCTCGAAATCTGAATCTGCTTATTTTCAGCCATTTTTTACTCCCCTTTTTTTGGTGTTAATCCGATTTCAAGTATCTTCATTCCGATTGAGCCGCTCGGAGCGTCGGCTTCGACTACGTCGCCGACAACGTGACCGATAAGCGCTGAGCCTACGGGGCTTTCGTCGGAGATCCTGCCCGCAGAGGGGTTGATTCCGCTTACGCCGACGATGTCAAACTGACGGGTTGAGCCTGTGGCAAGCATCTCGACCTGTACTCTTGTACCGATTCTGACGCGCTCGGCGTTATCGTCGCTCTCGTCGATGAGCTCGTAGCTCTTGAGCATAGCCTCGATGTCGCGGATACGAGCCTCCATGATAGCCTGCTCGTTTTTGGCGTCGTCGTACTCGCTGTTCTCGGAAAGGTCGCCGTAGGAACGCGCGAGCTTGATTTTCTCAGCCATCTCCTCACGTTTTTCGCCTTTGAGATATCTAAGCTCTTCCTCCAAGCTGTGTAAATCTTCTTCGGTAAGCATTATTTTTTTTGCCATTGTTTCAACTTCCTTTCGGGAAAATAAAATCATATACCATATTATTATAGTTTTTTTAATCATAGATGTCAAGCAAAAATCAACATTACAAGCCTTTTCCGGCGATAAATTCGCACAGCGAACGCGGGGTTTGCGAGGACGAGAAGTTGAAGCAGGTTGTGGGAACGATCGAGCCGAGCTCATGCTGGCGGGCTTTTGTGAAAAGAGCCGCGGAAAAATAGACCTCGCTGAGCTCCGAAGGCTTTAGTCTGTCAAACATATTCGGCATTCGGAAGTGATAGTCAAAATAAACGAGCCCCGCGAGACAGACCGTGGGAGCCTTGCCCGTGAGGGTCACGCTGTCACCCGGGAGCGGCAGGGGCTCGCGTATCTGAGCGGGAGAAGTGATCAGCGTTCTGTCCATCAGTCTGTCACGGCTTTGGGTGAGTTGAATCGACGCTCCGTTGTCGTCAGCCGCGGTCTGAACCGCTTGTTCGTATTTTTCGGGGTTGTCGGTGACAGCTACTATGTCCGAGCAGTAGCGCGACGCCTCCGGGACAAAGTACGGAAAGTCACCCTCGGGGTCGAATAAGGCGAAGCTGAGGTCAAGCTTGTTTTTGAGCTTTGAAATAACCTTGAGCGTCAAATTCAGCGACAGAAGGCTTCTGAAACGGCTGTCGTCAAAGCGCTTGAAGCCGAGCTCCTTTGGCAGGATTATCGAGTCGGAGCAGATAAGGTGGTTGCGCTGGGCGCCGATGATTGAGTCGAGAAGCTCCCAGTCGAGCCGCTCGCACCGTTTGTCCACGGTTATATGGCGCAGGACTACTCCCCGCGCGGATTTGATTTCGGTTTTGACGGAGTTTCCGCGAAGCCTTTCGAGCAGATTTATGTACCATTTGTCGGATTTTATTTCATTGATCGTGAGCGCTGTAAGCATAAAAATACCCCCTGCAATATTCATACAAATATATGCAGGGGGATTGGATTTTATTAGTATTCGTTCATTGGATTGTACGGCGAGCCGTTCAGACGGCACTCGTAGTGGAGATGCGCGCCCGTTGACCAGCCTGTCGAGCCGACGAAGCCGACTGTCTGACCCTTGCTGACGTTCATTCCCGTCGACACGCTCGCGGAGGAAAGATGACCGTAGAGCGTGGTCTTTCCGCCCGGGTGAGCAATAAGGACGTAGTTGCCGTAGCCTCCGCCGCAGCCGCAGGAGCCTGATTTGCCGAAGTTGTGCGTGCAGGAATTGTTGCTGGCGATAACCTTTCCTCCCGCTGCCGCGACTACAGTCGCGCCCATTATTCCGCCGCCCGCGATGTCGATTCCCTTGTGGCTGTAGCCTCGGTTCTCGTTGAACGGGGAAATCACGTAGTAGAAGCCGGGGACGGGCCATGTATAGCCCGAGGGAGCTACGTTGACGCTTGAGGAGCTGCCTGAGCCGCCTGAGCCGCTGTACGGACCTGCTCCCGAGCCGCCGCCCGAGTAAGAGGAGCTTCTGTTCTTGCGGGTGTTCGCGGGAGCCGTAGGCGTCGGTGTGACGATCTGAGCCGCCTTGCGCGCCGCCTCCTGCTTTTTGTAGTAGGAATCAAGCTGCTTCTGGATTTCGGACTCCTGAGAGGACGCGTTGTTGAGCATCGCCTGCGCGTTGTCCTTGTCGTTGTACAGAGCCGAAAGCACGCTCTCGTTTTCACTTAGAAGATTGGAGAGCTTTGACTGCTTGCTTTTGAGGGTGTTTTCGGTCTTTTCGACCTCCTGCTTTTCCTCCTCGAGAGCCTTTTTCTCCTCGGTGATCACGGAAAGCTGAGCCTTGACCTTGTTGATAAGCTGCTTATCGTAGTCGGAGAGGGTTCTTACGAGCTCGAATTTGTCGAGGAAGTCGGAAAAGTCCTTCGCGCCGAGGATTATCTCCAAATCGGAGGTACCGCCCGCCATATAAATCGTGCGGACACGCCTTTTCAGCGCGTTCATCTGGGTTTCAATCTTATTGTTAGCTTCTTTGATTTTCTTTTTCTTCTCGGAGATATTCTTGTTGAGCTCGTCAAGCTGCTTATGCGAGGAGGTGATTTCGTCCGTCAGAACGCCTATCTGACTAACGAGAGTTTTGCTGTACGCCACCTTGTCCGCTATGTTGGACTTGGTTTTGTTGAGCTGCTCCTGGTACTGTCTCTCCTTCTCCTGAAGAGCGTTGATCTGCTGCTTGTACTTGTCGGTTGTCGAGTCCGCGGAGAAAACGGGCATTACAAACGGCGAACACGCCATTACAGCGACAAGCAATACGCATAATAGTTTTTTGTACATAATATCACTTTGACCTTCTGCCCGCTGAAAATCGGGCGAATATGACTTACCAGCCTAAAATTTCGTTGCCTTCCTTTTTGAGATACTTGCGGATCGAGATGAATCCCGAAAGCGCGCCGATCACAAGTCCCGCGAGTATGAACGAGCCCGCCACGAACCAGAATACGCTTGAGAACGGGATAGTCGCCACGTGGATAAGGCTCGTGACGATTTCCATAAGCAGGTCGTAGAGGAAGAACAGCGCAGCCGTTGAGAGCACCGCGGAAATCAGTCCGATCACCATTCCCTCGACCACAAAGGGGATCCTTACGAAGGAATCGGTGGCTCCGACGGATTTCATTATGCTTATTTCAAATCTGCGGCTGTGCATTGTGGCTCTGATCGTGTTCGAGATGATGAACAGCGAAATCACACCGAGGGCGAGAACTATCGCGATGCTGAGCACCTGAACGAGGTCGTTGATCGACGCGAGCTTGCGGGCAAGCTCCTTCTGGCTTGTGATTTTGTCCACTCCGTTGATTTTGAGAATCTGCTTGACGGTTGAATCGTACTTTGAGAGGTCGTCCATAGTCACCTTGAAGGCGTCGGGAAGCGGGTTGTCGTTCTTCATATTGTCGAAAACCTCGTCTCCGAGCGTGCTTTTGAAATCGGCGAGCGCTTCTTCCTTGGGGAAATACTTTGCCTCGGTGACGTTTTTGAGCTTCTCGATGTCTCTGCCTATGTAGACAGCCTCTACCTTTGAGACCTCGTCCTTGAGGTAGACGGTTGTTTCGTTATTGTCGCTGACCTTATCAACAAGATTCGCGACGTTCATTGAGAACAACACAGCGCTGCCCGTAAGCACCAGACAGGAAATGAGCACGCACACGGAGGCGATACTCATTATTCGGTTGTTCCATACGTTTTTGAAGCCTTCCTTGATAAGGTAGCTAAAGCCTGTCATTCGCATTGCTGAGCCTCCTTATCCTCGGATTCGTCCGATACGGCTTCTTCCGTTTCTTCCGTTGTTTCGGGTGCAGACTGCGAAAGCTCCTCCTCGGGAGTCTCCTCGACAGCCCTTTCAGCCTGCTCGATCGCCTCGGCGAGATCGTCGGGCAACGGATCGAGCTCGAATTTTGAGTCGTCAAACTCGACTTCCTCGTCGGTTATGACGGGCTCCTTGGTGTCGCTTATAACCTTACCCTTTTCGATTTCGATTACGCGCTTGTTGAAGCGGCGGACGAGCTGGTGCTCGTGGGTTACGACGAGAATGGTTGTTCCCTGCGCGTTGATTTCGGACAAAAGCCCGATGATTTCGTAGCTCATTTCGGGGTCGATGTTGCCTGTGGGCTCGTCGGCGATGATGATTGAGGGATTGTTGACGAGCGCGCGGGCAAGGCTTACGCGCTGCTGCTCGCCGCCCGACAGCTCGCTCGGACGGTTCTGCGCCTTGTGCGAAAGTCCGACAAGGTTGAGAATGTAAGGCACTCTCTTTTTGACCGCCGAGGGACGCGCTCCGATCGCGCGCATCGCGAACGCCACGTTGTCGTAGACTGTCATTTTGTCAATCAGACGGAAATCCTGGAAAACGATTCCCATATTTCGCCTGAGATACGGCACCTTCTTGCGCTTTAAGGTTGAAACGTTCGTGCCGTTTACTATGATCGTTCCGCGCGAGGGCGTTTCCTCGTGCATTATCAATTTGAGAAACGTACTCTTGCCCGCTCCCGAGGCTCCGACGATGAACACAAACTCGCCCTTTTCGATGTTCAGGCTGCAATTGTTCAGCGCGTGAGTTCCCGAGTCGTAGGTCTTGGAGACGTTTTTAAACTCGATTATATTACTCATTGTGATTACTCCGTATTAATTTCGGGCATAGTTACACCCTATAATTATACATATTATAACACAATTGCGTACAATTGTAAATGTATAATTATCACAATTTTCGACAAAAAGAAGGTCGTTTCCGAGCAAAAGAAAAGCGCCGCTTGGACACGGCGCTTCGGGATTTTGATATTAATACTTTGTGGGGTTGGCTGTGAGGTACTTCTTGACCATGAGGGCTACCTTGAACACGATCGCGTCCTCGAACTCGCGCAGGTCGAGACCTGTGAGCTTCTTGATTTTTTCGAGACGGTATACGAGGGTGTTTCTGTGTACAAAGAGCTTTCTCGAGGTTTCGGAAACGTTGAGGTTGTTCTCAAAGAACTTCTGAATAGTAAAGAGGGTTTCCTGGTCGAGAGTCTCGATTGAGCCGCGCTTGAACACTTCTCTGAGGAACATATCGCAGAGAGTGGTCGGAAGCTGATAGATAAGACGGGCGATTCCGAGGTTTTCGTAGCTGATGATGCTGCGCTCGGTATCGAACACCTTGCCGACCTCGAGGGCTACCTGAGCCTCCTTGAAGGAACGCGCAAGATCCTTGATTCCGGTTACGGCGGTACCGATTCCGACTACGGAATGGGTATAGAACTCGGAGGAGAGTGTGTCAACAATCGAGGACGCGAGCTTTTCGAGGTCGCGGCTGTCGGTGGACTCCGCGATTTCCTTTACGAGCGCGATTTCGGTCTCGTTAATGTTGATTACAAAGTCCTTGCTCTTGTCGGGGAAAAGATTCTGGATAACGTCGAGCGCGGAGACCTCGGTCTTTGAGGTGATTCTGATAAGCAGGCAAACGCGCAGCACGTCGGAGTTGAAGTGGAGCTCTCTCGCCTTTAAATAAATATCGCCCGGGAGAATGTTGTCCATAATAACATTCTTGATAAAGTTCGAGCGGTCGTATTTTTCATCATAATACTGCTTGATGTTGGTCAGGGAAATCGCCAGCATCTTCGCGCTCTTCTGCGCGTACTCGTCGCTGCCCGATACAAACACCGCGTACTCGGCTCTGTTCGCGCTGCCAAAGCTCTTGTAGGTGAAGCCGTTGAGTGAGAACGGAGCGGAGTTCAACAGCGTCTCGCTGTTTATGCTCTCGTCAACCTCGCCGATTTTTCCCAAGTCGGAGCTGGCTATTACGACAGAGGTCTCGTCGATTACGCCGATTGTTCTGTCGATTGCGTCTTTCATCTGATGTATTATTCCCTGGAATAATCTGTTTGACATAGTTTTATCCTCGCTTCCATCGCAAATTTACTAAATAAACAAATCCATCTCATTTATAATTATCATTTTACACAAAAGCGAGCAAAAAATCAACCTTTTTTTACAAATATTAAAATGGTTTTTTATAGATTTTGCCGAAAGTGCGGATTTTGTCTAAAAAATGGTTGTTTTTTTGACAGATTTAGACAAAAATTATCTTTTTGCGTCTTTTTTCGGCTCCTAAACAGAAGAAAATCGGACAGAATTTCTTCTGCCCGATCGGTTATTAAAGGTCTGTGAGACAGGCGTCGAGCTCGGAGGTGATTTTTTCCTTGTCGAGGTTCTGACCGATAAAGACGAGCTTTATCATCCTGTCGCCGTATTTTTCGTCCCATTCCTTGCGCAGCTGCGGGTCCTCGGACATCGCCTTCTGCTGAACCGCCATCGGCGCGGAGGCTATCCACTCGGCGTAGTCGGTGGCGCTGACCTGCTTGCCCGCCTGCTCGAGCATATACGCCCAGTCCTTATCCTCCTTGAACCAGAAGATTCCCTTCGCGCGGATGATGTTCTTGGGGAACTTCTGGAGCCACGCCTCGATTTTGTCGCGCTCGAACGGACGGCGGCGGTAGTATACAAATGTACCTATGCCGTATTCCTCGACCTCTCCCTCACCGTGGTGGTGATGGTGGTGATGATGATGTCCGTGGTGGTGCTCGTGCTCATCGTGGTCATCGTGGTCATGATGGTGCTCGTGGTCGTGGTCATCGTGATGATGCTCGTGCTCGTCGTGGTGGTGCTCTTCCTCTTCATCGTCGTCGAGGTCTGCGTTGAGCTCTCTCACCCACGCGGGGGAGCTCGCGACCTTCTCGAAGTCGAAGCTGTTTGTGTCAAGTATCTCGCTTACAGCTACGTCGCCGTTGACAGCTTCAATCAGCTTTGCCTGCGGCTGGAGAGCGCGGATGACCTTGCGGATCTTTTTGAGCTCCTCCTCCGTTACGAGGTCGACCTTGTTTATTATAATCGTGTTGCAGAACTCGATCTGCTGGATAATCAGGTTTTCGATGTCCTCTTCCTCGATATTGTCGGAAAGAAGCGTTCCGCCGCAGCCGAACTCCGTCGAAAGTCTCGCCGCGTCGACTACCGAGACTATATTGTCGAGTCGGCAGAGCTTCGGGATCTTCGGGTCGTTGTAGGAGCCGTCGAGCATAGCGATCGTCTGCGCGATCGGGATAGGCTCGCAGATTCCCGAGGCTTCTATGAGAATATAGTCGAATCTGTTCATCTGAATGAGCGAGCAGATCTGCTTGATCAGATCCTCCTTGAGGGTACAGCAGATACAGCCGTTCTGAAGGGGAACGAGGTTATCGTCCTGCTCCTGCACGATTCCGCCCTTCTGGATAAGCTCGGCGTCGATATTGACCTCGCCGATGTCGTTGACGATCACGGCGACCTTGTAGCCCTCCTGGTTGGTGAGGACGTGGTTCAGAAGTGTTGTTTTACCCGCTCCGAGGTAGCCCGTGAGCACTGTGATTGGTACTATTTTACGCATATTTTGACTTCCTTTCGTTTAGATTACTCCCAGTCTTTGATTTAGTATAACACTAATTTTTCAAAACCTCAATATAAAAAATCCCGAAAATGTACGTCGCGCTATTCATTTTTTGAATATGTATACAATAAATTGACATAAAATTACAGCTTTTTTTGAAAAATACAGAGAAATTTACAAAATTAGCTTGTATTTTTATGAATAATATATTAGTATATATGTTGCTTGATATTTTTCAATAATTAAAAGAAAAGAGGAAAAGTTATGAAAAGAATAGTATCAATCATTCTCGCGGCTGTTATGCTCTGCTCAACAGCCCTCGTATTCACAGCCTGCGGCGGTTCTTCTTCCGAAAAGAAGGAGCTGCACATGGCGACAAACGCTTTCTTTGAGCCCTATGAGTATTACAAGGACAAGGAAATCATAGGTATCGACGCTGAAATCGCAAAGGCTATCTGCGACAAGCTCGGCTATGAGCTCGTTATCGACGATATGGACTTTGACGCTATCATCACCTCCGTTACATCGGGCAAGGCCGACTTCGGTATGGCGGGTATGACAGTTACGGACGAGAGAAAGAAGTCCGTTGATTTCACAGACACATACACAACCTCGACTCAGGTCATCATCGTTCCCGAGAAGAACTCAAAGGTAAGCAAGACAGACGACCTCGAGAAGGCTTCTATCGGCGTACAGCTCGGCACAACGGGCGACATCTTCGTTTCCGACTACAAGGACGCTAAGATCGAGCGCTTCAAGAAGGGCGCAGACGCTGTTCTCGCTCTTACAAAGGGCAAGGTTGACGCGGTCGTAATCGACAAGCAGCCCGCTGAGAAGTTCGTAAAGGCTAACGAGGGTATCAAGATCCTCGAGGAGCCCTTCGCTGAGGAGGAGTACGCTATCTGCCTTAAGAAGGGCAGCGAGCTCACAGAGAAAATCAACGGCGCTCTCAAGGAGCTCAAGGACGACGGCACAGTCCAGAAGATCATCGACAAATACATCGGCGACTAATACATAATCTATTCAGCAACCGCCGCAAGGCGGTTGCTTTATCAATTTGAAAAGGGTATTTTATGGACCAGATATTTGAAAAATTTTACAACACGGTAATCGCCGAGGATTACTGGATGATGCTCTTGCAGGGCTTGGGGGCGACGCTTGTTATCGCATTCTTCGCCGCTATCATCGGTATCGTGCTCGGTTTTTTGGTCGCTATGGTCAGGTCGACTCACGAAATGACGCTGCGCGGCAAAAAGTGCAGAAGCTTCGGCGAGGTTATTCTTAAAATAATCGACAAAATCTGCGGCTTTTACATCACCGTCATCCGCGGAACGCCTATGCTCGTTCAGCTTATGATTATGTACTACATCGTGTTCGCTTCGTCAAGAAACGGAATGTTCGCGGCAATCCTCTCGTTCGGTATCAACTCGGGCGCGTACGTCGCGGAAATCGTGAGAGCGGGTATTATGTCGATCGATAAGGGTCAGTTCGAGGCCAGCCGCTCGCTGGGCTTCGACTACAAAAGCACGATGATCCACATTATCCTTCCGCAGGCGTTCAAGAACGTTCTCCCCGCGCTCGGAAACGAGTTCATCGTTCTTTTCAAGGAGACCTCCGTCGCGGGTTACGTCGCGATTATGGATCTTACATATATGGCTAACCTTATTATCTCGAGAACCTACGACGCGTTCTTCCCGCTTATCATCATCGCGCTGATGTATCTGTTGATCGTGCTTTTGATGACATTCTTCCTGAAGAAGCTTGAAAGGAGGCTGAGAAACAGTGACCACTAATAATGACGTTTTGATCAAGGTTGACAATCTGCACAAGTATTTTGACGACATCGAAGTGCTCAAGGGTATTTCAACGGAAATCCGCAAGGGCGACGTTATCGTTATTATCGGAGCGTCGGGCTCGGGCAAGAGCACGTTTTTGCGCTGTCTAAACCGCCTGGAGGAGCCGACGGGCGGACACATTTACTTCGAGGGTACGGACATCACCGACCCGAAAACCAACATCAACCTCCACCGCCAGAAGATGGGAATGGTGTTCCAGCAGTTCAACCTCTTCCCGCATATGACGGTGCTCGACAATATGACGCTCGGCCCCGTGAAGCTTTTGAAGAAGAGCAAAAAAGAGGCTCAGGAAAAGGCTATGGCTTTGCTCGAGAGGGTAGGTCTCGCCGACAGGGCGGACGCGTACCCGTCGCAGCTTTCGGGCGGACAGAAGCAGAGAGTCGCTATCGTCAGGGCTCTCGCTATGGACCCCGACGTACTTCTCTTTGACGAGCCGACCTCGGCGCTCGACCCTGAGATGGTCGGCGAGGTGCTCGACGTTATGAAAACCCTCGCGAGAGAGGGAATGACGATGGCGGTAGTTACCCACGAGATGGGCTTCGCCAGAGAGGTCGGAACACGCGTGGTGTTCATCGACGAGGGAGTGATCGTTGAACAGGGAGCACCCGACGAGTTTTTCGACAACCCGAAGAGCCCGAGATTAAAGGACTTTTTGTCGAAGGTAATTTAATAATACGCACCGCCCGCGATTTGCGGGCGGTTTTTCGTTATCACGCACAAGCGGCAGGAGGTCATTTTGTGCAATACGCTGATTTTTAATTTTTTGTCAAAATCTCGTATGAAAACGCCGATTTTTTTCGTCTATATTTATAGAAAAGTTTTTAAAAAGCTGAAACTTATCCCCTGTTTTTTGACGCTGCAATAATAAGAAGAGATTTTACCTTATTTTTGAAAGGAGTAGGTTATGAAAAGAACAATTGCATTACTATTAACATTTTGTATAATGCTTACTTTAATAAGCGTTATATCCGTAAACGCCCGGAATAATGTTTATTCCTATAACAATAAAACAAAAACACTTACGATAAATATAAAAGGTAAAATGAAATATAATTGTGAAAATGCGCCGTGGAAAGACGTTGAACAACCCGAACATATTGTACTAAAAAAAGGAGTTACAAGTATTTCATCTTGGGGATTTGGATGTAAAATCGGAGAAGAAAGCGCTCCTCTGAATTATAATTGTTTAATAAAATCCGTGAAAATTCCTAATACTGTTAAAACTATTGGAGCAGACGCGTTTTGGCATT
>JAFNSO010000057.1 GCA_017384945.1 Ruminococcus sp. | reverse complement strand
CGCAAAACCTGACTGATAAATAAGATCAACGATAAGCTTCATCTCATGAACACATTCGAAGTATGCGTTTCTCGGATCGTAACCTGCCTCAACAAGTGTTTCGAAACCTGCCTGCATAAGTGCGCAAACACCGCCGCAAAGTACAGCCTGCTCGCCGAAGAGGTCGGTCTCTGTCTCTGTTCTGAAGGTTGTCTCGAGGATACCCGCTCTTGCGCCGCCGATGCCTGCGCCGTAAGCGAGAGCCATATCGAGAGCCTTGCCTGTAGCGTCCTGATAAACAGCCACGAGACAGGGTGTACCCTTGCCTGCCTGATACTCGCTGCGTACTGTGTGACCGGGAGCCTTGGGCGCGATCATTGTAACGTCAACGTCAGCGGGGGGAACGATCTGACCGAAGTGAATGTTGAAGCCGTGAGCGAACATAAGCATATTGCCTGCCTCGAGGTTCGGAGCGATGTCCTCTCTGTAAAGCTTAGCCTGCTTCTCGTCGTTGATAAGAATCATAATGATGTCGGCCTTCTTGGAAGCCTCGGCGGCTGTGAATACCTCAAAGCCCTGCTCCTCGGCTCTCTTCCATGAGCGTGAGCCCTCGTAGAGACCGATGATTACTTTGCAGCCCGACTCTTTAAGGTTAAGAGCGTGAGCGTGACCCTGGCTGCCGTAGCCGATGATTGCGATTGTCTTGCCCTCTAAGAGAGAAAGGTTGCAATCAGACTGGTAGAAAATTTTTGCGTTTGACATTTTGATTTCCTCCTTGTGAAAATCTTCTTTATAAGAATTAAAGAATATATGTAAAGGATTGAAAACGGAGAATTGACAATTGATTATTTTCCAATTCTCAACTCTCAACTCTCAATTCTCAACTTACTGTTGATTTGCCCTTGTCGATAGCGACTGTTCCTGTCCTTACGATTTCTCTGATTCCGTAGGGGCGGACGAGGTCGGTGAGAGTGGCGATTTGTTCGGTTGTGTCGCAGTATTCGAGGGTGATTGTGTTCGCGGCGACGTCAACGATCTTCGCGCCCATAAGCTCGGCGATTTTGATAATCTCAAAGCGCTTTGCGGCGGGGGAGTGAACCTTGATGAGGCACAGCTCGCGGCTGATAAATTCGCCGTCGATCAATCTTTTTACCTTGATTACGGGGATAAGCTTGTTGAGCTGTTTTTCAAGCTGCTCGACGACGTACTCGTCTCCGTTAGCGACGATTGTGATCCGCGAAACCGTCGGGTCGGAGGTCACTCCTACGGCGAGTGAGTCGATGTTGAAGCCTCGGCGTGAGAAAAGACCCGAAATCTTTGAAAGTACGCCTGCCTGGTTTTCAACCAGAACGGATAATGTATATTTCATAAAATCAACTTGCTTTCTAAAGTATGGACGGTGTGTCGGGGTGGACTCTGCACACGAGTACAAAGGGCTTGTCGCTCTCGACGATTTTGCCTATGTATTTTTCGGCGTCCTCGTTTGAGCTTACCTCGACGCTGTCGATTCCGTAAGCCTTCGCCAAGGCTACGATGTCGGGCTTGTCGTTCAGGATGGTCGCGCTGTGACGCTTGTTGTACATATTGTCCTGAAGCTCCCTGACCATTCCGAGACGGTAGTTGCGCATAACGATTATCTTGATGTTGAGGTCGTTTTGAACGATTGTGGACAGCTCGTTGAGGCTCATCTGGAAGCTTCCGTCGCCGCACACGACAACAACGTCGCGCTTGCTCAGTCCGAGCTTCGCTCCGATAGCGGCGGGGATCGAATAGCCCATTGTGCCCATTCCGCCCGTTGTGAAGAAGCGTCCCTCGCGGATTTTGAAGTTGTTCGCGCACCAGATCTGGTTCTGACCGACGTCGGCGCACAGAATCGCCTTGCGCTTGAGCATTGAGCTGAGCTTGCCGATCAGTGTTCTCGGTTCGACGTAGCCCTCGAAGGTTGAGATCTTGCTCTGATAGTGAGCCTTTAAGTCCTTGACCTCCGCGTCCCACTCGTCGTCGATTTTGTAGTCCTCTATGCTCTCGATAAGACTTCTGAGGACATTGTTCATATCGCCGACAATCGGAACGTCAACGGTTACGTTCTTGCCGATTTCGGCCGGGTCGATGTCTATGTGAATGATTTTTGTGCGTTCGCTCATCTGGTCGGGGGAGGCGATCGCCCTGTCTCCGAGCCTTGCGCCGCACACGATCGCGAGGTCTGTCTCGTGGAGCGCCTTGTTCGCGCAGCGTCTGCCGTGCGTTCCGAGCATTCCGAGGTAAAGCGGGTGCTCGCTGGGCATAACACCAATTCCCATCATCGTTGAAAGTACGGGGATCTGCGTGATTTCGGCAAATTTTTGAAGCTTTAATTTCGCGCCCGAGCTCAGAACTCCGCCGCCCGATACGATAATCGGACGCTTTGAGCTTCGTATCATCTCGACAGCCTTCTTCACCTGAATGGTGTGACCCTTTGTGTTGGGCTTGTAGCCGCGGATGTTGACGGTCTCGGGGTAGTCAAAGCTTTCTATCATATTGGTCTGCATATCCATCGGGATGTCGATGAGTACGGGACCGGGTCTGCCTGTTGAGGCTATGTGGAACGCTTCCTTGAAAATTCTCGGAATATCCTCGGTTTTAGATACGAGGTAGCTGTGCTTGGTGAAGGACTCGCAGGCGCCCGTGATGTCGGCCTCCTGAAAGACGTCGCGCCCGAGCAAATCGGACTTGACCTGACCCGTAATAGCGATCATCGGGATAGAGTCGCAGTAAGCCGTGGCAATACCTGTTATCAGATTTGTCGCTCCCGGACCCGAGGTCGCTACGCACACGCCGGGCTTCATCTTCGCTCTTGCGTAGCCGCTCGCCGCGTGGGCGGCGTTCTGCTCCTGACGAACGAGAATGTGCCTTATATCCGAGTCATATAGGGAGTCGTAAAACGGACAAATGGTCGCGCCGGGGTAACCGAACACAGTATCAACGCCCTCCGCCTGAAGGCATTTTACCATAATATCTGCTCCGCTGATCATATAATTTCCACCTTTGTAAATAGTTCCACAATTAACCTACATTATAGTACAAATACGTCGAATTGTAAAGAGTTTTTGAGTTAAAAATGGGGCGGAGACGGTTAAAAATACGTCTCTGCCCCTGAAAAGCTTACTTTTTGAGAAAATATTTGTCAACAATTACGATATCCGTACCCTGATTGAGCACCTTAGCCGCGTGAGCGGGGGTTTTGTTGCCGTAGCAGGCGATTTTAATTCCGAAGCTGTGAGCAAGCTCACTGATTTCTTTGTCCAGATAGGAATTACGCTTCATAATAAGCGTTTTCATCGAGGTTCGGCTCATATACAGAATCGAATTTTTTATAACCTCCGCGCTCGTCGCGTCGATTAAATAACCGTGATTGCTCGCTATATACTTTTCGAGCTTTGCCGCGCAGGCGGTTGAGCGCGAGAAAATACAAAGCTTGCTTCCCATATTGTACTTCTTGACCCAGCTGTTGATTTTCTGCATACCCTTAACGCTCAGCGAGGAGTCCTTTGTGTGCAGATAAAGCTTCATACCGAGCTTGGAGGCGAGCTTGATTGTCTGCTCCATCGTCGGGATGTACTGAGTCGCGTATGAGGAAATGTTGCTTCCCTTTTTTATCGGGTATTTCTTTATGTCAGCCGCCTTTATAGTGCGGATATCGAGGTTCGGCTTGCCGCAGGAGTCCATCATCAGATCGTGATATATGAGAAGGTCGCCCGATTTTGTTTCCCAGAAGTCGCATTCAAAGGAGTCGTAGCCCGCTTTTTTTGCCTTTTTAAAGGAAACTATTGTGTTTTCGGGAGCCTTGTCCATTACGCCTCGGTGACCGATTATTTCAGCTTTTTTCGTAGTAATGCTGTTGGATTTGAATTTTGTGGTTGAGTCCTCGTTGTCCTTGAACGGAAGCACCGTGATTTTGTAAGCTTTGTTTATTTCGAGTCCCGAAAGCTGCTGATTTGTGATCGTGAGCTTGTTTTCGGTTAAGCGCTTCTGACGGTATACGACAGAGCTGTTGTCTGACTGCTGAATCTTAAAGTTATAACCCGACACATCGTCGATTTTCCCCCACGAGACGACCATTTCGGCGTTTGAGTTCCATTTATATGTAATCTCGGGCTTGGGACAGATTTCGGTTTTACTGGACCAGTAGGTTCTCGCCGTTTTGCTTCCGACCGTGATATACGCCTGAGCGTCGATCTTGTAAACCTTCGACGCGTTGTATTTGAAGGAGGCGGTTGACTCGTTTTCTACGGAGATTGACCTTGTGTCGAGAAGGCTGTCGTCCGCCGAATAAATGCGGAAGGTAAAGCCGCTTACACGGGCGTTGCTTTTGAGAATAATGTTGTTGTAGTTGTCCGAGTATGGGGTGTAAACCATAAACGGCGTCGACTTCGGATAGTAGACATAAGCTCTTTTTGAAACGTTCTTTATCCGCGATTCGGCTCTGTAGCCCGCGATTTTTCTGACGGGCACAACAATCAAGGCGACGTTTGTTTCCTTGTACGCGCTTTCGCTGAGCGTCGGGAGCTTGATTTTTTTCTTTGTTTTTTTGGTTGTGCCGACGTGCTTGTAGCTTGCCGAGCCGTTTGAGTTAATGTTCTTCTGGTAAACTCTGTAGCCCTTCGCGCCCGCGGCCGCGTTCCACTCGAGGGTCACGCTTCTGTCCGCGAAGGAGGTCTGCTTCGCGGTCACGTCGTTACAACAGGTCGTGACGGTTTTAGGGCTTGACCAACCGCCTGTTTTGTTTCCTCTGCGGGCTCTTACGCTGACCTTGTAGTTTGTAGCGGGGGAAAGCTTGCCCGTGATTGTAAATATATTTGATTTGCGTTTTTTGTAAACGAGGGTCTTTGAGCCTCCCTCGATTTTAACGTCATAGCTCAGCTTGCCGCTCAGTTGGTTCCATTGAACCCTGAAGCCTGTTTTGACCGCTGCCGTCTGCTTTAAGCCCGTGATTGTGTCCGCGGCGAAGGCGGTGATGTCAACGGAGCAGAATACCGTTAGTATTATGATGACGCTGAGCATTAAGGACGTTAATTTTTTCATATTTCCACTTCCTTAATTCGGTCTATACATTAGTATTATAACTGTTTTCACATTGTAAATCAAGGAGAAGTTATTCCAACACCGTTCGACAAGAGTGGGTAGAACGCACATAAATCCAAAAAATAAAGGAGAAGAAGCTTCACCTTCGTCTCCTTTACAAGTCTATTTTGATTTTAAAATCCGCATTGCGTTCAGCACGCAGAGCAGGCAGACGCCCGTGTCGGCAATGACCGACATCCAGATCGCCGCGAGTCCGAAAAACGCCAGAACTACTACGAGAAGCTTAACCGCCAGAGCGAAGGTTATGTTTACCTTGCAGGTTTTTACAACTTTCTTAGCGATTCTGAACACTTTGGGAAGAGCCGAAAGCGTTCCGTAGGTCAGAACAGCGTCGGCGGAGGCGATCGCCGCGTCGCTTCCGAGCCCCATCGCGAAGCCGCAGTCAGCCGCCGCGATTACGGGAGCGTCGTTGATCCCGTCGCCCGCGAAGCACACCGCCTTGCCGTTTTTCCTTAGCTCGTTTATAAGCCTCGGCTTATCCTGAGGCAAAAGCCGGGAATAATGCCCGATTCCGAGACTGTCGCTGACGAGCTTCGCGTTCTTTTCGTTGTCGCCCGTGAGCATAACGAGGTTTTTGACCCCGAGCCCTTTAAGCTCGCCGAGCACCTTTGGCGCTTCCGCTCTGATTTCATCGCTTATTACAAATTCCGCGAGTTTTTCGTTTTCGACGCTTAGAATAATCTCGTTATCGACTGCCTCGCAGGAGACATTTTTACCCTTGTAAACCGCGCTTACGCCCTTTCCCGCGCGCTCGGTGTAGCCTGTCATTTCAAAAAGTCTGCCGTCGTAGCTGTTTACGATCGCCCTTGCGATCGGGTGAGAGGAGTTTTTCTCGACGGACGCGGCGAGAGCGTGGATTTTGTCTATATCACAATTCTTATACGGAATAATCTTTTCAAGAACAGGCTTGCCCTCCGTCAGAGTACCTGTTTTGTCAAACGCCATTGTGTCGGTGTTCGCGAGAGCCTCGAGATACTTTCCGCCCTTGATTAGCACGCCGTTTTTCGACGCCGCTCCGATCCCCGAGTAGTAGGCGAGAGGAACCGAAATCACGATCGCGCAAGGGCAGGAGGCTACGAGACAGACGAGTCCTCTGTATATCCAAACGCTCAGATTTCCGACAAAAATCGGCGGAAAAAAGGCTATAAGCAGCGAAATAAGCACCACAACGGGTGTGTAAACCCTCGCGAAGCGGGTGATCAGCTTTTCGTTGTCGCTCTTGCTTACCGACGCGTCCTCGACCATTTTGATGATCCTGCTCGCCGCGCTGTCGGCGTAAGCCTTTGTTGTTCTTGCTTTTATAAGGCTGTCGCCGTTGAGCATTCCGCTGAGCAGCTCATCGCCCTCCTTGCGGAAAACAGGCAGGCTTTCGCCCGTGATCGCCGACGTGTCGATGTCGGAGCTGCCCTCGGTTATTACGCAGTCGAGCGGTATTCTTTCAAACGGCTTGATTATTAATTCGCTTCCGATTTGAACTTCTTCGGCGTTCCTTATTGTTTCGGTTCCGTTCTCAAGTACGTTAGCGGTGTCGGGTCGGATGTTCGCGAGCTTTTCAATGCTCTTTCGTGAGTTCGCGACAGCCTTGTCCTCGAGCAGCTCGCCGATTCCGAACAGAAGGGTGACCATCGCGCCCTCTACAAACTGACCGAGACAGAACGCGGCT
>JAFNSO010000056.1 GCA_017384945.1 Ruminococcus sp. | reverse complement strand
TGAATAGGGAATATCGTTGTCACGACGATAAACGTTAGCGCGGGGGTTGTCCCATGAACGGAATACAGCCTTTACAGCCTCGATGAGCTGTACCTTAGGATCGGAGGGGAAGTCCTCGCCGATCTTATCCTTGTACTCAGCCTTGAACTGCTCAGCGAGCTCCTTAAGATCCTCAGCTGTAAGCTCAACGTCCTGAGTAACGCCCTTCTCGGCCTTCATCTTGTCGATAAGCTCTTCAAAGTATTTCTTACCGACTTCCATAACAACGTCGGAGAACATCTGGATAAATCTTCTGTAGCAGTCATAAGCCCAACGAGCGTTGCCCGAAGCCTCTGCCATATACTCAACAACGTCCTCATTAAGACCGAGGTTGAGGATTGTGTCCATCATACCGGGCATCGAAGCGCGAGCACCTGAACGTACGGAAACGAGAAGCGGATTTTCCTTGTCGCCGAACTTTTTGCCGGTGATCTCTTCCATTTTCTCGATATGGTCCATAATCTGACCCATAATCTCGTCATTGATCTGTCTGCCGTCCTCGTAGTACTGTGTACAAGCCTCAGTAGAAATTGTGAAGCCCTGGGGAACGGGGAGACCCAGTTTTGTCATCTCAGCAAGGTTAGCGCCCTTACCGCCGAGAAGCTCACGCATGTTAGCGTCGCCTTCAGTAAACAAATAAACCCATTTGTTTGCCATTGGAATTACCTCCTAAAAATAAGTAATTTTCGTACAAGCCTTTCAGCCTGTACTGACTATTAAAGCCTTAGATAAATTATACCAAAGAAACGAAAAAAAATAAATAAGTTTTTGAAAAAAATTGCAATAAATGTTGATTAATTTTTCCAAATATTATGTATAAATCAAATAAATTAAAAAAAATTTACATTTTTGTCTTGAAAAATCTCTAATCTGTGCGATAATTAGAGTGTATATTTGAGCTTTTATGCTCAATCTTTCACAGCAGAAGGTGGTTTTATGAGTAAATGCGCCGTGATCCTCGCGGGCGGCGAGGGTAAGCGTATGAAGATGAACAAGCCGAAACCGCTTGCCGAGGTATTGGGCGAGCCGATGCTCAAATGGGTTCTCAACTCCGTCAGAAGAGCGGGTGTTGAGAAGATATGTGTCGTAAAGGGCTTCGGCAGGGAATACATCGACGAGTTCACAGAAACTCTGGACTTTCCCGTAGAGACTGTCTTTCAGGCGGAAAGACTCGGAACGGGTCACGCCGTAATGCAGGCGAAAAGCTTTCTTGAGCAGTGCGGCGGCAGCGTCGTGATCCTCAACGGCGACGCTCCGTTTATGGACGAGGAGACGATAAGGGATTCCTTTGAGTTTCACAAGTCAAACGGCAACTCCGCGACGGTTATCTCCGCGAGGGTCGACGATCCGACGGGCTACGGGCGAATCGTCAGAAACGAAAGCGGCGAGGTTGTCGCCATAGTCGAGCAGAAGGACGCGGACGAAAAAACCGCAGCCATCAACGAGGTCAATTCGGGCGGCTTCTGGTTTGAGACCGAAAAGCTTTTGTCGGTGCTCGACGAAATAAAGTCGGATAACAAGGCGGGGGAGTATTATCTTCCCGACGCGCTGAAGCTTCTCCTGCAAAAGGGCGAAAGACTCGGAGCGTTTACCGCGAAAAGCTCCGACACGGTTCTCGGAGCGAATGACCGCGAGCAGCTTAAGGAGCTCGAAAACATCGCGATTGAAAAAGGGTATAAGTGTTAATTATTGAAATGGAATAAAGGGAGAGAAAGAAATGAATTTTCACGGAAAAGACATCAAAATCTTCGCAGGTAACTCAAATCTGTCTGTAGCAAGGGAGATCGCTAACCAGCTCGGACTTCCTCTCGGTAAGTCTGTCTGCAAAAAGTTCTCCGACGGAGAGATAGCGGTATCGATCGACGAGTCCGTCCGCGGCTCCGAGTGCTTTATCGTACAGTCAACCTGCACACCCGTAAACGACAATCTCATGGAAATGCTCATTATGATCGACGCCATGAAGAGAGCCTCCGCTGCTCGTATCACAGCGGTTATGCCGTACTTCGGCTATGCCCGTCAGGACAGAAAGGCTCGTCCCCGCGATCCGATTTCATCAAAGCTCTGCGCCGACCTTATCACAGCGGCGGGCGCCGACAGACTCCTCACAATGGATCTGCACGCCAATCAGATTCAGGGCTTCTTCAATATCCCCGTTGACCACCTCAAGGGCTCGGGAATCCTCGCCGACCATATGAAGAAGGTTGTCGGTGATAACGCCGACGATTATGTTGTCGTATCTCCCGACCTCGGCTCCGTTACAAGAGCGAGAAACTTCGCGAGCCGTATCGGTACGGCTCTCGCGATTATCGACAAGCGCCGTCCGAAGGCGAACGTTTCCGAGGTTATGAACATCATCGGCGACGTAAAGGGCAAGAAGGTCATCATCCTCGACGATATGATCGACACCGCGGGCACGCTTTGCAACGGCGCCAAGGCTATCGTGGAGATCGGCGGAGCTACCGAGGTTTACGCCTGCGCTACTCACGCGGTTCTCTCGGGTCCCGCTATTGAGAGAATCAGGAATTCCGTAATCAAGGAGCTCGTACTTCTCGACACAGTTCCTCTCACCGAGGAGAAGAAGCTCGATAAATTCACTGTTCTTCACACCGCTCCCGTATTCGCGGAGGCTATCGCGCGTATCTACAACGATACCTCCTTCACTGCCGCGTTTGACTGATACAAATTAAAATGAAATATGCAAGGGCTGTTTCGTTTGAAACAGCCCTAATAATCGTTTTTTGGTGATTTTATGTTTGGTAAGAAAAAGTTTTCAAACAACTCGATTGAGTTTATAGTGGTGGGGCTCGGAAATCCCGACCGCAAATACGAGAACACCCGCCACAACATCGGCTTTCGTATGCTCGATTACATCGCGGACAAGTGCTCGGTCAGAGTAAACAGAATAAAGTTCAAGTCGCTTGTCGGCGAGGCAAGGCTCGGCTCGCACAGGGTTCTTCTGATGAAGCCCTCGACTTATATGAACAACAGCGGTCAGGCGGTTGTTGAGGCGATGAATTTCTACAAAATTCCCGCCGAAAATGTTGTAATATTATTGGACGACATAAACCTCGACGTAGGCAAAATGCGTATAAGACAGAAGGGCTCGGACGGAGGTCAGAACGGTATGAAGAATATCATTTACCTCAGCGGCAGCGACCGTTTTCCGCGTGTGAAAATCGGGATCGGCAACAAGCCCAACCCGAACTACGACCTCGCTGCGTGGGTTCTCTCCAAATTTACCAAGGACGAGAACAAGCTCCTTGAGGATATTGCGGAGAAGGTCTGTGATTCGGTGAGCCTTATCGTCGACGGAAAAATCCAGCAGGCTATGAACAATTACAACTGATATGAAATTTTTAACCGATGTATTATCGCGGGAGACCGCCTTTCAAAAAATAAACAAAAGCCTTTTGCCCCGAAGCTCGGTTTGCGCGACCGGACTGAGTGAAATCCACAAAAGCGCTTTAATATACTCGCTCTGCCGTTTACGTAATGTCAGAGCCTTTTGTGTTGCTCCCGACGAGCAGAAGGCGCAGACTGTCACGAACGATTTGTGTTCAATGGGACTGAAAGCGTATTTTTATCCCTCAAGGGATTTTATTTTCAGGGAAATAAACGGAAAATCCCGCGAGTACGAGCATCAAAGGCTTAATGTCCTGTACAAGATGCTCAGGGGAGAGTATGACGTTGTTGTCGCCTGCCTCGACGCGGCGAGCCAGTTTACAGTACCGCCCGAAATATTGAAAAGCTCAGTGCTTCACCTCAGCGTCGGCTCTGAAATTACGACCGAAGCCTGCGTAAGGGCGCTTACCCTGCTTGGCTATCAGCGGTTCGATCAGGTCGACGGAACGGGACAGTTTTCTCTGCGCGGCGGGATTCTCGATTTTTATATGCCCGACAGCGAGCACCCCGTCAGGGCTGAGTTCTGGGGCGACGAGATAACTGATTTAAACTACTTTGACATTGAAACGCAGAGAAGAATCGAAAAGGCGGGGGAGATCATCCTTACGCCGTCAGCGGAAATAATAATTGAAGATAAGGACAGGCTGTTCGATAAAATCCGGAAAAAGGCGTTCAGGCTTACCGACGAAAACCAGCAGGAGGCAAAGGAAATCCTTTTGAGGGAGGCGGGGAGGATCCGCGACGGTCTTTCGATCTCCTCAATCGACAAGTTTATCGGCGAGGTTTATGACAGTCCCGCGACAATGCTCGACTATCTCGACGGTGACTCGCTGGTGTTCGTAAGCGAGTATAATAACGTAAGAGAGAGGTCGAAGGCGTTTGATTTTCAGTTCAGGGAAAACCTCGCGGAGTATTTCAGAGACGGAACGCTGTGCAGGGGCTTTGAGACATTTTACCTCGATTTTAATTCTTCATTAGAAATATTAAGGCAATATCCCGTCCTCTTTATGGATACCTTCGCAAGCTCGGGCTATGACTTTGAGCTCAAGGAGCTGGTTGCTTTTTCCGCGAAGCAGCTCGGATTGTGGAACGGCTCAATAAAATACATAAGCGAGGACATCGACAGTTACATTGAGGCGGGCTTCGCGCTCGTGATTCTCGCGGGTACGGAAAAATCCGCGAAAAACCTCTACGAGAACCTTTTAAATGAGAACTACTCCGTTCAGTACATCGAGGACACTCAGACTCTTCCCGAAAAGGGCGTTTTTGTAATGGCTGGAGCGCTTTCCTCGGGCTTTGAGCTCAGCTCTTCAAAATTCGCGCTTATCAGCCAGGGACTGTCGCAGAGCTACAAGCCCTCGCGAAGAAGGAGCAGAAAACCAAAGAACGGTCAGGAGATATACAGCCTTTCCGAGCTCACAAAGGGCGACTACGTCGTTCACAGCACCCACGGTATCGGTATTTTCGGCGGTATCCAAAAGATGAACGTCCACGGCATAATAAAGGACTATATCAGGATCGAATACGCCAAGGGCGACGTACTCTATGTTCCCGTAACACAGCTCGATTTGGTCGCGAAATATATCGGTCCCCGTGAGGACAGCCGCGTAAAGCTTAACAGACTCGGCTCGACCGATTGGCAGAAAACAAAGTCGCGCGTAAAAAGCTCGGTCAAGGATATCGCGAGGGAGCTTATCAATCTGTACTCGCAGCGTATGCAGGCAAAGGGCTTTGCCTTTACGGGCGACAGCTCGTGGCAGAGAGACTTTGAGCTCAAGTTCGAGTACGAGGAAACCCCCGACCAGCTCCGCTGCGCCGAGGAAATCAAGCATGATATGACCCGCGTGCAGCCCATGGACAGGCTTTTGTGCGGAGACGTCGGCTTCGGAAAGACCGAGGTCGCGCTCAGAGCCGCCTTCCGTTGTGTCAGTGACTCAAAGCAGTGCGCCTTGCTCTGTCCGACCACGATCCTAGCGTGGCAGCATTATCAGACGGTGCTCAGACGCTTTGAGGGTTATCCCGTCAATATCGAGCTTTTGTCACGCTTCAGAACCCCGAAGCAGCAGAAGGAAATAATCGAAAAGCTCAAAAGGGGAGAGATCGATTTTATAATCGGAACCCACAGACTCGTTCAAGCTGACGTTGAGTTCCGCGACCTGGGGCTTGCTATAATCGACGAGGAACAGCGCTTCGGCGTCAAGCAGAAGGAGCGTTTTAAGGAACTCAGAAAGAACATCGACGTTCTCACTCTTTCCGCGACCCCGATCCCCCGAACGCTGAATATGGCTATGAGCGGAATCAGGGATATGTCGGTGCTCGAGGAGGCTCCGCAGGACAGACATCCCGTTCAGACCTATGTGCTCGAGCACGACACGGCTGTGATCAACGAAGCTATCAGACGGGAGCTTCGGCGCGGAGGTCAGGTTTTTTATCTTTACAACCGCACCGATACGATTGAGGCTAAGTCAGCGGCAATCAGAGAAGCGGTTCCCGAGGCTAAGATAGCCGTAGCTCACGGCAAGATGGACGAGAAAAATCTCTCCGAAATCTGGCGGGAAATGCTTGAGCAGGAAATCAACGTTCTCGTCTGCACGACAATTATTGAGACGGGAATAGATTTGCCGAACGCTAATACGCTTGTAATCGAAAACGCCGACAGAATGGGACTGTCCCAGCTTCATCAGATAAGGGGCAGGGTAGGACGCTCCAGCAGAAGGGCTTACGCATACTTCACCTATCCGCCGCGAAAGGTGCTCACAGAGATTTCAACAAAGCGTCTCAACGCTATCAGAGAGTTTACCGAGTTCGGCTCAGGCTTTAAAATCGCCATGCGCGACCTCGAGCTGCGCGGCGCGGGAAACATCCTCGGCGCTCAGCAGCACGGTCATATGGAAAACGTCGGTTACGATATGTACTTAAAGCTTCTTGCCGAGGCTGTCAGCGAGGAAAAGGGAGAGGAAAACACCTACGCGGAAATCGAGTGTCTTATCGATGTCAATATCGAGGCTCATATCCCCGAGAATTATATCAGCAGCCTTTCGCAGAGAATAGATATCTACCGCAGGATCGCCGATATCCGCTGCGCGGACGACTGTGAGGATGTTAAGGACGAGCTCAGAGACCGATTCGGAGAAATCCCGCTCGCGGTGATCGGACTGATTGATATAGCTCTGATAAGAAACCTCGCGCACTCGCTCGGAATTTACGAAATCCGCCAGAATGACACCTCGATACTTTTGTATATAGACAGCATAAGAAGCGAGGGCTGCGAAAAGCTGCTCAAAAAGCTGCGCGGTCAGGCGCTTCTGAACGCAGGCAGCAAGCCCTATATCGCCGTTCGATTCCCGAAGGATATGGCGATTGTTGACGTGTTGAAGGGAATTTTCTATTAAATTACAAATTTTTATCCTTAAATCGACTATATTTCTACAATTATATATTTACAATTTTGTTATAAATCATTTACTTTTATTTTGTTTTCGTGTATAATTGCTAAGATAGCACTATTGTGCACTAATAAAAAGACAGGACGGTAAAAATTATGAAACCATTTCAGAAAGTTTTAGCCGCTTTTCTTGCGGCGATTCTCATGGTATCCGCCGCAGGCTGTGTGCCCATGAGTCTCACTAAGCAGTGGAGCTACAAGTACAGCGACAAAACTCTTGATAAGCAGTATGACATCGGCGTTTACATCTATTCCATGTATCAGGCTTATAACTCAGCCAAGACATACGCCGAGAAATCGGACAAGTATAAGGAAAACGAGTCCTTCCTCGACCTTGAAATCAAGGATGACGACGGCAAAAAGGCTGTCGCAAAGGATTGGATCAAGACCGAGGCCGACAAGATTTCGATGAACCTCGTTTCACTCGATTACCTTTGCGCCAAGGACGGCGCCACATGGGACGAGGCGGCGATGACATCCGCCAAGCAGACCGCGAAGGATACATGGGAGATGGGTCCCTACGCTTCCTACGGCTACTATCAGCCCCAGAAGGAAGAGCTCGAAAAGTACGGTATCTCCTTCGATAGCTTCTGCCTCTCGGTCTATGAGGCTAACGTTAAGCAGACAGCTCTCTTCGCTAAGCTTTACGACAAGGGCGGAATCGAAGAGGTTTCAAACAAGGAGCTCGAGGATTATGTGGCTAAGGAATATGTTGGCTACAGCTATTTCCCCGTAAAGCTCTATACTCAAGAGACAGGCTCGGACAACAGCCCTGTTTCAAAGAAGTTCAGCGACAAAAAGACAAAGAAGATCGTTTCGGCTCTTGAGGAGCTCTCAAAGTCCGTAGCCGACGGCTCAACATCCTTCAAGGACGCTCTCAAGAAGGCGGAGAAGGAGTACGGCGCCGCTGAATCCGAGGCAAAGACAGACCAGCTTTCGCTTCCCGATTCTCTCAAATCCGAGAACGAGGACATCTACAACGCTGTTCAGAAGATGAAGAACGGCGAGGCTAAGATTGTTAAGGTCGGCGAGGACGGCGACAGCCCGATGGCTTACCTTGTTTGCAAGACAGAGGTAACCTCAAAGCTTGCCAAGGATTATATTTCACAGGAGTCCAACCGTTCACAGACTCTTTCAAATATGAAGAAGGACGACCTTAAGAAGCTCCTTGAAAAGACAGCCGACGATCTCAAGAAGTCAAGCGCTCTCTCCGTTAATAACGGTGCGATTGACAAGTACGACCCCTCTATGTTCTACGAGAAGCCGCAGGAGACAACCGCTGCTGACGATGACTCAGCCTCGGCGGATTCTGCTGATGAGTAAAACTTTTCATCTCCTTACGGAAGGATGTGTGTCAGATGAATAGAAAAAAATTGCGTTTCGCTTATCTGGCTCTTGCTATAATTTTCATTCTCTCGATTTTCACGGTAAAGGTATTCGCGGACGAAGAGGACGAAGGCGATGTAACTCCGACAACTCCCGTTGAGACTCAGGCTCCTCCTGTTGAGACCAATCCGCCTGAGACAAAAGCGCCCGATACCCCGAAGCCGACCTCACCTCCCGCGACAAAGTCGTCGTCGACTTCATCTAAATCCACATACTCCTCTGAGTCAGAGTATACTTCCAAGTCAAAATCGACTTATTCAAGCTCAAGAAGCAGGTATTCATCGTCATCGAGTACCTATCAGAGCAAGTCGTATTACAGCTCAAGCGCCGCGAACAACAATAACAACAACTACAGCAGCTCCAACAACGCTTACATCAGCCGTTCGCAGTCCGTCGCGTCAACACGAGCCGCGACTGCCGCTGTCTACAACGCTAAGAGTAAGGTCGATAATCAGGATACCCTGAAAAACAAGGACTGGAAGAGCATCACCGCTCAACTCAAAAACGCCACCAATAAAGGCGACAGCGATTCGGGCGATGACTTCGGCTGGATTCAGAACAATACATCCTCCTCGGATAACGGCGTATGGATTCTTTACGTGGGTATAGCGCTGGAGGTTGTTGCGGGCGTAATTATCATTACCTTGATTGTGCTCGCGATTCGCAGAAGGAAGAAAATGGATTCCCGCGCAGGCCGCCGCTCGGACAATGACCGACGCACACCGCCCCGCGGAGGTTCAAATAACAGGATTTCGGATCGTCAGGCAGCGCCGCAGAGACCCGACAGAGCTGTGAGAGCCCAAAGCCTCGAGAGCAGACGTCAGGTCAACAGACGCAGCAAGTTCGATACCGACGAGGTTTATATCCCCAAGAAGACGCAGAAGCGTTCGTCGGGCAGAAGATATAAGCCGAGACACTGATAAGCTGATTGACAAGAATTAAGGCACTCACTGTTTAAGTGGGTGCCTGTTTTCGTATAGATAAGCTGAGTACAAAGTCGGTGAATTTCTCCTCAAAGTTTTCGCTGTCGGTATTCTCAATAAAGTTTCTGATTACGTTGGTGATTTCAATGAGATGTCCGTCCTCAACAGCGTACTTAGGTATAAGCTTCCGCGCGATCTTCCTGTAACTGTTCTCCGTTAAGCCGCTGTCCTTGTCGGCGAGACTCTCCCGCGCCTGTCTGACAATCGACTTATACATCAGCTCAAGCGCCTGTTGCGGATCGTCCCTGACCATCTTGTCAAAGTCAATCGCGTTATCCTCATTCTCAAAGAGATCGTCGTCAAAATCAAAGAGATCAAAGTCGGGCGAGCCCTCGGCGGCTTTGTTCAGATAATCCGCTTCGGTGTTGATTCCTTCGCGGTCTTGGTATAATATATCCCCATTTAATATACCCTCGGGTCTTCCTTCATAGCCATAGTGCTTAAGAACACTCTCAGGGAGTATGTCAGGGAAGAACTTATTGACATAGTCAAGCAAATCAGATATACCGATAATAGAACCAGTAAGGTAGTCCGCTTTAGCGGGAACGCCTGGGGATAAGCTCCCAGCTGGTTCTGTTTTTGTGTTCATTGAGTATAAAACATTGATTGAACTAACTTCATTTGTTTCCCTATTAACTATAAACGAAACAATATACGGTTCATTCAAATCAACCGGAATAAAGAAAGTATCTTTACCTAATTATCTTTCAATTATTGGAACAAGCGCATTTCATGAAACTCTCATTACCAAGGCGTCAATTCCACCCGCAATAAAGAGATTAGGAAGTATGTCATTCGGTTATTGTTCGGGGTGGATGCACGATGCCGACACTGGAGAGGATGATATCGAAACCTTCGGCGGCAAAAAAGATAATTTTACTTTATCTTGCTTTGAAGGAACTGAAGGAGAATTATACGCACAATACTGTGGATTTAATTATTCATACAATTCTTCACTCAGTATGAAAGCAGGAGCAAACTCCATTATCATCTTAACAAATGATCACCCGAAAACTATTCTTCCTCGAACCCAAAAATCGCCTCAGTATCATCCGAAGGAAAGATTGTTGCGTTAAAAAAAAGGCAATACTGTTATTTCAGCAAAATGCAATGAAAAAACATATACATATAATGTAAAAGTAACCAACAATCCAATTTTAAAAATTAAGAATAAAACAGTATCTTCTAATAAAAAATACAGCATTAAAAAAGGAAAGAAACTTACCGTTAAAATAATCGGAAAAGCAGGTGGAATAAATAACACTTATAAAACGTCAAATAAACGCGTTGCTGCAATTATCTCAAAAAGAAATGCTCAAACATTGAAAATAAAAGGATACAAACGCGGCACAGCAAAAATAAAGGTTAAAGTCAACGGAATAATCTTTAAACTAAATATTTGCGTAAAATAATAAAAAGGGCTCTGCAGTCCTTTTTATTCTGGGTTTGTTTCATTAATATCACTATAATTCTTTTAAAATCCTAAAAAGTATTGTTTTTATTATATAGGTGTGATAGAATTATTATGATTAATTATGATTGTAAATCTATTGTTTTCTCAATCATAAAAGAGTATTTTTCAAACAAATGATTCTAAGGAGGATTATTTATGAAGAAATCATTAAAGTCATTCATCAGTTTGGTATTAACTGTACTGATGCTGACTAGCTTGTTTGTTTCTTCTACTACGGTTAATGCGGTTGAAGAAACGAGCGGAACCACAGGCAGTTGTACTTGGAACTATGATGCTGAAAGTCAGACTCTCACAGTGTCCGGTGAGGGTGCAATGGATGAACAGAATTCGTATCCATGGTCAAATTTTACAATTAAGAATATTGTAATCGGCGATAAGGTTACAAAGATTTTTGGCTTTGGCGGCACTTCTGTACAGAATATAACATTAGGCACAAATCTTGCGGAAATCGGTAATAATGCTTTTATGAATTGTGCTTCTATTAAGGACGTTACAATTCCGAATAAAGTGCAGACAATCGGCGAAAATGCATTCTATGGTTGTACAGCGTTAAAAGGAATAACTGTTCCTGACAGTGTTACTTCGATTAAGTTTAATGCATTCGCTGGATGTACAGTTTTAAAAACAGCGGCACTTGGAAGCTCCGTGAAAACAATTGGCAACAGTGCATTTGCGGATGATACCAATCTGCAAACCATCAACTTCCCTGCGGGATTAACAAGTATCGGGTACTATGCTTTCCAGAATTGTTCGGCACTTACGAGTGCAGATA
>JAFNSO010000055.1 GCA_017384945.1 Ruminococcus sp. | reverse complement strand
GGAAACTGCCTTCTTCTCGAACCTTGGGTTCACGTTTTCGGGAAAGGCTTCATCAACGCTACGGCCTAAAAACGCTCCCCCGGAGCGTTTTCTTTACGGCCTTTCGAGTCCCTTGCAGCGCGCCACAGAAAAAGGCACCCGTTTGGGTGCCTTGCGCTGCAAGTATATTTTGCTTGGAAACTGCCTTCTTCTCGAACCTTGGGTTCACGTTTTCGGGAAAGGCTTCATCAACGCTACGGCCTAAAAACGCTCCCCCGGAGCGTTTTCTTTACGGCCTTTCGAGTCCCTTGCAGCACGCCACGGAAAAAGGCACCCGTTTGGGTGCCTTTTTCTGTGGCGCGCTGCAAGGGACTCGAACCCCTGACCTACTGGTTCGTAGCCAGTCACTCTATCCAGCTGAGCTAGCAGCGCAGGTTGGGTGGTTTTTTCCACCCATATATGATAACATCTTTTGAAATAAAATGCAAGTGTTTTTTACATATTATTGAAAAAAGCGTAAAACGCGCGGTATGCCTCGTATACGTCGAGCTTGGAGATCAGCTCGAAGGGGGCGTGCATTGAGAGTACGGGGACACCCAAATCAACTACGTCGACGTTCATATTCGCAACGTACTTGGCTATTGTTCCGCCGCCGCCGATATCGACCTTGCCGAGCTCACCTACCTGCCAGATGATTTCGTTTTTCTCGAGCATTGAGCGAATTTCGCCCATGTACTCAGCTGAGGCGTCGGAGGTGTCGTACTTGCCGCCGTGACCCGTGTACTTGGAGATGATTACGCCCTTGTTGATGTAGCTTGAATTCTTGGGCTCATACGCAGAGGCGTAAATCGGGTCGAACGCCGCGTTTACGTCAGCCGAGAGGCACTTGCTCTTTGAGAGCACGCGGTAGCCCTCCTCGCCCTCTGACTTCGCGAGGTCGTAGACAAAGTATCTCAAAAAGTCGCTCTGCATACCCGTGTTGCCGTCGGAGCCTGTTTCCTCCTTGTCGGTGAGGTAGGTTATACAGGTGCAGTCGGGGGCTTCGCTGTCGATTGCCGCCATGAGCGCGGGATAGGCGCAGACCTTGTCGTCGTGACCGTAGCCGCCGATCAAGCCTCTGTCGAAGCCGACGTCTCGGCTCTTCTGAGCGGGAACAAAGCACAGCTCCGCGGAGAGGAAGTCACCCTCGGTGATGCCGTATTTATCGTTGAGGATCTTCATTACGTTGAGCTTTACTAGGTCGCTCTCCTCGTCGTCGGTGCTCAGCGGGCGGGAACCGATAAGGACGTTCAGGTTTTCGCCCTCAATCGCCTTGGAGAGCGGCTTTGCCGCCTGCTCGCGCGCGAGATGAGGAAGCAGGTCGGTTATGCAGAAGCAGGGCTCGTTTTCGTCGGAGCCGACGTTTACGTCGACCTTTGAGCCGTCGAGCTTCACGACCGTTCCGTGAAGGGCAAGGGGCATTACCGTCCACTGGTATTTTTTGAGACCGCCGTAGTAGTGGGTCTTGAAGAAGGCGAGCGAGGTATCCTCGTACAGCGGGTTGGGCTTTAAGTCGACGCGCGGGGAGTCGATATGAGCAATCGAAAAACGCACGCCGTTTTTGGTGCCGTTTTTGCCGATTACGGCGAGCGCAATCGCCTTGTCGCGGTTGATGTAGTAGATTTTGTCGCCCGCGTTGTACCTTTTGTCCTGCTCAAAGGGCACAAAGCCGTTTGCCTCGGCGATTTCCCTTGAGTAGCGAACCGCCTCGCGCTCTACGGGCGAGTTGTCGAGGAATTGCTTATAGCCCTCGCAGAATTCGTCCGCTTTCGCTATTTCTTCCTCCTTTACCGCCGAGATTCCTGTTTTCGTCGGCAGAAAGAGGCTTTCCTTGAGCGCTTTTGTCTTTGATTTTTCTTCCATATGTTTACCTCCTAAAAATAGAGCTTTCTGTACATTTTTGATGCTTTTTTGACCTTTTTGACATAGTTGTCGGTCTCGGGGTATGGGATCGACTCCAGCGTTTTTCCGTCGGGGCTTATGCTCGGATCCTTGAGCCAGTTGTCCACGGCGTTGAAGCCCGCGTTGTACGCCGCGGCCGCCAGCGTTTTGCTTTGGTAGCGCTTCGTAAGATATTTCAGAAAATAGCAGCCGTAGTCGATGTTTGTTTCGGGGTCTTTGTAGTCGGACGGGCTGACGGTTTCCTTTTTGAGCTTTGCGAGCCACTGAAAGGTTTCGGGCATAATCTGCATAAGTCCCTGCGCTCCGACGTAGCTCTCGCAGTCGGGGTTAAAGTGGGATTCTGTGTGGATTATCGCGTATATGAAGGGCTTGTCGAGGTTGTATTTGTCCGCCGCTCTGTCGACAAACTCGCTGTACTTTATAGGATAGGCAGTTTTCTCGAGCATATTCTCGGCGCGTCCCATATTGGAGATCGTCACATACAGAGCCGACGCGACTACACCAACTATCGCGACAAGCATTATGAAATTGCGCAGGGGATGGCGTTTTTTTCGCCTTCGCTGTCGTTGTCTTTGTGCCATAATTAATCCAGTATTCTTTCGATTATTTTTTTCGCCTCGAGTCTAAGGCTCTCGGGGTCGGAGTTGTTTTCTATTACATAGTCGCTGTTTTCCGTGAAAAACTCGTCGGAAAACTGGGCGTTTATCCGATTTTCGGCTTCCTCGCGGCTTAGACCGTCGCGGTTCATCACGCGCTCAAGCCGTATTTCCCTTCGGGCGACGACCGACACGACACAGTCGCAAATCAGATTGAGCTTGCTCTCAAAAAGCTGGGGAGCGTCAAAGACGATTTTGTCGGCTCCGCTTTTGGTGAGCCTTTCCAACTCGGAGAGGAAAAGAGGGGTGATCTGCGGGTGGGTGATGCTGTTAAGGAGGGCGGTTTTTTCCTTTGTTTCAAAGGCTCTAAAGGCAAGGAGCCTTCGGTTGAGCTCATTGCCGCTGAACAAATCCGCGCCGAAGAAGGTTTTTACGGATTCCTGCACAACGGGGCTTTTCATTATTTCACGGGCGAGGAGGTCGGCGTCGATCACCTTAAAGCCGTACTCCTCAAACACGGCTCTGACCTCGCTTTTGCCCGCGCCCGTAGTTCCCGTGAGGGCTATGAGCTTATAGCTTTTCAAGGTCGATCACCTCGAATCCCGCGGCTCGGATAAGCCTGTTGTAGACCGCCATTCCGACACCCTTGGGACTCGGACAGCGGGCGTAGACCAGCTTTACGCTTTCGTCGCGGTCTATCGCTCTGAGTGAGGAGAACAGCCTGTGCGCCTGTGAGGAATAGTCCCCGCGTTTGCCGAGTGAAAAGGCTTTCAGAGTGAGACTCTTCATATCCTCGTCGTAGCAGAGCGCCGCCGCTGCTTCAATTTTATGATTGTTTACGTAATTTATGTACCCTGAGTCGCTGCCCCTAAGCATTATTACACGAGCCTTCGGCGCGTAGTGCTTGTACTTCATACCCGGGGAGGCGGCTTTTTCGCCGTCCCTGAGCTTGTTGAGAACAGCGTCGTCGATTGCGATTTTGCCGATCACAGCTTCGAGCTGCTCGGCGGTGATACCGCCCGGACGTAGGAGCCTCGGGGGATCTGATGCAAGGGTCAGAACGGTGCTCTCGAGTCCGACCGAGCACTCGCCGCCGTCGACCACGGCGTTTATTCTGCCGTCCATATCGTTCATCACGTGGGCGGCGGTTGTGGGACTCGGAGAGCCCGACAGATTAGCCGAGGGCGCCGCGAGCGGAACCCCCGCGGACTTTATGATTTTCTGAGCGAGCGGATGGGACGGGAAACGGATCGCCACAGTGTCTAGTCCCGCGCTTACCTCGTCGGGGATCGAACTCCCCTTGGGAAGGATGATCGTCAACGGACCGCTCCAGAATTTTTCGGCGAGGAGACGCGCTTTTTCGGGAAACTCGGAGACGAGCGAAAAGCGGGCTATGTCCTCAATATCGGCTATATGGACTATCAGCGGGTTGTCCATCGGTCTGCCCTTCGCCTTGAAGATTTCGGCGACCGCCCTGCCGTCGAGGGCGTTGGCGGCGAGACCGTAGACGGTTTCCGTAGGGATTCCGACGAGACCGCCGTTTCTCAGGATCTCGCCCGCAGTTTTTATATCTTGTTCGGTGTCGTGCAACAGAAGCGTTTTCATTAACTCTCCATACTTTCTTTCAGCTTTTCGGCTCTGTCGGCGGCGGTGAGGCTGTCGATCACCTCGTCGAGGTCGCCGTTGAGAATATCCTCGAGCTTGTAGAGCGTCAGTCCGATCCGGTGGTCGGTCAATCTGCCCTGCGGGTAGTTGTAGGTACGGATCCGCTCGCTGCGGTCGCCCGAGCCTACCTGACTTTTTCTTTCCGCCGAGATCGCGTTTGCCTGCGCCTCCTGCTTTTGCTGAAGGAGACGGGATTTGAGCACCTTCATCGCCTTGTCCTTGTTTTTGTACTGGCTGCGCTCGTCCTGACACTCGACCACCATTCCCGTCGGGAGGTGGGTGATACGGATCGCGGATGAGGTTTTGTTTATATGCTGGCCGCCCGCGCCCGATGAGCGGAAGGTGTCGATTTTCAAATCCTTGGGGTTTATTTCCATTTCGACCTCGTCAGCCTCGGGAAGTACCGCCACGGTGGTCGTTGAGGTATGGATTCGTCCCTGACTTTCGGTTTCGGGGACGCGCTGGACGCGGTGGACGCCGCTCTCGTACTTGAAGCGGCTGTAGGCTCCCTCGCCGTTGATCATAAAGGAAATCTCCTTGTAGCCGCCGAGCTCGGTTTCGTTCGAGTTAATTATTTCGGTCTTGAAGCCCTTGCGCTCGGCGTACATCGTGTACATTCTGTAGAGCACACCCGAGAAAAGCGCGCTTTCCTCGCCGCCCGCGCCGCCGCGGATCTCGACAATTACGTTGCGCTCGTCGTTTGGGTCCTTGGGGAGCAGGAGGATTTTGAGCTCGTCGGAGAGGGCTTCGACGCTCTTCTTAGCCTCGTCGAGCTCGAGCTGGGCGAGCTCCTTTAGCTCAGTGTCCGCGGAGGAGTCGCCGAGCAGCTCAAGGCTGTCCTCGATCGCCTGCTTCGCGTCCTTGTACTCGCGGTACTTGAGCACGACGGGCTCGAGCTCGCGTATCTCCTTCATAATCTTCTGATATTCGTCGACGTTGGCGGCGATATCGGGCTCGTATATCTTTTTGTTCAGCTCGTTGTAGCGTTTATTAAAAATCTCTATCTTCTCAAACATCGCTGAGCACCTTCTTTATATTTTTTTCTACCTTTTTTCGGGGGAGCATTACCTCGCGCGAGCAGCCCTCGCACCTGATTTTGAAGTCCATTCCAACGCGCAGCAGCTCAAAGACCTTCGAGCCGCAGGGGTGGGGCTTTTTCATTTCGATTTTGTCGCCGACCTTTAAATCCATAGCTTCCTCCCGATGGTTTACAGTCTATCATATTATTATAGTATATTTCGCGGGAAATATCAAGGTTTTTGAACAACACAGCGCCCGTCTGATTACGGGCGCCGAGCGTTATTCAAGTACAAACTGTCTCAGTCTTCGGTACATATTCTCGTCGATTACAGCCTCGGTCTCTATTCCCTCGGCGGTGTATGTTTCCGAAATCAGGGTCGCTTTTTCGCGGATCTCGTTTGAGAGTCCCGCCTGCGCGAACGGGAAAAGGAGCTTTACGCGCTTGATTCGGACAGGAAGGTTTTTGTCGATCGCGGAAAGGAGGTTGTCTATTCCCTCCCCTGTTTTGGCGCTGATGTGGACTGTGTTTTCGGAGTCCGGCGAGATTTCAAGCTTTGAAAGACGGTCGCACTTGTTGAGGACGTTTATGATCGGGGTGTCGCCGCAGCCCAGCTCCGCGAGCAAATCGGCTGTGACTCTCATATGGACGTCCGACTCGTCGGAGCTTGCGTCGCAGACGTTGAGGATGATATCGGAAAGCGCGGCTTCCTCGAGGGTCGACTTGAACGCTTCGACAAGTCCGTGGGGAAGCCGACGGACAAGCCCGACGGTGTCTATCAGCATTACGGTGACGCCGCTCGGGAGCTTTAGGGCTCTCGAGGTCGGGTCGAGCGTCGCGAAGAGCTTGTCCTGCGCGAGCACGCCCGCGTCGGTGAGGCAGTTCATCAAGGTGCTTTTGCCCGCGTTCGTGTAGCCGACTATGGCGACGGTTATCACGCCGTCCTTTTCGCGCCTTTCACGCAGGCGGGAGCGGTGGTTTTCGACCTCGCGGAGCTGTTCCTTTAGCGTTTCCATTCGGCGGCGGATGTGCCTTCGGTCGGTCTCAAGCTTTGTTTCGCCCGGACCTCGGGTGCCGATTCCTCCGCCGAGACGCGAGAGTGCTATTCCCTTGCCCGTCAGTCTCGGGAGAAGGTATTTAAGCTGAGCTAGCTCGACCTGGAGCTTGCCCTCGCGGGAACGGGCGCGCAGAGCGAAGATGTCGAGAATAAGGGTCGTGCGATCGATCACGCGCACGTCGGTCTGAGCCTCAAGGGTTTTGATCTGGGTCGGGGAAAGCTCGCTGTCGCAGACAATCAAGTCAATCTCCTGCGCCTCGCAGATTTCCTTTATTTCAATAAGCTTGCCTGTGCCGACAAAGGTCGCGGGCTCTACGCGGTCAAGCTTTTGCAGAACCGTCAGAACCGGCTTTGCTCCCGCGCTCTCGACAAGCTCGCACAGCTCCGAAAGACTCGACTCCGCGTCGAATTTTCCCGTATCAACCGTTACGAGCAGGGCTCGGGTTTTTGCTTGCTGAGTGTTTATAAGTTCCATACATACCTCTTTTTGAAAAAACTATTTACTATTATTCTATTAAGTAGTATAATATATTTGTATAGCTTTGTAAATCATTTACCCAAGGATTTGAGGCAGTTATGAAAGAAAAATATGATGTCATTATCGTCGGCGCGGGGGTCGCGGGGCTTTACGCGGCGTTGCAGTTCGACGAGAATGTTAGCGTGCTGGTGGTCTCGAAAAAGGACTTTCAGCTGTCAAATTCGTCGCTTGCGCAGGGCGGAGTCGCCGCTGTGCTCGACAAAAAGGACGACAACTTCAAGCTTCACATAGCGGACACGCTCATCGCGGGAAAGTTCAAAAACAACCTTTCCGCGGTCGAAAAGCTCGTCAGCGAGGGTCCCGCGGACGTTATGCGGCTCAACTCGCTCGGGGTGGACTTTGACCACGAGAAGTCGGGAGAGCTCTCGAAAACGCTCGAGGCGGGTCACTCACGCCACAGGATAGTCCACCACAAGGACTCGACGGGCAAGGCGATCGTGGACAAGCTTATCGAAGCGGTAGGACGCAAAAAGAACGTTGAGATGGTCGACTACGCGCTTGTTTACGAAATCAACAAGGTCGAAAACGGCTTCTGGCTCGGGCTTATCAAGGACGACGAGCTCCTTCAGGTCGGCGCGCGCTTTGTGCTTATCGCGACGGGCGGTATCGGCAGGGTTTACCAATACACGACCAACTCCGCTATCGCGACGGGCGACGGAATCGCGCTCGCGCATATGCTCGGGGCTGAAATCAGACACCTTTCAAGGATACAGTTCCACCCGACTGCCTTCGCCGCCGAAAACGCAAGAGAGAGATTTTTGATTTCCGAGGCGGTCAGAGGCGAGGGCGCAGTCTACCTCAACTGCAAGGGCGAGAGATTCGCCTTTAAGTACGACGAAAGAGGAGAGCTTGCGCCGAGAGACGTTGTGTCGGACGCGGTTATAAGGGAATCGATCGCGACAAACAGCGAAAAATTCTACCTCGACATCACTCACAAGGATCCCGAGTTTATAAAACAGCGTTTTCCGATGATTTACAGCCGATGCCTTGAGGAAGGGATCGACATGACAAAGGACAAAATCCCCGTTTTTCCGTGCCAGCACTATCTTATGGGCGGAATCAACGTCGACACAAACGCTCAGACAAACATCGAGGGGCTGTACGCCGCGGGAGAATGCACGCACACGGGAGTTCACGGAGCGAACAGGCTCGCGAGCAACTCGCTTCTGGAGGCGCTCGTTTACTCGAGGACGGCGGCTCAGCATATGCTCTTCAAGCTTGAACGCGACGGCAGAATGCCGCTCGGAGCTCCTCCGAAGCCCGACTCACCCGACGGCGAAAAGCTGCCGACGGGTATCAGAACGCGTATCAGGGAGATCATGCAGGACACCTACTTCGTTCTGCCCAAGCCCGAAAAATATCAAAAAAGCTTCGAGGAGGTCGACGCTATAGTCAACAACCTCATCACCTCGAATTACGCGATAACCGCCGACTTTGTGGAGGCACGCTCGATAGCGATTGTCGCGGGAATTATTCTTGACGAACTCAGGGAGGGTATTAACCTATGATGCTTAACAAATTTTACATAGACAAGCTGATTGAAACCGCTTTGCTCGAGGACATCAACTACCTCGACGCGGCTACGGACTGGCTGATCGACGAGGAGCAGGAGGGCTCGGCTCAGTTTATCGCGAAGGCGGACGGAGTTCTGTGCGGACTCGAGGTCGCGCTGAGAGTTTTTGAGCTGATCCAGCCCGATTTTAAGGCGGAGGTCTTTAAAAAGGACGGCGACAGACTCCAAAAAGGCGATATTATCGCAAAAATCAGCGGAAAAACAAAGACTCTGCTAAAGGGCGAAAGAACCGCTCTGAACCTCATTCAGCATATGAGCGGAGTCGCGACGGCTACAAACGAGGCCGTAAGGCTGGTCGAGGGCACTTCCGCCTCGATCGCCGACACGAGAAAGACGCTTCCCGGGCTGCGCCCGATCGAGAAATACGCGGTCACGGTCGGCGGAGGCAAAAACCACCGCTACAACCTTTCGGACTGCGCCATGCTCAAGGACAACCACGTTGACGCGGGCGGCGGAATCACAAACGCCGTCACAAAGCTGAGGAAAAAGCTCGGTCACACCGTAAAAATCGAGCTTGAGGTACGAAACCTCGACGAACTCAGAGAAGCGCTGTCGGTCGATGTTGACATCATTATGCTCGACAATATGAGCTGCGAGGATATGAAAAAGGCGGTCGAAATCACTAACGGAAAGGCAAAGCTCGAGGCTTCGGGCGGAATCACCGCCGAAACACTCAGAGCTGTCGCCGAAACGGGCGTGGACATCATTTCGATGGGCGCTGTAACACACTCGGTGAAGGCGTTCGATATATCGCTCAAGATTATAAAGTAGTTGACAAAGAGATTTTTTAGTGGTACCATATAATTACAATATAACACGGGGGTGCTGATTTTTCGGCTGAGATTATACCCCAGACCTGATTCGGATAATGCCGACGTAGGAAGCTGTTCAATAAATAGTATAAAAGCGTCGCGTTCGCGGCGCTTAATTTTTTATTTTACAATAAGGAGTAATGAAAATGAACGCAAGTGTTGCAATTCAGTCTCTTCCCGAGGCTAAAAACGACGACGAGCTCATTCGTATTGTGGACGAGGTGATCGACTACATCAAGAGCACGGGACTGAACTATTATGTCGGTCCGTTTGAGACGGCTATTGAGGGAGATTACGACGAGCTTATGGATATTGTAAAGGAGTGCCAGCATATCGCCATAAAAGCGGGCGCTCCGTCTGTCACCGCTTATATCAAGGTGACCTTTAAGCCTGAGGGGGATGTGCTGACGATTGAAAAGAAAGTTACAAAGCACCACCTCTAAGCTTTTGCCCGCGGCGGCGATTCTTGCGCTTCTCGCGATCTGGGAGCTTGTGAGCGACACGGGGCTTGTTCCGAAGTATATGCTGCCCTCGCCCGTCGACGTGTGCTCGGCGTTTGTAAAGGATTTTCCGCTTTTGTGGGAAAACTCGTGGGTGACGCTCGCCGAGACCTTCATCGGACTGGCGCTCGGAATCGTTATCGGCTTTTTGATGGCTATGATAATGGACTTCTTTACGCCTGTCAAAAAAGCCCTCTACCCCATTGTCGTCATCACGCAGACTATTCCCGCGGTGGCGATCGCTCCGCTGCTCGTTTTGTGGTTCGGGTACGAGATGGTGCCTAAGGTTATTTTGGTTGTGTTTATCGTGTTCTTCCCGATTACGGTCAGTCTGCTCGACGGGTTCGAGTCGACCGACAAGGACACTATCAACCTCATGCGCTCGATGGGCGCCGGGAAAATTCAGATTTTCCGCTATGTTAAATTTCCCGCAGCGCTCGGAAACTTTTTCTCAAGCCTTAAAATCGCGGTTTCATACGCGGTTGTCGGAGCGGTGATTTCCGAATGGCTCGGAGGCTTTATGGGCTTGGGAGTTTATATGACACGCGTTAAGAAAAGCTACGCGTTTGACAGAATGTTCGCGGTAATATTTTTGATTTCGGGCTTGAGTCTGCTGCTTATGCTGGCGGTCAAGCTGATTCAGAAAAGATGTATGCCGTGGGAAAACCGATGAAAAAGAAAGGATTTGCTATGAAAAAGATTATTGCGCTCGCGCTCGCGCTTGTTATGAGCGTTGCCGTTTTCGCGGGCTGCGGCTCGAACGGCGCTAAGGAAAACAAAACCGCCGAAAAAGAGAAAATTACATTTGTACTCGACTGGACCCCGAACACCAACCACACGGGTCTTTACGTCGCTCAGGACAAGGGCTACTTCGATGAGGCAGGACTTGAGGTCAACATCGTTCAGCCTCCCGAGGACGGCGCGGAGGCGCTTGTGGGCTCGGGCAAGGCTCAGTTCTGCGTAAGCTTTCAGGACTCGATGATCCCCGCGATCACGGGCAAGAACGCTCTGCCCCTTGAGGCGGTCGCGGCTGTTTTGCAGCACAACACCTCGGGAATCATATCGCGCAAGGGCGAGGGTATGGACAGACCGAAGGGACTCGAGGGCAAAAAGTACGCCACATGGGACCTTCCGATCGAGAAGGCGACGCTCAAGCAGGTTGTCGAGGACGACAAGGGCGATTTCTCAAAGGTCAAGCTTATTCCGAGCACTGTGACGGACGAGGTTTCGGCGCTTAAAAGCAAGAGCGTCGACGCGATTTGGATATTCTACGGCTGGGCAGGCGTCGCCGCCGAGCAGGCAAAGCTCGACACGGATTACTTCGCGTTCAGGGACATCAACCCCGTGTTCGACTACTACACGCCCGTTATTCTCGGAAACACCGACTGGATGAAGGAGAACCCCGAAACCGCGAAAAAGTTCCTCTCCGCGGTAAAGAAGGGCTATGAGTACGCGATTGACAATTCGTCCGAGGCGGCAGATATTCTTTGCAAGGCGGCGCCTGAGCTTGACAAGGAGCTCGTAAAGGCGAGTCAGGAATATATGACAAAGCAGTACATCGCGGACGCGAAGAGCTGGGGCTACATCGACCCCGCGCGCTGGAACGCGTTCTACGAGTGGATCAACGAAAACAAGCTCTGCGACGAGACCCTCAAGAAGGATATGGGCTTTACAAACGAGTATCTTGAGAAATGAACGAGCTCGAAATAAAGAACGTTTGCTTTTCCTACACGGGAGAGGAATATGTGATCAATAACATCAACCTCTCGCTCGGTGAGGGTGAGCTTGTGAGTATTCTCGGGGTGAGCGGCTGCGGAAAAAGCACGCTGTTCAACGTTGTCTCTGGACTGAGGAAACCGCAAAAGGGAAAAATCATTCTCGACGGTGAGGATATAACGGGTAAATCGGGCAAAATCAGCTATATGCTGCAGAAGGATCTGCTTCTTCCCTACCGCACGATCGAGGACAACGTCGCTCTGCCGCTGATTCTCTCGGGCACAAAGAAGAAAAAAGCGAGGCTCGCCGTACAGGACGGGATGAAAAAATTCGGGCTTGACGGCACACAGAAAAAGTATCCTTGCGAGCTTTCGGGCGGAATGAGACAGCGCGCGGCGCTTTTGAGGACGTATATGTTCTCGGGAAAGGCGGCGCTGCTAGACGAGCCGTTCAGCGCGCTCGACACGCTGACAAAGAGCGAGATGCACTCATGGTATCTCGGGGTGATGGACGAAATCAAGCTGAGCACTCTGTTTATCACGCACGACATCGACGAGGCGATTTTGCTTTCGGACAGGATTTGCCTTATGACGGGAAAGCCCGCGACGCTTTCTGAGGAAATCGTCATAAACGAGCCGCGTCCCAGAAGCAGAGACTTTACGCTTACGCCCGAATTTCTCGCGTACAAAAAACAAATACTGAGCAAGTTATAAAAAACTGTTGAAAGGCTTGCTTTGATGTGCTAAAATATAGACGGTACCGCGTTTTTAGTCGCGGCGCCGCCTTAATATTTTATAAAAGCGAGTATGATATTATGATCAAGAAAATTATCTGCGCGGCTGTTGCCTGCGCTTTGACGGCAATTTTCGCCTCGTGCAGCTGCGCGGGCAGCACCTCGGCAACCACCCCTCCCGCTTCGGTCGCAATCAATGAGAATATGCAAATCGGCGAGATGGTAAACTATGTCACCCAGTACGAATGGGTCAACGAGGAAAACGGCGACGACCTTGATTTTCAGGACGACGGCAGCTTTTTCGGCAAAATCGAGGGCAAAAGCGTCAGCGGAAAATTCACACTGACGCTCGACAAAAAGAAGCTCGGCAGGCTGATCGTCGGAGTTACGCTAACGGGTGCGAGCAAGGAAGTCAAGTATAAAATCGACTTCAAGGACTCCGCTCATATGACGCTTACCACAAACAAAGGAAAAAGCGAGAGCTTTACCGCCGACTGGGCTGTAAAATAACTTTTAAATAGGTACTGCCGCGAAGCTGATTCGCGGCAGTATTTTACTTTTTAAATAAATTTTAAAAAAATTGAAACTTTTTCACTCCTTCGAGAAACTACTATAGTGTAAGATAAAAAAACAAAAGAAAAGGAGAAAAACAATGGGAATTTTTAAGAGAGCAACAGGAATTATTTTATCGGCGGTAATGCTTACAAGCGTATTCGCCGTTACAGCGGGAGCGGCTTCAAAGAAGGACGCTTATAAGGAAAGCTTCAACAAGAAAACCGGCGTGCTGACAATCAGCGGCAAGGGAGCTATGCCGAATTACAATTCCTTTTACAACGCACCGTCGTATGTCGGTAAAAAGGTTAAGTCGGTCGTTATAAAGAACGGTATTACCAAAATCGGCGAAGAGTGCTTCAAGGGTATGAAAAGCATCAAAAAGGTAACAATCGCCGACAGTGTAAAGGAAATCAAAGCCGCGGCTTTCAGCGGATGCAAGAATCTCAAAAGCGTAAAGCTTAGTAAGAATCTTAAAACTATAAGAACAAGCTCCTTTGCGTATTGCAAAGGGCTCAAAAGCATTAAGCTCCCCGCAAGCGTAAAAAGAGTGGAGAGCAACGCTTTTAACTCAACAGGCTATTACAATAACAAAAAGAACTGGAAGGGCGGCGCGCTCTACATCGGCAAGCACCTCTGCGATACAAACAAAAATATGCCGAAAAACTTTAAGGTTAAGAAGGGCACAATTTCCATAGCGGATATGACATCAAGCGCTAAGGTCAAGAGCATTTCAATCCCCGCAAGCGTCGAAAACATCGACTATCTCTCGTTATTATATTTCGACAACATCAAGAGCTTCAAGGTCAGCCCGAAGAACAAAAAGTTCTGCTCCGTTGACGGCAATCTCTACAACAAGTCAAAAACCGACCTCATTATGTACGCGACAGGCAAAACCGCCGAAAGCTTTACTATCCCCAAAACAGTTAAGAAGGCGGAATACTCATGCTTCTCATATTGCAAGGGTCTCAAAAGCGTCAAGATTTCGGGTAATTTAACAACAATCAGCGATTTTATGTTTATGGGATGCGAAAACCTCAGCAAGGTAACAATAGCCAAGGGCGTTAAGAAAATAGACGACGGCGCGTTCAACGGATGCACCTCGCTTAAGAGCATTGTGCTTCCCGACGGTCTCAAGACCTTGGGTCTCTACTGCTTTGAAAAGTGCGTTAATCTCGAGAAAATTACAATTCCGAAGAGTGTTGAGGATTTTGACTTGTCACTTGAAAATATATACATCGACGAAAACGGAGCACAAATCGAGGGCAAGAAGCTGACAATCGTCGGCTACAAGAACTCAACAGCGGAAGAAGCCGCGGAGAAAATCGGCGCGGTTTTCGAAAACATCATAACAGGCGAGATAATCGACTATTCATTAATCGAAAACTGATATAGAAAAGGAGCTGCGTCGTGCAGCTCCTTTTACTTTATCAGTATTTATTGATTATAAAATAGACAGTGTAGCCGTTGTAGGGCACCTCGATACGCTCGATTGTGTTGTCTGCTTTTCGCTTGATTTTGCAGGTCATTTTATCGCCCGAGTCGAACTCCATATTGAGCCTTTGCTTTTCTCTGTCGTAGGAATACTTTCCCGTGTGAGTGCCGTCGCTCTCGTCGCCCGGGGACATCCAGAAATTAAAGCTTCCGTCGCCGTTGAGACCGAGTCTGCCGTTGTAGTTGTTGTACTTGACGTTGTAGACCTCGAAGATGTCGACCTCATCATTCGACGCGTCACGCGCCTCAACGCTGACCCACTCCTTGCCGACAAAATCAGTCGCCTCGAGAGAGGTGTTCTGCCAAATCAAATAGGCGGCGACGATTCCGCCGATAACGACCACAGCCGCGCAGATGGCGGCTATGAGCGGTTTCATGCTCTTTTTCTTAGGCTTTTTTGTATGGAGATTGTGCTTTTTAGTCTTTTTCCTGCTCATTTTCGCTTTCCTTTTTCATCTGAATCAGCACCTTGCGGCGTATCATCTTTCCGTTGAAATAGAGGTACTCGTCGGGGTCCTTGCTCTCGTCGAGGTCGAGCGCAGAGAAATCGGGCTTTTCCTCCGTTACGCCGCCGCGCTTTGCCTGCTCGGCTTCGATTTCTTTTCTGAGCTTTTCGGCTCTTTCGTCGCTGTTCATTATTACGGCTTCCAAATCGTCGTAGACATAAAAATTCATAATGTAGGAGCCGACCGAGGGCGCTATGAGCACGCTCAGGATTATCATTATAACGACGAGCGCAGTCGCGTTGGGCGCCGTGAAGAACACCGTCGCGCAGAATATGAACAACAAAAACAAGCCGAGAGTGGCGAAGAAATTGTTTTTGATTTCGCCGAAGGAAAGGAGGGCTGAGTTTTTGTAAATATTTTTCAGACTCAGATCAAAGGTGACGGTCATTACAGGGACGTTGTAGAAGATAAAAAGCATTCCGACGGCGATTATTACCGCCACGCCGAACGCGATGAAGAATACTCCGTTGCTGTTTGCGAGGCTCCAATAGAGCGTTATCGACGAGTAGCAGAAGAAAATCGCGAGGTAGAGAATGATTCCGTGGACGAGGAAGTAGAGGAAATTTTCCTTTATCGCCTTGAAGTAGGGCTTTATTACCTCGACGTTCTCGTCGCCGCGGACGATGTTTCGGGTTACGATCGTGACTCCCGCGAAGAACGGGAACACGAATATTACGGGCAGAAAGCCGATGAAGCTCGTGTACAGTCCCGTCCAGATATTAACGAAGTAAAACAGAAGTCCGAATCCGACGAGCGGCACCGCGAACAGAAGATTCACCAGCAGGAGCTTGTGAAAGTTCTTGAACAGACCCGTAAAGAATCTTGTTATTCCGAGTTTTGCTTTTTCCAAATCAATCCCTCATTTTTTCTTATTTTATGAAAACGCCCGACAGCGCGTACCACAGCAACACGTCAAGCAAGGACGAGAGCAGGGTCATTATCAGACAGACGGCGGTTTTCCTCAGAAAAAAAGCCGTCGCGCCGCGAATCTGGGCTTCGTTTTTCTTAAAAATCACACCAAGCATCCTTCTGCACATATAAAGCGAGGAGCTGAGCTGGAGCACAAGGGCTGTGCAGAATACGCACACACCCGGGAGAAGCACCAGAAGGTAGAAGAAAATCCCCTTTACTCCATAGGTGGAGAAGAGATAGCCCGCGCTTACGCCGATTCCGAAGCCCTTGAAGAAGGCTATAAACGGAAGTCCCGCGATCCCCCACAGGCTCAGCCCGCAAAGAAACGCCGCCGCAATGAACAAAAAGCCCGAACCGAAGCTCGCGCAGAACGCGCCGAGCGCTCCGCTGCGAAGTCTCGACGGAAGGTTCATAACAAAAAGCAAATCGAGCTTTGAGCGCAAGCTTTCGCTCAGCCCCGAGGAAAACAGCGAGCCCGAAAGAAGCCCGCCCGCGAGGGTAAGCGAGAAGAGCATCGCTCCTCCATACCGACGCAGAACTCCCCGAATATCGGGAAGTCCGCGAAAATGTAGGTGTTTTCTTTTAAATATTGTTATCATGCCCTGCATCATATCACTCCAAACAACTTGTCCGTTTGTGATAATAATATGCGGGGATTTCGTTTTATATTACAGGGTGAAGTCCGAGTTTTTGGAGCATTTATAGCTCAGACCGTATTTGTTTTCTTTTCCGTCGCAGACGTAGTCGTCGAACATAAACATCTCGAGCTCGTCGACTCTGCGGTACAGCAGACCCTTTATACAGTTTCCGCTCGCGTGGTGGTAATTGAGGAAGTTTTTGAACGCGGAAAGCGGTACGTTGTTGAGGTTACGCTTGCTTTCGTCGGTCGTGCGCATTACGAGCTGCGACTTTTTTATAAAGCCCTCGGTCTTTTTGTCGGAAAGGAGCACCTTTTTCCACGAGCCGCTTGTGCCCGTAACGGTAACGTAGGAGCCTGCGGAGAGCTTTTTGAGAGCTTCGGAGGAATCGGACGCAGACTCTCTGAGATAGACGTCATAACCGCTGACGTAGCCCGTATCCTTGTATTTTTCCTTTCCGTAGGAATTTTGCAGGGTACCGATAAGGTTTTCGTGGTTTGTGATCGCGTAAATCCCAAGATTGTACGAGAAGCACACGAGCGCGTCGAACTGCTGCTGGTTGCAGCTGATTTGGTTTTCCTTCAATATCTGATTGACTCGCGAGTTGTAGCCCATATCATTTATCGAATTGACCAAAAAGGCGAACGCCTCGCGCTTTGTCATATTGTTGTAGAAGGAGGTTCCCGCGTAGACCACGTGGCCGTAGCCGACTGTCGGGGAATTCGCGACAAGCGGGTCCTCCTCGACCTTCGGAACATATCCCTCAAAGGAGGCGATGTCCTTCAAAAGCGCGGTCGAGGCTCGCTTTTCGCTCGTGGTAGATTGCTTTCTGTCGGAGGTGGAGTTGACGAAAACCGTCGTGAAGCCTCCGTCGGAGGTTGAAAACGAGGTTGAACCCGTTTTTGAATAGGCGTTGACTTTGTATGTGCCCGCGACGGAAAGGGCTTTGACCGCTTTCCAGATTATGCGGGAGCCCGACGCCGATTTTACCGTCGGCTTGAGCCAGTATTTCGCGCCCGAGGGCGGAGTTATCTTGAATTTAAGAGAGGTTCTCAGGCTGTCGGTTATGGCGTAAAAGGCGATTTTCTGACCCTTTTGCGGAGAATTCTCGGAGGTGTAGCAGAACCTTACCGCCTGAGCGGGCTTGACCTCGACTACGCAGTCGCTCGCGCCGCTTTGAGTGTAGGCGGTGATTATCGCGGTTCCGAGGTTTTTCGCCTTTATGTAGCCGCCCGAGACGGTCGCCACCGAGGAATCGGAGGTTTTCCACTTTACGGACGAGGTCTGCGACCTTACGAAATAGGTCATTCCAGACTTGATTTCGGCGCTGTCGTTGGAGATTTTTACGGCGTCGCCCGTTTTTGCCTTCAGGGTTATTTTAGCGGTGAGGTCGCCGCTTTTACAGGTGATTTCGGACTCTCCCTTGGAGAGAGCAGTCGCGAAGCCGTTTTTGTCGACCGTGAAAACGTCGGGCTTTGAGCTTGTGTAGGTGTAGCCGTGGGCTCCGCCCGAGGGGGTTAGCTTTATTCGGCAGCCGACGTAAGCCGTGGTTTTGTCGCCGCTTAGGGTAATAATCCTTTTTTTGACCTCGACGGCGCAGGAGGCTTTTCCCGATTTGCTCTGAGCCGTTATTACCGCTTTGCCGACCTTTTGTGCCGTAATTACGCCGTTTTTTACAGACGCGACGGATGAATTAGAGCTTGTCCAGCTTACGGACTTCTTGCAGGAGGCTTTAAGGGTGAGCTTATCCTCCGTGAGCATTGAGGCTGAGTCCATAGAGAGCTTTACGTCCGCGTTTTTTACGGTGAGCGCGCTTTTCACAAGCCTTGAGCCCGCCTTTGCCTTTATTGTGACCTTGCCTGCCTTTAAAGGCGTAATTACGCCGTTGGAATCGACTGACGCCGAGGCTTTGTCGGAGCTTTTCCACTTTACGGAAGAGCCCGTGGTATTTATAAGCGAGTTGAATTTCGCGCGGTAGCCGACGTAGACCGTCGCGGACGGGGTTATGTAAAGCTGATTTTTGGGAATTGAGAGGTGTTTTTTGTGAACGTAGCCCTTTCTCCCGCTTTTGAGCTTTATCTTGTACCAATGCTTGTTGAACTTCTTTCCGCTCAGGAGGGCGACCTTCGTCTTTTTTGAGGACTTGGCTATCGCCTTTGAGGAGACGGACGCGGAAGCTCTTACAATTACTCCCGCGGATTTTATGTATGCCGCGGGACGCTTCGCGGACACGGCTGAGGAAGAAAAAACTCCCGCCGCTGTCAGCGCGGTCAATATAAGTATAAAAACAGAAATTTTTCCAAATACCTTCATAGTAATACCTACTCAAGAAAAGCAATACATATTAAAAGAACTGTTTTTATTTTATCATATTAGAATTATAAAATCAATAATATGTCGATTAATGTCAAAAATGAAACATTTTGTTTCTGACTGAGATTATATAGCGGGTGACGAGGATCGTTATACACCTGTCGTAGAACCAGAAAACAAGCTCAGCCGCAAGCAAAAAGACCCACGGCAGATACACGCCGAAAATGGTAAATTCCTCGGCGGGTATCATCAGAACGGAGACCGTCACCCAAAACGCCGCAATCATACAGACGGTAAAGAGGGCGTACTTGATTATATATTGAACAGCGATGGAGCGGATTCGCTCTATTCCGCTTTTGGCTATCGGGTAGAAGCCGAAAAAGGCTATAAAGTAAGCAACCGCCTCCTTGTCGCCCGCGAGAAACAGTGAGAGCGCGGACACCGCAAAAAACGCGCCGAGCGCCCATTTCCATCCGAACTCGACGACTACCGCCGTCAGAAGTATTCCCGCGATACAGGGCAGTGCGTAGGTGCCGACGGGGATAAGCGTTGTGCAGAGCATCAGAACAAGCGACAGAGCGCTTATCATTCCGCAGAACGCGACCCGAAATGAATCCTTCTTCATCAGCAGCCTCCGCAGCCGCGGCACAGACAGTTGAGACACATCGCTCCCGCGCAAACATCGCAGACACCGCACTCGGAGCTCGGAGTTCCCGCAGAGGTCGTGTAGCCGCCGTAGCCGAAGCCCTGCTGACGGGTCATATTATTGAGTGCCTGGCGGTATTCCATATTGTTAGGCTCCATCTGGCACGCGCGCTGAAAATACTGCGCCGCCTGCTGAGCCCAGCCGCGTCTGAAATAGCACATTCCCCTGAGGAAGTACCACTCGGCGCTGTGCTCGGTTTCGGCGTCGAGAATACGCTCCGCCTCGTCGAGCCTGTTTTGCTGAATAAGCATTCTTACGTTCGCGTACCGGGAGCTTGAGCTGTAGGCGTTGTTGTAGGCTCCGCCCGAGGTCTGGCCCGACTTGCGGCTGTTCATCACATAGTCGTACGCCTCGTTTACCTCCTTCATCTTTTCCTCGGCTACATCGGCGAGGGGGCTGTCGGTGTAGTTGTCGGGATGATACTTTTTGGCGAGGTTTCTGTACGCCGCTTTTATTTCGCTTTCGCTCGCGTCGCGCGACACGCCGAGAACTTCATATGGATCCTTCATTTTTTACCTCACATTTTTTGAGAATTTCGCTTTGAACCTTCGGCAGACCCTTTAGTATCACGTTGTCTATGATCCCCTTAAAGTCCGTCAGATCCAGCAGGCTGTAGGCTTCAAAGGTCATCGCCAGCGCCTGGGAAAGGTTGTTTTTCATCACATTATACCTGTCGCCGACATCGTGAAAGGGGTTGAAGCTGTTTGTTTTTTCGTCCTTTTCAAAATCATCGACGGCGTCGATTATATATATAAACCGCCCGAGTCCGTAGCCGAGACGGTGAAGCACGCGCTTTTCGGTTTCGGTTTTCGCTTCGAGCAGAAGCACCGACGCGAGAAACGAGGCGGTCGGGTCGGCGGCTCTGTCCAGTCCGCAGGAGGGGAGCTTTTCGGCTTCCTGCTGCCCGCAAAGCATTTTTGAGGCTAATTCGTCAAGAGTCGGGTAGCGCTTTGCCGCCTTTTTTCGCCAGCGTGAGAAAAAGGGCTTGACCGCTCTCATACCGAGCCGCTTTAAAAATCCGCCGTCGCGGATATCGTCGAGCACCTTGTAGTAGGCTAAAATCACGCTCAACGCCGCCGCCTCGGACAACGCGTCGTCGCGGTTTTTGCAGAACTGGCACCTTTTTAGAGGGTTAAAGCGGCATCTGCCGAGCTCGAAGCCCTCGCAGGAGCGCCTCAGCGACATCAGAACTATCGCGTAAAAGGTACAGTCGTAGCTCAGAATAAAGCGGGAAACAAACGAGTAATCCCTGCCCATCTGACGGCAAAGACCGCAGTAGACCGCCTTGTACGCCTCGTATTCTCTTACGAGCAATTCACTTTTCTCGATTTTGATGTAGCCGAACACGATTTTGCTCCTTTTTGTGCTATACCGTTATATTTTACTATAAATCATAGAAATTAACAATATGTATATCGACCAAAATGTTTACATTATCGGGATTTTCCATTATAATGTGTACTAAACAACAAAGAATGGTGTGACTAAATGAACGTTTACGACTTTGACAACACGATTTACCGCGGCGACAGCACCGCCGACTTTTATATTTTCTGCCTGAAAAGACACAAGAGGATTCTGCTGCTCGCGCCGTCGCTTCTGGGGGCGGTGACGAAGTTTTACATATTCAAGCGCGGCACAAAGACCGATATGAAGGAAAAGATGTACCGCTTTCTCAGATACTCAAACGCCGAAAGGGACGTCGAGGAATTCTGGGACTCGCATATCAAAAACATCAAGACCTTTTACCTTGAGCGGCAAAGAGAGGACGATTTGATAATCTCGGCTTCGCCGTACTTTTTGCTCGGACCGATTTGCGAAAGGCTGGGAATCAAGAGGCTGATAGCGTCGGACGTTGACCCGGTGACAGGCAAATACACGGGCATAAACTGCCACGGAGAGGAAAAGGTAAGGCTGTTCAGAGAACGGTACAGAGAGGAAATCGACGAATTTTACTCGGACAGCCAAAGCGACGCTCCGCTCGCGAAAATCGCGGGCAAGGCGTTTTTGGTCAAAGGAAACGAAATCTCAGAATGGAATACGGGGCTGACTCAATGAGTCAGCCCCGTTCGGGTTTTATTTTACCTTTATCTTGATTTTAATTGTCTTGGTTTTCTTCTTGAAGGAGGAGTTTCCTTTTGCGGTTACTCTTATCTTAATCTTATAGGTTCCCTTTTTCGTTCCCTTTTTGATTACTATTTTACCCTTCTTTGTCAGCTTGAGGTTTGTTGAGCCCGAAAGCTTCTTGTAGCTTACCCTGCCCTTTGCCTTGCTGACCTTGATAACCTTGACTGTAATCTTCTTACTCTTGAGGTTCTTTGCCTTTACTGCCTTTACCTTCAGCTTTTTGACCTTGAGGGGATTTGCCTTCTTTGTCTTTTTGGTGGTTTTCGGCGTTGAGTTCTCGATAATCCTGTTGTCCTTTGTGGCGGGCTGTGTCGCGATCGTCGCGTCTGTTGCCTGAGTCGGCTGTGTCACCTCGGTCGGCTGAGTCGGCTCTGTCGCCGCGGGAGTAGATTCCGCGGGACCGTTAACATCCTGCGGGTCTGTCGCCTTTGTAACGTCTGTAGGCTCTGTCGCGGACGTCGGGTCTGTCGGCGGTACCGTAGGAAGCTCTGACGTCTCGGTCGGAGCTGTGGTTTCGGTCGGCTGAACGGCATCCGTCGGCTGTGTGGGCTTAACGTCGGGTTGTGTATCGACAACCTTAACCTTTACGGTTGCGTCATAGCCGAGGATCGAGACAGTCGCCTCATATGTATTTCCGACCTCCCAACGGTTATCGAAGCTCTGGTCGGTTTTGATTCTTCCGAAGCTGTAAATCTGACCTCTGTACTCGATCTCGCCTTCATCGCTGCTCTTCAAGACTGTGCCGTCCTTGAGGGTTACGGTGTAATCATACGCGCCGAAATAGTAAACGGGATAGGTCTCGTTCTCTTCTTCGTCGTAGACTGTATCTATGTTTTCGGCGTCAACGGTAATGTCTGCAAACTCAGCCTTTTCGACGGGAGACTCGATTGGATTGACCTGCACCTCTGTTTCCTTGCCCATAACCATACACTTTGCGGTGTAGGTTTTGCCTGCTTCCCACGGAGTCTCTAAGCTCTGGTCGTCAACGAACTCGTGAGGAACGTATGTTACGCCGCCGTAGGTTACGGATCCGTCCTTGGATTTGAGTGTTTCGCCGTTCTCGAGCGTTACGGTGAAATCGAACGTAAAGCTCGAATATGAGTAATAATCATAACCGTCGGTGTCATAAGTATCGGCGCCGTTTACGGGATAAATCGGCTCGATCTTTACGCTCTTGACGGGAGATTTTACAATCTTCGCGTTAAAGGTGAAGGGCTTGTTCATAACCTCACCCTCGGCTGTTACGGTATCACCGAGCTTCAAGCGCTTTGCGAAAGTCTGACCCTTGATCCACGCGTAAGCGCCGTAGATATTTCCTAACGCCTTGATCACACCCTTGTCCGATTTGAGAACAGTTCCGTCCTTGAGAGTCACGGTGACTTTCAGCTTTGAGCGGTCAACCTCATAGAAAAAGTATCTCGAGGGGGTGTCTGTTTCGTCGTCATCCACTTCATAATAGCCGTCCTCGTTCTCGATAAGCTCGATATCTTCACAGACAATCGACGCGACCGGATCATCCTTAAGAGTTACGGTGAACTCCGCCTCGACTCCGAGGATTCTTCCCTTGACCTTATGGTCGCCGGGCTTCCACTCGTTTTTATCCTGGTCGTCCTCACATTCAAGCGCATAGAAGCGGTCGTTGTATTTAATTACCGAGCTGGGCGTTCCCGCGATTTTGGAATCGGCGCTGTCGTAGACCTTGCCGTTCTTGTCGTACACTTTGAAACGCGGACGATAATTGTAGAACTTTTTGCCTGATACATCTTCGTCATCTTCGTACGGATCGAAAGCGTCGATATTCTCATAAATCTCAACGTCGTCTATTTCAACTTTTTCTATCGGGGAAGGAAGAACCTTGACCTTGAAATCAGCCTTGACGTCGCCGTAGAAGGCCGTCGAGGTATGCTCGCCCTCGCTCCACTTGTTGTCGGCTGTCTGGTCGTCGGTAAAGCTTACGCACAGTTCAGTATCGTGGAAGAAGAATAAGCCGTCATCGTCGGTATCGATTACCGAGCCGTCGTACATTGTAAGTCTGCACTTTGTCGCGGTATTGATTATCGGATAGGATTCATCATCATCATCATAACGGTAGGTTTCGTCAACGCCGTATACCTTTTCGACGTCCTCGGGCTCGATTTTGATGATGGGGTTATCGCCGACGTTTACCTTGAACTTGGCGTCTACGCCCGCGAGAGAGCCTATAACGGTATATGAGCCAACCTTCCAGAGAGAATCAGAGCTCTGACCGTCGGTGATCTCGAGAGTGTATTTTTTGCCGTCGATCGTAACATTGCCGTTTTTGCCTTTAAGCTCGGAGCCGTCGGCAAGCGTTACCGTGAATTGAGGCGTATAGTAATATTTTTTATAAATTTCGCCTGTTTCAAAGTCAAAGTCCTCATCTTCGTCAACGTCCTTGAATACGTCGACATCCTCGATTGAGAGGTCCTTGACGGGGCTCTCTTTGAGAGTTACGGTGAACTCGGTTTCCAAACCGCAAAGCTTCATTGTCACCTTGTGGTCGCCGTTTTCCCAATGATTCTCGGCAGTCTGGTCGTCGACATATCCGGGATAATACTCCCGTCCGTCGTAAGTGATACAAGTGCCGTACTCGTCGGACTCGATGACCGTGCCGTCCTTGAGAACCGCTGTAAACTTCGGGCTGTAGTAATACTTCATCCATTTTATGGGCTCTTCCTCGTCACCGGTATTTTCGTAAACCGTTATCAGGTCCAGGTTCTCCATAACCTCAACGTCTTCGCAGGTGACCTTTTCAAAGGGGTTTTCCTTTACCGTTACGGTAAACTCCTCGGTCTTGCCCATTAAAGTCGCCTTGACCTTGTGAGAACCTACTCCCCACGGGGTCTCGGCGGACTGACCGTCCTCAAGCTCAGGCGAAACGTATTTGTCGAGGATACGAACCTCGTTTTCCTCGCCGGAAGTGAGTACTGTTCCGTCGTCGAGCGTTATGGTGTAGTCGAGGTTGTAATAATAGCGGTTCCATGTGACCTTTTTGCCTGTTTCGGAATCCTCGGTTTCGGTTTCATAGCTGTCAAGACCCTCGGTGATCTCAACATCCTTTATTTCAAAGGACTTATAGGTGAACTCGGTGAGCTCGACGTTGATTACGGTCAATGTGCCGAGAACATCGATTTTCACCTCGTGAGAGCCGACTTCCCACGGGTTTTTCCATGACTGGTCGTCTATGATATTAACATTGTAATCCTCTTTGTTGCACTCGATTCTTCCGTTGATGATATCAAGCTCTGTGTCGTCGTTGAGAATCAATTTTCCTTTGATGTAGGAGCTATAGAAATAATAATTGTAGTAATGATAATCCTCGTCCTCCTCGTCATATTCATCGATCTCCTCGCAGTCCTCACCCTTGTAGAGCGTGACATCCTCAATTTCGACGCTTTTTACGTCGGAGGGATCAAGCTCGTCGGGGGTTGCCGCTGTCGCTGCGGCCTTTGTATCAGCCGCGGTCGCCGCGGGCATTCCGACGGAGAATACGCTCAAGAGCATAATTACCGCCAATAGCGAGCTGAGCGCCGTTCTTGCTGATTTTGATAGATGTTTCATAAACTTCCTCCTTTAAGATTATTTAGCTTGGAGCGTGCTCCGAGCCGATGCGCCGATGTCGTGTCGGTGCTGTTCAGCGTTATTATATAATTTTGACACAAATTTTTCAAGTGTTTTTTAAAAAATATGCAAAAATTATCATATAAATTTGTTTTTCGGCAAAAATTGAGGGGCTGCCGCTTGTAACGACAGCCCCCGAAGGTATTATTTTACTGTAACTTTGAGCTTGAGCTTTACGCCGTTTGCCGTAACGGTGATTGTAGCCTTGCCCTTCTTCTTTGCGGTAACCACGCCCTTCTTGCTGACTTTGGCTACCTTCTTCTTGGAGGACTTGAACTTAGCCTTGCCGACAAGTCCTTTAACCTTAATCTTGAAGGTCTTGCGCTTTTTGATTGTTACTTTTTTCTTGTTGAGCTTAGGATTCTTGACCTTTACGGTGAAGATTTTCTTTACTCCGTTGTTAGTAACCTCAATTTTAGCAGTACCCTTCTTCTTTGCTGTTACGACGCCGTTAGCGTTGACGGTCGCAACCTTTTTGTTAAGTGACTTAAACGTTGTCTGTCCTACGGCGTTGGATACAGATACGTTGATCTTTGCTGTTTTCTTTACAAAGATTGAAGCCGAGGAGGTTTTGAGATTTACAACAGTCTTGGGAACTTCGGAAACCTTGACCTTAAAGTCAATATTATAACCGAGGATGCTTCCCTTTGCGTTGTATGTTCCGCCGAGCTTCCACGGATTTTCAGCATTCTGGTCGGTTTCATCAACAAAAATCGAATACTTACCGCCCTTGTAGTTTATATATCCGTCTTTTGTCTTAAGAACAGTTCCGTCTTTGAAGGTTACGGTAAAGCTCTTCGGAGCTACATCGTACAGGAAATAGTCGCCGAGCGCGCTCTTAACTATTTCGCCGTTCGTGTTGTAGTAAACCACAGCTGTATCAACAGTAACGTTCTTTACGGGGGATTTTATCGCGATAATGTCGTATTCCGCTTCTTTGCCCATAATTGAGCACTTCCCCTTATATGTTTTACCCTGATCGGTATACTCTAAATCAGGATATTCAATATCGCGGGGACCGTACATTGCGCCGTCGTATTCTACGTATCTGTTTTCACTATTCAGAACCTTTCCGTCGTTGAGGGTTACTGTATATCTCAAGAAATTACCTCTGTAATAGTGATAATCGGAATCGACCATTACTATAGGATCAATGCTTATACTCTTGACGGGCGAGGGGATGATGTTGACCTCACACGTAAAGTTCTTGTCCATTAACGTTCCTTCGACCGTAAGCTTATCGCCCAACTTAAGGACTGTTCCGTCCGCTTTCTTTTTGGGGATATAAATGTCCGGATAATACTTAGTACCGTTGATCTCGACCGCTCCGTTTTCGGAATTGAGAACAGTACCGTCTTCAAGAGTGACGGAGAACTTTTCGCGCGCCTGCTCATATTTGAAGCAGTCTACCCAAGTGCCGTATTTTCCGACAGTGGAGCTTTCGTAGCCGTCCGCGTTTTCGATAAGATTCATGGGACTGAAGCTGACTGACTTTACGGGTGAAGGCTTGAGCTCTACTGTGAAATCGGCTTCAAGTCCAAGTACAGAAGCAGTTACCTTATGCTTTCCGATTTTCCCACTACGATAATCTTCATCTGTTTTTACGAGTCTCAGATTGTGATACTTTTTATTGAAAACTATCGCCTGACAGCCTTCCGAGTCCAAATCACTTTCATAAACCTTTCCTGTTTTATCGGTAACCTTGAATTTAACGTTATCGATAATATCGCCTTCATAAAGATCAAATTCCCGATAGATTACCGCGTCGCTGATTTCCAGCTTAGTAAACGGATTAGCCTGTATAACAACATCATAGTCCGCGTATAATCCATCATACTCGGCGGTCGCCTTGTACTTGCCGACGCTCCAGGGAGCTGACTCCGTCTGATTATCGGTGAAGTTGATTTCACCCCAAGAATTATTGAAATAGAATTCACCGTCAGAATCCGACATAACGGTTGAACCGTCCGCAAAGATTACCTTGCAGATTGTATCGGTATAGAATTTGTAATACACTTTTTCATTATCGTCATAATAACGTCTTGTCTTGTCAATACCATCGTAAAGATTAAGCGTCTGCGGTTCAATCTTGGTTACGAACTTATCGTAAACATTAACATTGAATGAAGCTGAAACGCCGCCGATTTCACCTGTGGCTTTATGCGTTCCTGCCTTCCACTCGTTGCCGCGGGCCTGATCGTCGGTGATGTACAGACCGAGGGTTTCACCCATAATCTCTACACGTTTACCCTCATTACTCTTTATGACTGTTCCGTCCTTAAGAGTTACGGAGAACTCGGGGCTGTATTTTACCTT
>JAFNSO010000054.1 GCA_017384945.1 Ruminococcus sp. | reverse complement strand
TCTGCGTCCCGAACGCAGCGCTCTACCAAACTGAGCCACACCTCGTTTAATCAACAATGGGTATTATAACAAATTGTTTTGGAGTTATTGTTCCAAAAAAGAATTAAGAAGAATAAATAAAAAAAGATATAAAAAACTATTGACAAAACTCGATTTATAATCTATAATAATTAGCGTTGTGAAGACATTGAGGAATAGTGTAACGGTAGCACGACAGACTCTGACTCTGTTTGTTGGGGTTCGAATCCCTATTCCTCAGCCAACAAGACGCGTCCGAACGGGCGCGTTTTTTCTTTGTCGTTAACTTACAGATTATTTCCGCCGCAAAATCCAAAGCACAATATCTTGAGCTTAAAAAAACGGGAGCGGAGTTCTCGATGTCGGATAAATTTCTGTATCAGAATTAAAACAAGGCTTAAAATTCTATCATAGAAGCATAGAAAAAATTTTAGTCAGACTGCACAGTTTTCACAAGGCATTTTTGTGTATTAATTTAGAGGCGACAAGCTTGCAAATCACTAGATATTGTGCTAGAATAATACTTGAGCCACAAAATGGGGCTGATTTGGAATTTGAAATTGTGTTTAATGTTCGATAGAAGAAAAAAGATTTGAAAGGAAGGTTTAAAATGGACATCAAAGTATTAGGCGGAGAACTGTCAAAAAAGGAGATCGACACTTACATCATGCAGATCAAAGAGGCTAACCCCGACAAGGAGTTTAAGACCTTTACTTTTACTGTAGACGGTGAGTACGTAGACGTAAAATACACCTATGACTTCGTTCCCTTTGAGAGGATAAGAAGAATCACGGGTTATCTCGTAGGAACTCTCGACCGCTTCAACAACGCCAAAAGAGCTGAGGTTGAGGACAGAGTCAAGCACGGAATAACCGATTGCTCCTGCTCCCTCGAGGACATAGCTTGAAGCTGACGGGTCGGCATTACGCCGACCCTTTTCATTTAAAACAAAGCTTGACATATTTTTGCAATATGATATAATATTTTCAATAAGCTTATCAAGAGTGACTGAGGGGCAGGCCCTTTGAAGTCCGGCAACCTGCAAAAGCAAGGTGCTAATTCCTGCGGTATAACCGAAAGATGAGTGCTTTTAATTCGCTGTTCGGTTGGACAGCTTTTTTTCTTTTTAGGAATAAAGGAGTAATCAGATATGGCAAAATTTTTATTTACATCCGAGTCGGTGACCGAGGGTCATCCCGACAAGGTGTGCGACCAGATTTCAGACGCTGTGCTCGACGCTATTTTAGAGCAGGACAAAAACGCCCACGTCGCCTGTGAGACAACCGCGACGACGGGTATGATCCACGTTATGGGCGAGATTTCGACCGAGTGCTACGTCGATATCCCCGCGGTCGCGAGAAAGGTGATCAACGAAATCGGCTACGACAATCAGGAGTGCGGCTTCAACGGCAACACCTGCGCGGTTCTCACCTCGATCGACGCTCAGAGCGCGGACATAGCTATGGGCGTAAACGAAAGCTACGAGCACAAGGACGGCGAAAGCGGCGAGGACAACCTTATCGGCGCGGGCGACCAGGGAATGATGTTCGGCTACGCCTGCGACGAGACAAAGGAGCTTATGCCTCTTCCGATTTCGCTCGCTCACAAGCTCTCGAAAAAGCTCACCGAGGTCAGAAAGGACGGCACTCTCCCCTATCTCCGTCCCGACGGCAAGACTCAGGTGACGGTCGAGTACGACGGGGACGAAGCAAAACGAGTTGACACCGTCGTTGTATCGACCCAGCACGACGACTACGTAAGCCTTGAGCAAATCAGAAAAGACCTCACCGAGTATGTGATAAAGCCCGTGATACCCGAAAAGCTCTACAAGGATACAAAGATTTTCGTAAACCCGACAGGCAGATTCGTAATCGGAGGCCCCGTGGGAGACTCGGGACTGACGGGCAGAAAAATCATCGTCGACACCTACGGCGGTTTCTCACGTCACGGCGGCGGAGCGTTCAGCGGAAAAGACCCCACAAAGGTCGACCGAAGCGCGGCGTATTACGCGCGTTATATTGCAAAGAACATCGTAGCCGCGGGGCTTGCGAAAAAGTGCGAGGTTCAGCTTGCTTACGCAATCGGCGTGGCTCATCCCGTTTCGATTATGGTTGACACCTTCGGCACAGGCAAGGTAAGCGACGAAAAGCTCTCGCAGGCGGTCAAAAAGGTGTTCGACCCAAGACCTCACTCAATCATAAGAGAGCTCGACCTCACAAACACAAAATACCTCCCGCTCGCAGCCTACGGGCATATGGGCAGAGAGGAGCTCGGCGTAAGATGGGAAAAGACCGACAGAGTCGAGCAGTTGAAAAAAGCAGTAGAATAAGAAAACAAAACCGTCATTCCGACAAGAGAATGACGGTTTTTTCTCAGCTAAGACCGAACGAAATGGAAATCGCGTTGTCAACCTTGGACATTGAGTTTTCGTCGACCGAGCCCATTCTTTCCTTTAGTCTCTGCTTGTCTATCGTGCGGATTTGCTCGAGCAGGACAACGCTGTCCTTCTGGAGACCGCAGTCCTCCGCGTAAATCGGGATATGGGTCGGCAGATTCGCCTTTGACTGACGGCTGGTTATAGCCGCCGCTATCACTGTCGGGCTGTAACGGTTTCCGACGTCGTTCTGTACAATAAGTACGGGTCTTACTCCGCCCTGCTCCGAACCGACCACGGGCGAAAGGTCGGCAAAATAAATGTCACCGCGTTTTATACTCAAGAGAATTACCTCCGAAAATTTGATCTGATAGTATTTTTGACCTTTAGAAGTCATTTATACTGTTAATATAATATTTTCGGAGCTTTTCCTTGTGACACGTCAGCTGAAATTTACGGTCAGTTTTTGAGCTTTCACGAAAAGAGAAACGGGCTTTCCGCTTTTTACATCTGTTTTCAGAACAAAATCGCCGCTTTCCGACCTGCCTTTATATTCCGCAAAGGAATTATCAGCCGAGCTTAGCGTGTATTTGTTTTCGTACAATCGCAGAAAAACATTGTATACGCTCTGTGCAAAGGCGGTGTTCGGGAGGTAATTATCCTCCGCGTTTACGACCATATTCCGGTAACTGAGCCTGATTTTTCCGTCCTTATACGAATATGTACAGCCCTTCGCGGGAGAATCCATTCTGACAGTCAGCATATGCCTTTTGTCCGAGACCATTTCGGCTGAGATTTTTTCGCCGTTGTATTCCGCTTTGATTCCGCAAGAGAAATTTAACTCGGGCTCGGCGGGAGTGACAGAGCACGACGAAAAGAACAGGCAGAATACAAATAAAAAAATAAGCAAAGGCTTTTTCACAAAATCACCTCTGCTTATTATATGATGTAAAAGGTATTAAAATAACCGCTTGTACGCCTCGGGCAGGCAGTCGATTATGTCGGTCGGGAGAAGCGATATCTCGCCGAATTTTTCAGCCGCGATGTCACCCGCCAGAGCGTGGATGTACACGCCCGCCGCCGCGGACTTGAACGGGTCTCCGCCCTGAGCGACAAGCGCCGCGATTATTCCCGCGAGCACATCGCCCGAGCCTCCGACAGCCATTCCCGCGTTGCCGAGCTCCTCGTTGAACAGTACGTCGCCGTCGGGAGAAGCGACGATAGTTTTGCTCCCCTTCAAAACGACGATAACATTGTTCCTCTCGGCGAACGAAAGAGCAAGCTCCTCACGCTTGTTTTTAATCATTTCGGTGTGACAGCCGAGCAGCCGCGCGAACTCGCGGTCGTGCGGTGTGAGGATAACGGGCGCCTTAGCGTAGCCGAGTATATCGTGGTCATCGGCGATGATATTCAGCGCGTCGGCGTCAAAAATCATCGGAAGCTCACACCTGTAAAGCGTTTTGTAGAGCAAATCCTTTGAATACTCGCTCACTCCGAGACCGCAACCGCACAAAACGGCGTTGCAGTAACGGCTTTTGCTTTCGACGTCAAAGGCGTGATTATTCTTTATCGGAATAAAAACCGCCTCGGGAACGGCGGAAGCCATAATCGGGTAAACGGTCTGAGGGACTATGAGCTTCAAAAGCCCAACTCCGCTGCGAAGCGCCGACTTCGCGGACATAATCGCCGCGCCCGCCATTCCGTAGCTTCCGCAAATCGAAAGCAGGGTTCCTACCGTCGTTTTATCCGCGTCCTTCGGACGTATTTTTACTGTTGATTTTACTAAATTCTTGTCTATCTGATAATTCATCTGTCTCTATGGTAAAAAAGCTTTAATACAATATCCTTGTTAAGATAAGGTTTCATCGAGCCGAGGACTTTTTCATTCGGGCAGAAAAGAATCCCGCACATTCCTCTGGCGGCGTGTCTGTAGGCGGCGTAGAAATTGTTTTTGTCGTCACTCTCGTCAGCCGCCGCGACGAGCATTTTCTGGAAGTTGTACTTTTTATAGTCAAAGGTCGAGGCGCTTTCGAGGTTCTCAAAGCTTCTGACGTCGATTCTGAGAAGCTCCTTTCTCTTACGCTTTGCAATGATTTTGCTTATAACGAGCGTTTCCTGCACCATCTGATACTCAAACTCGACGTTCTGGTGCGAGCGGACGAACCATATAAGCCATATTCCGAAGAACAGAACGAACAGCGCTATATAGATGAAATACGCCAGAATCAGGTGCTGAGTCGCGAGCACCACAAAGGTCAGAGGAATCGCAATAACCATCAGAATCACGAGGATAAAAACGAACCTGTCCTTAAATGAGCGCTTTCTTTTAACGAGCTGTTCTATAAAAATATCCGACATACACATATCTCCTTTTGCGAAACTAATAAATATAATATCACATTACGTAAGAATTTTCAACAAAAGGCTTGCAATAATTAAAAATTAGTGCTAAAATATGCGTTGACAACGCGATGATGAAGCAAGTAGTATTCTCAGCGTCACGCAAAGAGACCCGCGACGCGGCTGAAAGCGCGGGCTTGACCGAGGATATGAAATTCCCTTCTGAGCGGCAGGGCTGAACAATTATACAGTAGGCTCTGACGGCAGACCCCGTTACAGGTCACGAAAGTGTTTGCTTTTGCAAGAACAAGGGTGGTACCGCGGATATTTATTCGTCCCTGTGAGAAAGTCTCTCGCAGGGACTTTTCATTTATTATTACGAAGTTATGGAGGAAAATTTATGGATGACAAAATTCAAAGCCTGAAAAATCAGCTTCACCAAGAGCTGTCGGCAATCACAAATCTTGTCGACCTTGACAAGGTAAGGGTCGCCTATCTCGGAAAAAAGGGCAGCATTACGGGTCTGATGAAGACGATGAAGGACTTGACAAACGAAGAGCGCAAGGAGTTCGGCAAGAACGTAAACGAGCTAAAGGCTGCGGCGGCGAAAAAAATCGAGGAAAAGACAGCTCAGCTCAAGGAGCTCGAGATACAGGCTGAAATCGAGGCTATGCCACGCTTTGACGTAACGACTCCCGTTGATTTGCAGAGGGGCTCTTATCACCCGATAACGCTCGTTCAGCGCCAGTGCGAGAGCGTGTTCAAGTCGATGGGCTTCACGGTCGAGGACTACAGCGAGGTCGTAACCGATTACGAGTGCTTTGAGTCGGTCAACATCCCGAAGCACCATCCCGCGAGAGATATGCAGGACACCTACTATCTCGAGAACGGTCAGCTTTTAAAGTCGCAGACCTCCGCGGCTCAGAACGCAATCCTCAAAAAATACGGCAAAAACCTGATTGAAAACAACATCCCGATAAAGGCGATTTTCCCGGGACGCTGCTTCAGGAACGAAGCGACCGACGCCAGCCACGAAAACACCTTCTTCCAGATGGAGGGCGTAATGGTCGACAAGGACATAAGCATTTCAAACCTCATTTACTTTATGAAAACAATGCTCTCCGAGGTGTTCAGAAAGGACATCAAGGTCAGACTCCGTCCGGGCTTCTTCCCCTTCGTCGAACCCGGCTTTGAGCTCGACATCAACTGTCTTATCTGCGGCGGCGACGGCTGTCAGAGCTGCGGTCACAGCGGCTGGCTCGAGCTTTGTCCCTGCGGAATGATTCACCCCGAGGTTCTCAGAGAGGGCGGTATCGACCCCGAAAAATATACGGGCTTCGCTTTCGGACTCGGGCTTACGAGACTCGCGATGATGAAGTACGGCGTAAAAGACATCCGTGATCTGAACAGCGGAAGCCTCAAGGTTCTTTCGCAGTTCACGGACGACGACGAATAAGGAGGGTCACTATGTTTTTATCAATGAACTGGATTTCTGATTTCGTTGATTTCAGCGGACTTGACAAGGTTGAGCTCATTCATCAGTTCTCACTCTCAACCGCTGAGGTCGAAAACGAGATTTTCTTTAAAGGCAAGGATTTATCGGGCGTTGTCGTGGCTGAGATCAAGTCGGTCGAAGACCACCCCGAGAGCAAAAAGCTTCATCTGCTCAAGGTTGACATCGGCGAGGATGAGCTTGTCGACGTCGTATGCGGAGCTCCGAACGTAAGAGTCGGAATGAAAACCGCGTTTGCAAAGGTCGGCGCTCAGATAGGCGACATCACCATTTCCCCGAGAAAGCTCGCGGGCTTCACCTCGAACGGAATGTGCTGCGGCGAGGCTGAAATCGGTATCAGCGACGACAACTCGGGAATTATGGAAATCACCGACGACGTCGCAAACGGCACCGACTTGAAGGATATTTACGAAATTGACGATATAATCTTTGAGGTGGACAACAAGTCGCTCACCAACCGTCCCGACCTCTGGGGTCACTACGGAATCGCGAGAGAGTTCGCGTCCCTCGCGGGCAGAGAGCTAAAGCCCCTTGAGCTCGAGGATTTAAGCGCTTACGACGATTTAAGCAAGGTCGACCTCAAAATTGAGGACAAGCTCTGCTACCGCTACTCCTGTCTCCAGTTTGAGAACATCAAAAGGAGCGTAAGCCCCGTTAATATGAGAATAAGGCTCTACTACTGCGGAATGAGGGCGATAAACTTCCTCGCAGACCTCACGAACTACCTTATGCTCGAGATGGGTCAGCCAATGCACGCGTTTGACTCCCGCAAGGTCGGCGCTATCAGAGTAAAGCGCTTTGACAAGCCGTTCAAATTCGAGACGCTCGACGGCGTTGAGAGAAACATCGACGAGAACACTCTTATGATATGCAACGGCGATATTCCCGTTGCGATAGCGGGAATTATGGGCGGTCTCGACAGCGAGATAGTCGAGGACACAACGACGCTGACGCTCGAGTCCGCGACCTTCGACGCGGCTTCAATCAGAAAATCCACCGTAAGGCTCGCTCACAGGACGGACGCTTCAATGCGCTACGAAAAGTCGCTCGACCCCGAGATGACGGTAACCGCGGTCGCCCGCTTTGTAAAGCTTCTCAAAAAGTATGACGACGGCGTAAAGGTCGTATCGGCTCTGACCGACGAGTACGCCTTCAAATACGACACCGTTACGCTCAGCTTCGACAAGAGCTTTGTCGATAAGTACACGGGCATTAACATTTCAAACGAGCAAATCGTAAAAACCCTCACCTCACTCGGCTTTGAGGTCGAGCTTGAAAACGACAGCTTCAAGGTCATAGTCCCGAGCTGGAGAGCCACAAAGGACGTCACGATAAAGGCTGACATCATCGAGGAGATCACCCGAATCTACGGCTACGACAACTTCGAGGTACACACGACCCGTTCTCCCCTTTACCCCGTCAGAATGGACGACGTAAAGCTCGACGAGGACAAAATAAAGGACATCCTCGTAAAGAGATACAACCTTCACGAGCTCCACTCCTATGTATGGGCTTACTCAGACGAGCAGAAGGCTCTCGGAATGGAGGTCGAGGACAACATAAAGCTTTCGGGAGCTACCAACCCCAACATCGAAACGATAAGAAAAACAATGATCCCGACCCAGCTTTGTCAGGTAAAGACAAACGTCGGCTATTCACCCGACTTCGGTATTTTTGAAATCGGCAGAGTCGTTGAGGGCGTTGACGAAAACAACCTCTGTATCGAGAAGAAAAAGCTCGCGATCACTCTCTACAGCAAGACCAAGGGAATCAAGAGCCTGTACTTTGAGCTCAGGGACATTCTCGCGACCTTTACCGACGACTTAAAGCACAAAGCCCTCGGCTTCAAGCCCAAGAAGGCGGAGCACAGCTTTGAGCACCCCGTAAACCTCTACGAAATCGAGCTCGACGGCAAAACACTCGGTGAAATCGGCATTGTTCATCCCGTTGTATCAAAGAAAATCGACAAAAAGGCTGACATCGTGTTCGCCGAGCTTGATATGGAAGAGTTTTCAAGCGTCAAAAACGCCTCTATAACCTACAGCGAGCCGTCAAAATTCCCGCCGATGACCTACGACCTCAGCGTAAACCTCCCGAACGGCACCTTCTTTGCCGAGCTTTCACAGTGCTGGGAGAACGTCGGGGGCGAGATTCTCAGCGGCACAAGGATAGTCGACACCTACGACACCGAGCTTATCCACTCAATCACGATCCGCTTTGAGTTTGTCTCAAAGGAACGCACGCTCGAGTCGGGCGAGGTTCAGTCGATTATGGATAAGGTTATCGAAAATCTGAATAAGCTCGGAGTAACACTCAGAGGATAACTCAGAGGATACTCAGAGGATAACTCAGAGGATAAAAAAATCGCCCTTCGGGGCGATTTTTCCTCCTCGGAAAATAAGGTTACTGTTTTGAGAACAAATGACCCTTGACTAAAAGAGCAATGTGTGTTAATATAATTGTGAATTAGAATTTTGAAACGGAGGTGTTTCCATGTTAGACAAGACTATGATTTTCTATCTTGACAACAGCAAGGAGGATCAGATTAAGCTCACGCTCAATACTGTATACCGCGCTTTGGAGGAAAAGGGCTACAACCCTATCAACCAGATCGTAGGTTATATCCTCTCTGAGGACCCGACTTACATCACAACCTACAACAACGCGCGTAACCTCATCAGCCGTATTGACCGCGACGATTTGCTGGAAGCACTTGTAAAATCTTATCTCAATCTTAAATAACGAAAGGATGATTCCTTTGGCAGAGAAGCAGAAGTTTCCTACCTACAAGGGCAGACCCCTCGTGCGCTGCGGCGATGAATTATATTACGGCAATATGGATGAGGAGTATGTTATCCACCTCATCATCAAGAGCAAGAGAGAGGTCAACGGAGTTGAGGTAGCCGACAAGGTCACCGTCCAGCTTATGGCTACAGACCCGGGTCTTTCCCCGAGACGCCAGCTCGTCAAATCAAGTGAAAAGCAGGGACTTTTTGTAGCGATGGACGTCGGCGACGCGTGGCTTCAAAGAGCGCTGGCTCATAAGATTTAAGCATAACCGCCTTTACGGCGGTTTTTGTTTTTTAAAATTACAGCGAATACTCCGTGTAGTCGATAACGCAGTAGCCGTTCTTTTTCCCGAAGCTCGCTTTTCCCCAGAAATATTCTCCGCATTTTACGACCTTGGTGATATACACCTGAGACTTTTCGGGGATTGTGTCGATTATTTCAGCCTGAGTGGACGGATATTCCCTGAGATTGAGCCCGTCAACGGCGCTTATTCTTCGGTTCGAGTTAATGCTGAGCTCCTTTTCGTCAAAATTCGACAGGTAGATGTAGCCCTGAAAGCTCCAGTCCTTCTGACCCGCGCTGTTGTCGTTCACACTCGCCGTCGAAAGGTAAAACTCACTGCCCATATACGCCGAATTTGAGAAGGTTATCACGCCGTCGTCTATGTTTTCAACAACAGCGACGTGACCGCCGTACTCGTTGTCAAAGCAGGCTATCGCGCCGAGTCTCGGCTCGTCTCCGTAATCGTAGGCTCCCGTCCTCTTGTTGTAAGAAAACCACTCGCGCGCGTCCGAGGTACAAAGCCTCGGCTCTTCACCGAGAAGCTCATACGCCCTTCCCCACGCGTAGGCGGTGCAGTTCGGAATACCGAAGCCGCTCTGATAAAAAATATTGTTTTCAAAATAACAGCCTTCACTTCTCAACGGAGCCTGAAACCTCGGGGTAAACTCCCTCTTCTGCCTCCTGTAGACCCCGATAGTCACACACAGCGAGGCGCATATTATTGAAAGCGCGATAAACACCGCGGTTAATCTTTTTTTGAGCATAATAATCGCCATAGCCTTTCCGCCCACAAATAGATGTTAAATTTTATTTACAACCTTACCGTGGGCAGATAAGGCGTTAAATGGCGATTTAGTCATAGCTCGTTGCCGCTTTGCGGCAAACTGAGCGGACAACATAAATCTTAATTAGTGTGAACTTTCACACTATTCTCCTTTCAATACGCAGATATTATGCTCGGGAAATTACAAATTATTCATTTTATGGAAAAATTTTTTACGGATATTTACAACGTCAAGGTTTTAAACTATAATAATACCGAGGTGAAGAAGATGAACAACGATATAATATTATTCTGGAATTTTAAGCTTTCAAGTCTTTTGAACATAGCGGGAGCGATTGGCATAGTTCTGGCGGGGCTTGTATTGACGCAAATCATAATCCATTTCTTCAAAAAAGCTATGAGAAAAGCGAGCGTCGATTTGAGTCTTGTGCGGTTCTTTATCAGATGTATCAGGATCGCCTGCTACACGATAATCCTGATAAGCGCGCTCTCGAAGCTCGGAATTTCAACAACGGGACTTATAGCGGGCTTTTCCGCGGCGGCGGCGGCTCTGGTGTTCGCGTTAAAGGACAGCCTCTCGGACATCGCGAGCGGAATAGTCATCCTGTTCACGAGACCGTTTGTGACGGGCGACTTCATCGTTTTCGGAGACCACAAGGGCTATGTTCAGAAAATAGATATGATGCACACCAACATCCTGACATATGACAACACGAATGTAATCATCCCCAACCGAATGATTACGACCGACAACCTCAACAACTACACCGCACACCCCGAGATAAGGGTTCAGATAGCCGTTCCGATAGGCTACGACGCGGACATCGACGAGGCAAAGGCGGTTATCCTCAAGGCGATTTCGGGAGTTGAAAACATCATCACGGACGTTGAAAAATTCACCCCCGTAGTGAGGGTCGAGAATTTCAAGGACAGCTCGATAGAGCTTATGGCAAGAACGTGGACTCACTTTGAAAACTACTGGCAGGTCTACTACTCAATGATGGAGTCAATCAAAAAGTCGCTCGATAAAAACGACATCCCCATCCCCTTCAATCAGCTCGACGTACATATCAAGGAAAAATAATTTTCGCGCTCATCGTAAGGTGAGCGTATTTTTTATTAGATATTCTCGAAAAATAATAAAAAATTATTGACAAACGATAATTTGAGCGTTATAATGGCAAAAAAAGCAAAGGATTTGATACTATGGAGATAAAATACACAAAGGGTATGACTGCGGCTGTGGCGATTTGTATGGTTATCGTGATCGCGGCGGCGGCGTGCGCTCCGTGGCTTGTGAGCCTTTACGGAGATTTCCGAAATATTGACCCGAGCGGCAGAATCGCGATTCTCGTCAGCTATTATCTGTGCACAGCTCCAATGCTCACGGCTTTGTACAAAATGCTCAGGATTCTGCGAAAAATCAGCGAAAACCGTCCGTTTGACTATTCAAACGCAAAAAACCTCTCGGTAATATCGTGGTGCTGCGCCGCGGCAGGAATCATCTGCGCCGCGGGAGGAATTTTTTACCCTTCCCTGTTCTTGGTATGCGCGGCGATGACCTTTCTTTTCCTCGTTGTGAGAGTCGTGTGCAGCTGCTTCAAGGCGGCGGCTCGGCTTCAGGAGGAAAACGATTTGACCGTGTAAGGAGGAAGCTATGCCGATTATAATAAATCTCGACGTCGTTATGGCACAAAGAAAAATATCGTCCCTCGAGCTCTCCGAGGCGGTCGGGATAACGCCCGCCAACCTCTCGATACTCAAAACGGGAAAGGCGAAGGCGGTACGCTTTTCGACTCTGGAGAGCATTTGCAGGGTGCTCAACTGTCGGCCCGGGGACATTCTTGAATTTAAGGAGGAAAACTAAATGGAACAAAATACACAGCAAACTCCCGCTTTTCAACAGCCTCATCCTTATTACGGGGCTCAGCCTTATCCTCAGCCGCCGATAATGCCGCCCAAACCAAAGCCCGAAAGGAAAAAATCAAAGCCGCGCGACCTGATTTTCGCGGTATTGCTCGGTGTTTTCGCGTTTATGATGACCGACTGCCTGATTCAGACACGGTCGCTCGGGATAGAGTTTTCCGTCGGCGCGGTCGGTATGATAAGCTCGGCGGTGTGGTACCTTCGACCTGTTTTAAGGGTAAAAAGCCTGTACTCTGCTTTATGCGTCGCGCTCTTCGCGGTCGGGAGCGTCAGTATGATATTCAGCGCCGACTCGGCAGTCAAGGCGTTGACCCTCCTTTGTCTTATGATACTGTACGTCTGCCTTCTGACCGAGACAATGAACCTGAGAGCGTGGGCGGCGGGAAGCTTTCGCTCGATAGGAGACTTTTTCTACACAGGCTTCGGCGCAAGCTTCGGCAAAATCGGCGACGGCGTGTACGCACTGTTTCACCGTGAAAAAGAAGCTTCAAAAAAGAACTCAACCGCGCTCAGGGTGCTTCTCGGAATATTGATCGCGATTCCCGTCATGGTTATTCTCGGCGCTCTGCTTTGCAGAGCCGACGAAGCCTTCAACGGTATGCTCAGGGACATAAGCCTCGGCAGTCTCCCGAAGGAGCTAAACTCCCTCGTTTTCGCCGTATTCCTGTTTATTCTGCTTTTCAGCCAGCTTTTCTGCGTAAGGTTTATAAAACGCGAAGCCCGTTCAGAGAGCGAAAAGGGCTTTGACCCGATTATTTTAACGGCGTTTCTCACGGCGGTCAGCGCGCTTTACATAGCCTACCTCTTTTCTCAGCTATCGTACTTTTTCAGCGGCTTCGGCGGATTTTTGCCCGCTGATTTCACCTACGCCGAGTACGCCAGACGCGGGTTCTTCGAGCTAACGGCGGTCAGCGTTATCAACATAATGATAGTGCTCCTCTCCTCCTCCTTCTCGAAAAAGCGGGGAAAACAGCTTTTCCTTCCCGTTAGGCTCAATCTGCTCTTCCTGTGCGTTTTCTCGCTCATACTCACAGCGACCGAAATCACGAAAATGAAGATGTATACGGACGCTTACGGACTGACACGGCTGAGAATACTTACGACGCTGTTTATGATTTTTCTCGCGATCGTATTTTCTGCGCTTATAATAAGTATTTTCGCAAGGAGATTCCCTTATATGAAAATAGCGGTCATTTCAGCCGCCGTTCTCGCGATAAGCGTCAACTTTCTAAGCGTTGACAGAACGGTCGCCGAATACAACACGCGCGCGTACCAAAACGGAGCTCTTAAAGAGGTCGACGTGTACACGATAACAGAACTCGGGGACGCAGCCGTACCGTATCTTCTGGAGCTCGCGCAGTGCGGCAACGAAAAATACGAGAAGCCCGCAAGGGAAAATCTTGAATACAGGCTGCAAGTCCTTCACGGATATGAGGATATTATGCTTTACACCTCCGACGAGGACGAATATTTTTCATACAAGGAGTATAATGGTAAGCTTGTACCCTACGATTTCAGGGGCTTTAATACCGTATCATATCGCGCAAGACAGCTCCTGCTCGAAAACGAAAAGCTGTTTTCCGACACAAAACAGAAAGAGAGTATATGAAGGTTACCGTTGTTACCTGTAGAAAAACCTATCGGTAAGGCTCAGAACCCGCATAAACACTG
>JAFNSO010000053.1 GCA_017384945.1 Ruminococcus sp. | reverse complement strand
GGTCGGTTTCCCGGTTCCGTTCATTTACATTGAACCCGGGCGCGCGATTGCGGCGAATGCAGGCATTACGCTGTATACGGTCGGCACCGTCAAGGACATTCCGAACGTGCGCACTTACGTAGGCGTCGACGGCGGTATGTTCGACAACCCGCGCTATATCCTCTATCAGGCAGACTATGAAGCGGTCTGCGCAAACCGCGCGGGCGACCTCTCGGCATACGCGGACGTCGATTCGCTGTGCAAAATGTATTTGATAAACGAGCTCGGAAAGAACTGGGACTCGGGCGTTTCGAGCCTCTTCTTCACCTACAAGGAGGATCAGGACGGCAAATTCAAGTTCTTTGCCTCACCCGTATGGGACTACGACAACTCACTCGGTAACGCGGCAGGCATTACCGACGACCTCAAAAGAATGGGCGTGAGCGACTACGAGGAGTTTTCAGGCTGGTGGTGCAAATTCAAGGGCAAATCAAAGAAGGAAAAGAGTTCCTCGAACATCATCAACCGCTTCGCTCAGAACACTAAGCTTCTCGAGCGTTCAAAGGAGATCTGGTTTGAAAAATTTGTCCCCGCAATCGCGCATTTCGCGGGACTCGAATACAACGACGAAATAAACAAGGAGCTTTTCCAAGCCGACAAATACTTCTCGCTGCTCAAGGACAGCGCTGAGATGAACTACACCTCGGGCTGGCTTTTAAACACGGGAAGCTGGATTTGCGACCATTCATCGCTTTACCCTGCTTACTACGATTACAAAGCGGACGTATATTACTATCATTCCGCAAAGACCGAGTACAAGCAGGATTTCGAGGGAATGTTCAACTACTGCCGCGACTGGACGGTCAGCCGCGCTGCGTGGCTCTCAAAGGAAATGGCGGGCAAGGAAATCACGGAATCGGACATCGACGCAAAGCCGACTGAGCCCACTACAGAACCCGCTACAGAGCCCATTACAGAGCCCGCTACTGAGCCCGCTACAGAACCCGCTACTGAGCCGACAACAAGCGCAGCGGAGGAATCAACCCTACCCTCAGACTTTCTCTCAAAGCTAAAGCTTGAGCTTTCCAAAACTAAGTACGCCTACAGCGGAAAGCAAATCACTCCCAAGGTCACCGTTAGGGACGCGAACGGCAACGCAATCAACTCTTCCAACCTCATCGTCACATATTCCGACGGCAGAACAGAGGTCGGAGACTACAGCGTAAGCGTCAGTCTAAAGGGCTTTGAGAGCGCAAAAAAGACCGCGTTCTTCACGATTGTACCGAGAGCAACGAAAATGAAGGGCAATTCAAAAAGAACGGCGAAAACCGCGACGGTAAAGTGGAAAAAGTCCAAGGACAAAATCACGGGCTATCAGCTTTCATACGCGAAATCAAAATCATTCAAGAGCGCAAAGAAAAAGACCGTCAAAAACAAGACGTCTCTCAAAATCAAAGGACTGAAAAAGAACAAGACCTATTACGCAAAGGTCAGAACATACAAAACAGTCGGAGCAAAAACCTACTATTCAAGCTGGAGTAAGGCAATAAAGTTTTAAGCTTCATATGACTCAGAAATAATTAATCCGCGGAAAGAGCGCCCTGCTTTTTCCGCGGATTTTTGCTATGAAGCCTTATTTTAACGTTTCCTCCAGCGCCTCAACCGCATTCGCCACGCAGTCGTCGCAGGAGCACAAAACCTTGCCTGTTAGAACTCCCTTGAGCTCAATGCAGGTGTCGGAGCCGCACATTTCCGTAAATCGGGTAATCAGCTTTCTCGCCTTCGGCGGGACGGGTGATTTGCCGTACTCCTTTATTCCGAGTACGATTCCCGCGCCGATGAGAGCTCCGCAGTTCGCCTGCATACAGCCCATTCCCGCCGCGAACGCCGCCGCGGTTCTCATAACGTCACTCTCGCTTAGTCCGAGTTCGTCCCTGTAAGCCATTATCACCGCCTGACAGCAGTTGCAGCCGTTCCTTTTGTACCTAACGGCTGTTGTTTTTTTGTCCATATAACCACCTCGTTTTTTTCTAAATTATATCGTATTTTTAGAATTTGTCAATAATTGTTTTGTTTCCTTGACAGCGAAAGAATCTTGTAATAAAATGGGGGATGTGAAACTTTGGAAAGGCGGAACGTATTTGAAAAAATTACTCGCGCTCGTCGTCTCGGCGGCGCTTATCATAATAGTGACCGCGGGCGTTGTCGCGCTTAACAAAGCTCCCAAGGACTTCAAGCTTGAAAGCCTGCCGAAGAAGCTTAGTCTTGCGATAAACAGCAGCTACCACTTAAAGGTCAAAACCACCTTTGAGTCAAACGGCGAAAAGCACACCGAAAACGTCAATAAAAGCTGCAAGTTTTCAAGCGACGACGAATCTCTCGCGGATGTGACGGACGACGGACACATAACGGGCAGAAAGGTCGGCAAGACCTCCGTAAACGTGACCTTCGGAAACATCACCAAGAAAATACATATCAATGTCAAAAAGCAGAACTCAACCTACGTCGCCCACCGGGGAGCGATGGACTTCGCCCCGCAGGGCACGATCGCCTCGATCTCAAAGGCGATAAAGCTCGGGTACAGTCAGATTGAATTTGACCTTCGTACAGGCGGAGACGGAAACATATTTGTTTTTCACGACCGAAACCTCAAGTATATGTGCGGGATCAACTCCGATTTTACGAGAATCACCCTGAAAAACAGAAAGGCTTACCCGATTATCTCGGGCGCTAATATCAAAAAACTGCCGACGCAGTACATCCCGACGGCCGGCGAGGCGCTCGACTTGTTCACAAACAACAAGAGCGTTGAAATGGTTTACCTGCACATCAAGCATCTTTTCACTCCGAAGCAGGCGCGGGCGCTCGAAAATGAGATCCGCAGCAGGAAGCTCACCGACAGGATAACCCTCATAAGCGCCGACCGCGAGGTTTTGCGTGTATTCGACAAAAAAATTTCAAAGGGTGAGCTGTGCTCCGCCTACGATATAGACAGCCTGAAAAGGCAGGTCGACGAGGTCAAGAGCGAGGGAATCGGAATCAACGCGCTTCTGTATCAATACAGCGCGAACAATCTCCCTTCCGACGAGTTCGTAATTTACGCTCATAAAAACGGCGTGAGAATCATTGGTTACGCGATAGACGACACAATTCAATTCGAGCAGCTGCAAGCCAAGGGCATAAACGGAATCGTCTGCAACAGGCTGCTGTTCAAGCTTGATCCCGGCCTTATAAAATGCTCTCTCTCGATAATCAAGCCCGACGGAAGCGAAGCATACGGTTCAAATTACACGATTGAGGACAGCCTCGGAAACGAGGTTCTGACCTTTGAAAAAGGAAACGAGCCTTATAATACGAGCGGAATACTGATTTCGGGCGAAACCTACACCCTCAAGGCGGAGGGCGAAAGCACAGGTCAGAGCTTCAACGTCGAGAACACCGACGAGGTTCAGAACATTGTATTTGAGGCCGAAAACCTCCACGAAACGCTGACCGAGGAAACCGCTCCGAGCGTGAAGGATATGACCCTGAGGGCGGGCGAAACAAAAAAGCTCAGCCAAAAGGACAAGTCGGGCGCCAAAATCACCTACACCGTCTCGGACAAAAAGACGGCAACCATCCGAAACGGAAGAATAATAGCCCTCCAAAAGGGCGGAACCGAAATCACCGCAAAAAGCAAGGATGCGCAAACGAGCTTCAATCTGAGGGTTTCAACCTCGCCTAAGCTCGAAAAAAAGAGCGTAACCGTCAAAAAGGGAAAAACCGTAAGCGTGAAGCTGTACGGCAGAGCCAAGGGCTGCAAGAACAAATACACAAACACCAAAAACGCCGAAATAACCTCAAAGAAAACCGCTGACACACTGACCGTAAGGGGACTCAAAAAGGGCTCCTCAATCATAAAAATCACGGTCAACGGAAAACAATTAAGGCTTAACGTAACGGTTGAATAATGCAAAAAAGTGCGCGCCGAAGAGCGTGCACTTTTTTCAGCCATCGCTCGTGCGTGCGCAGCGCGCAACTGAGCGGGCAATATTAATTATTTTTTGTTTGATAGGAGTCAGTCAAGATGTTGGTTATTTTATGTCGCTAACTTGAATAATCTTACAATTTTTGAGTAATTTCCTATCAAACAAAAAAGTGCGCGCCGAAGAGCGTGCACTTTTTTCAGCCATCGCTCGTGCGTGCGCAGCGCGCAACGCGCAACTAATTTACGATTTTTGAGTAATTTCCTATCAAACGAAAAGATGGTCGAGAATTATCCCGACCATCTTTTTTTAGTTTATTTTACCTTGACCTTTATTCTGAAGGCTTTTCCGTTCACAGTCACTCTGAGTGTTGTTTTTCCTTTTTTCAAGCCTCTTATTTTAAGACTTGAGGCCGTCTTTTTCGAGGTAAATTTTGCGTACTTTGTGTTCTTGTATTTGAGATTAACGCCCTTTGCCTTGCCTGTGAGCTTGATTTTGACGGTTTTGCCCACCTTAACGGTGACCTTCTTCTTTGAAAGCTTCGGCGAGGAGGTAACCTTTACGCTTGCGGAAAGCTTAGAGCCGTCGTCAAGGTTCGCAGTGATTTTCGCCTGACCCTTGGTGAGGGCGATCACCTTTCCGTTTACAACCTTGGTGACCTTGCTGTTCGAGGAGCTCCAGCTTCTTACGATCCCGTTTGAAACGGAGAGTTGGCTCTCCCCTCCCGCCTTCAGGCTGACGCTCGTTTTCGAGAGCTTGGGCTCAGGGTCAAAAACGGGCTCCGTGTTGGGCTCCGTGTTGGGCTCCGTGTTGGGCTCCTCCTTGGGCTGCGGCTTCCCGTTGTCGAGATCGATCATAAAGGTGTTGATTTCATCCTCATTTACGTCGTTCGCATCAAAGGAATTCTTGGAGAACTTCGCTGATTTAAAGCTCGCCGCGTTTGAGAAAAAGATTATAAAGTCGTCGTCTTCCTCCTCGGGCAATACGATATTGAAGCCGATAAACGCGCCGGGAAGAACGGTGCCCTTCAATCTGCTTCCTCCGATAGAGTTGGAGAAGGAGTGGTCGTTCGCAGTAAACTCCTCGGTTTCGGGCTTGTAGGTGAAGGTGTCGCCGAGTCCGTAGCAGTATACGCCGCTACAGAAAATGCCGTCCTTATCAACACCGACAGAACCGCGGTACGAGGTGAGTTCCTTGCCGCCCGTTACTTCAAAGACATCGCTGTCCTCACTTTCGAGCTTTGTCTTTGAGGCGATCCATTTTTCGCCGTCAAAGCTTATGACAGACGGGATTTTTCCGTCCTTCTGAGCTCCCCAGACTCCGAAAAGCTTTCCGTCGTACTCGACATATTCGGTTAAGGCTCTGCCCTCGGGGAGCTTGATTTCGGTTTTCTCGAGCTTGTCGCCGTTCAGCTTGTAAACCGCGTCAGAGAAGTTCTCGAGGTAGAGGTCGTAGCCGCCGAGGAGATAAACCTCGTTTTTGTAGACCGCTACGGAGTTTCCGAAGATACAGCTCTCGTCAAGCGCGCCGAAGTCGGTGATTGTCTTTTGCTCAACGTCATACGCTCCGAACATCGTGTCGTAGCCGAGCACCAAGCCCGTTTTTTCCGAAAGTATATCTATAACGGCGCTGAAATAGATTTTTCCGTCGAGATACGCCGCGCTGTTTATGTGAGCTGTTCCATCCTTCGCGCGCTCGATTGTGCTGAAGTCGATATTAAACACATTAGCTTCATAAACATAGCTGTCGAAATCAAAGTCGTAGCTGATTCTTCCGACGTTGTTAGTGCTGTCGATATAGTAAGCCTCGTCGCCCATATTAACGAAAACGGGGTTTTCTGTGTCGGTCGGGCAACCGATTTTACTCGTCGCGAGGATGTACGGCTTTTTGTTTGAAACGAGCCTTCTGTACTCGTCGGAGCCGTGCTTGTCGCGAAGCCTGATTGTAACCTGCTTTGTATTGTAATTGTCGTCGGGAATTATTATCTTGTTGCTGTCCAAAAGCTCGGGAGTAACCTTTTTGTAGTTAACGCTGACGCTGACGTCCGAGCCGAAGGAACCTTTTACCTCAAGCTTTCCTTCGTCGTTGAGCTCAACCGAGGTGATAAACGGAGGAATATCCTCGTTGTTTTCAAGGCAGAGTACAGACGAGGTGTTGCACAAGCCCGCGAGAGGCTTTGAGATTCTGCCCGTGTTGCGCGCCATATTCAGAACCGTCTCGGCGGAAGCGTCGGGATAAGCGTTTTTCAGAAGCGCGATCGAGCCCGTTACATACGGAGTGGCCATGGATGTGCCGTTGTAGAAATCGTATTTTCCGAACTCACCTTCCCCGATGTCAGCGTTGCTTATTCCGAGGTCGTCGATATAAACTTCATCCGACGCGGTAGCGATAAACACAATCTTTCTCTCGTTTTGTGTTTTCTCCGGGTCGTCTTTTTTATCATCGACCCTGTCGTCCGAGTCAATGTCTTCTTCCTCATCGCTTTCTTCATTGCAGTCGAGGGTTATATGCGTCCAGTAGCCGCCGTCGTTGTACAAATCTCCCCAACTGAGCCTTTTGTGTCCGAGGAAAATGATAAAATCGTCATCGTTGTCCGACATATTCATTATATCGTCGTAAGTGGTGTTCAGCGGAACGTCGTAGAAGGTTCCCGAAACTCCCTTCTTGGACGAAAGCATAAAGCTTATCTGATAATTCGTGGAATACGAGTCGAGGGTGTAGGGCATTTCAATATACATCGTTCCCTCGTCCTCAGGCTTGAACGACATAGACTTGCCGCCGTTTAAGCCGAAATATTTGTCCGATAAGCCGAAGGTGAAGTCCGTACAGTCCGAGTCCTCCTCGTCGCTTGTGGACATTTTCATCTTCTGCGGATAGCCGAAGGACTTTTCGCTGACGCCCGAGTTATAGTTTTGATAATGGGCGCAAAGCTTTTTGAGTTCGTCCTTGTCGTAGATCGAGGGGTTAAAGCAATCGTAGGAAACGGTCGAGAGGATATCGGTACCGGGTGCAAAAATATCCACGCCGTTAGCGCCTATGTTTGAGAAAACTGCTTTTTCGTCGTTTCCATCCGACGCGCCGACCGTCAGGCAGTAGCGGCTGTCGCTTGACGCGGGATTACTGTAGGAGCCTCCGAAGAAATCATCCTCCTCGTTATGCTCGTCGATGTTTGTTTCCTCGTTGCCTGCAGCCACGCAGGTGATGATCCCCATTTTGCCGAGCTCGTCGAAAAGCTCGTCGTACATCAGCTTTTCGGACTCGCTGCCCTGTCCGCCGTAGGAGCAGTTGATCGAGACGACGTTCGCGCCGAGGCTTTTCGCGCGCATAATGTAGTCAAAGCAAGCAAGCTCCGTGTCGCCGTAGCCGTAACCCTCGGAGTCGAGGTATTTTAAAGCCATGATCTTAACGCCCGACTTGTTCACGCCCGAAATACCGATTCCGTTATCCGCCGACGCCGCGATTATACCCGCGCAGTGCGAGCCGTGACCGTTGTTGTCGAGAGGCTCGCCGTCCTTGTTGTCGCCCGTAAAGTCGTAGCCATGCTTTCCGATAAGCTTTGAGCCGAAGGGATTGTTCCAGACAACATCCTTCAAATCCTCGTGGGTAAAGTCCACGCCCGTGTCGACCACGGCAACAATCTGCTCCTTATCGGACTTTTTTGCCTTTGTCCAGAGGGATTTCGCCTTAGTGTCGAGTCCCTTTGTACCGTTTTGCTGACCCTTGTTTTCAAGCGCCCACTGGAAGTCGCTGTACTTGTCGTTCGTTATTGAGCAAGCCTTCTTGATATAGTTCGGGAACACGTATTTTACAGCGGCGTTCTTCCTCAGCTTTTTTATCATACTCTTTGTCGAGAGCGTCTTTGATTTCAGCGCTACAACCTTGAGCTTGTTGCCCTTGTTCGCGGAGAAGGTGTACGAGCATTTCATACTGATTCCATCGCCGTAAGACTGCGACGCCTTTTTTACGCTCTGAAAACGCTTTGCCGCGTCGTCTTTGAGAACGGCGATAACCTCGCCCTCTCTGTAATTCTTAGGCTTCTCCTTTTCCGCCGCTAAGCTCGGAATGGCAGCCGAGGATATCGCCAGAACAGAGGAGAGCAAAACCGTAAGGGTTCTTTTTATAAACTTCTTCATATTTTCCTCCTTATATTAACTGTTGTGTGTAGTTTATCACATATTAATATGAAAAATCAATATAATTTATACATTTTCACACAGATTTTCACAATTATTTTCGAGGAAGCAAGAATAAGCTCTTAAATCACGAGAATGAAAGCACCTTGTCCACCGACTCGGAATAAACCTTCCACTCCTCTTTCTTTTCGTTAAGCGCCTTTACGCCCTTGCGGGTGAGGTGGTAGTATTTCCTTTTTCGGTTTTCAAATTCCTCCCAGTAGCTCTCGAGAAAGCCCTCCTTCTCCAAAGCGTGAAGAATGGGATAGAGAGTCCCCTCCTTGAGCTCAAAGGCGTTTTCGCTCCTTTCCTCGAGCTCCCTGATTATCATATAACCGTAAAGATCTTTCCCTTTGAGCACGCTCAACACCAAAAGCGAGGTGCTCCCCTTAATTAATTCCTTGCTTATTTTCATTTTAATCTCCCTTTCCGCTGTTTAGTTTTGCGAGGTTGCTACGCCGTTTTTGAAATGGATATCGATATCTGTTCCGTCAACCTTAAAGCCTAAAAAGCATACGGCGTCCGCTTCACCGGCTTGATCGACATCAAAACAATTACATTTATTAAGTACAGGATTGTCCAAAAACTCTTGCAGTGTTGTTTTTCCGTATTTCAAAAAATCAAGCTCAGATTCAGCGCAATCACATCCGGACAAATCCTGATAAGAATAATGATAACCGTCCGGATATGCAATATTTGCCCGTTTGTTTTTAATAGCAGCAGATACTGTTTCTAAGTATTCTCGCAAATTATTACCTCCCGACACTACCACAAACTCGGGATCCCCGTGGCGTCGGGCGGGATTTCAACGGTTTCATCCTCTGTATCTTCTAATAAGGAATTATAACTCAACCGCCCGTCCGAAAAGCTGAGCGTTACCTCTCCGTCCTCGCTGTACGGGTCGCCGCTGTTTAGAACGAAGGTCAGGCTTAGAGAGTCGGTTGTTTTGCTTACCAGCGACGCCTTGTCGAACAGCGGATTTTTCATAAATTTCTCCAGCTTATAGCCCTGTTTAAAATCGAGAAAATCAGTTCCGTAGCACCTCTGCCGCGCGTTGAGGAAGCCGCCCCTGTCGTTTACACCGCAGGTAAGGACATAGACTAATTTTTCGCCGTCGTCCCCGTTCTCGTAATAATTACTGAAAACAAGGTAATTCTGCCGACCGCTGTACATATACGCGCCGTCGGGGATCTCCTCGTTTTCGCCATCAACATAGGAGCCCTTAAAGCCGTTTTTCTCAATGTCCTCGATTATGTCCTCGAGCTCGCGCTTTGAGCTCAAGTCCTCCGAGAGCACAAAGCTCTTCATTTTGAAAAACTCCGAGTCGCTCCGGTCGCGTATGCTGTCTTTGTTAAAGCTCGCCGCAATACCGCAGGAGCCGATTACCGCGAAATACGCCGCGCAGAAAATAATCAGTCCCTTGGTTAACGCGTTTACGCGCTTTTTGAGCTTACGGTCGGGCTTCATCAGAGAATTTTTTACAATATAGCTCCACGCGAGGGAATCGGCAACAAACAGCAGCAGCCACATTCCCCACGAAAAGCACAAGTAAAAAACGCCATGCTCCGAAGGAATATAGCTCTCGGTCAAAAGCGAGCCGATATACGCGGCGGGACCGCCTGTGAAAAGCGTCGCGAAAAGATAGCCCAAAGGCTCGAAAAAGGAGATAGGCTTTAAGAACGCGAAAAAAGTATAGGCTTGCGGAAACAGCTCAAACGAGCTCTCAAAGGAAGAGAAAACTCCCGATGCCGCGTTCATTACAATTTGGAGGATCGTAAAAACAAACACGCTCTTAACAACAAAAAGGCTCTTTTTCCTGAAACCGAGATATATCACCGCCGCCAATACCGTGAAAACAAAGAGTGAAATCAAGTCGGTAAAAAGTCTGTGCGGGTGCATGTTGTCGGTATCAGAATACATATAAACGGGAGCGGCGAGCGCGAAAAACGCGAGCAAAAGGGCGATCGCGGCAAGCGCCGCGAGAGAAATAATGTTCTCCGCCTGTCGGTACCAAACGACGCCGTGAAGCGCGTTAAGCGAGTCGGCGGTTTGTTCCGGGTCGCCCATTTCTTCGACCGCGAGCCTTTCGGCTTCCTCCCTTGTTTTGCCCTGTTCCTGATAAAACAGGATTTTGTCCTCGATATGCGCGTCAAGCTCCGCCGTTATCGCGGGTCTTGAGCGCTTATTCTTTATCAGTGAGGATACGAGGTTAATATATTCAAGCTTCATGACACACCTCTGAATTCTATATACCTAGATTTTATAGGTATAATACACCATAAATCATAGATTGTCAATATAAAAATGAAAAATCGCGTCAAAATTTGACGCGATAGTTAATTTGGTTTAGCTTGCACCATGCGATAACATCATTCAGTAAGCGCTGTAGGCTAAAGCCAAATTATCAATTTTAAATTTCTTTAGGTCGAGCTTCTTTGAATAGATTTCCATTTTCGTTTTATTCTGTCAATAATTCTTACGCAAAAATCGGCAGAAGCCTTCACCTCTGCCGATTGTTCGTCAATAAAGTAATTACCAATACCTTACGGGAACCTCGTCCTTCTTCTTGCGGGTCTTTGTTCTGGCTCCTGTGTAGGACGCCGCTTTGCGGTTATGAGAGAAAATCACACCCGTAACGATTGCCGCAACTCCGAGCACCAGAAGTAGCCAGAGCATAAAGCCTTGGTTCTTTTCCTCAGCCTCGGTGGTGATGGACACCGTCTTGCTGTCGGTTTTTGAAAGCTTCGAGAGAGCCTTCTTGCTGAGCTTGTTTGTCTTTTCGGCGACCTTCTTGACAGCCTGAATGTTCGCCTCCGCCTTTGCCGCTACAGGGCTTACGGAAGCCTTCTGCGCCGCCTCTGTTGCCGACTGTGTCACCTGTGTCGCGGGCTCCTCAGCCTGAGCTTCCTCTTCGGTCTCAGGCTCGGTTTCGGCTTCTGTCTCGGCCTCTGTAGGCTGCTCTGTCGCCTCTTCTTCCTCTTCCTCGGGCTTTTCGTTCTTCACAGCGCTGCCCGAGAAGAGCGCCGCCCAGGTTTCCTCGCCTATCGCGCCCGAATCGGTGATGTTGTTGGCTCTCTGGAAGGCGAGCACCGACTCCTGCGTAACCTCGCCGAAGTAGCCTGTCGCCTCGGCGTCGTAGTAGCCGAGTTCACTAAGCTTGCTCTGAGCCTTGGCGATTTCGTCGCCGCTGTCGCCGAGCTTGTAGAGACGCTCGTCGGACTCCTGCTTCTCTTCCTTTTCGCCGTTTTCTTCCGTGTCGGAGCTTTTCTTCTTCTTTGTTGAGGCGGACGCCTTCGGAGCGTTGTCGGAGTAGAGGATCTCCAAATCCGACTTGCCCGCGATTCCGTCAATTGTGACTCCCGCCGCCTTCTGGAACTTCTTATAAGCCGCCTGAGTCGCCTCGCCGAAGTAGCCTGTTACCATATCATTGTAGAAGCCGAGCTCGGTGAGACGGTTCTGCAGCTTTGTAACGTTGTCTCCGCTTGAGCCGAGCTTTATAACCGAGCTTGACGATGATGACGAGCTCGATTTGGAATTTGACTTTGAGCTTGATTTTGAGCTTGACTTTGAACTTGATTTAGAACCCGAATCCGCGCTGAATGAACCGTAGTCGTCGGATTTTGAGCCCTTATTAGCGACCGCTCCCATATCGGAAGGGGTCTTGTCGGAAATACCCGAGGACGAGAAGCTGTAGCTCTCGCCGCCGATTGTGCGGCTTGTGCTGACGAGGTACTGGCCGTCCTCATAGTAATAATAATTGCCGTTGAACTTCTCCCAGCCGTTTGTAACATAGTTAACGGCTGCGAGCTTGAACCACTTTGTCCAACCCTTTGAGGCTGTAGACTGGTAGCAAACGCCGTAGTGCTCGTTTCTCGCGTCGACAGCCATACCGTTGCCGACATAAACTCCGACGTGTCCGGGCTGATAAAGTCCGAGGCCGTGAACTCTCGGAATACCCGCGCTGACGTTACCCGAGGATGTAGCCGAGCTGAGCTGAGCCGAGCCGACTCTGGCGCCGCCGCAGTACGAGTAAATAAGACCCGAGCAGTCTACCGCTCCCGCGGAGGATCCGCCGTAGACGTATTTCCAGCCGCTGTTGTAGGCGTTTAGCGCCCACTCCGCGAGACCCGCGCCCGTACCGCTCGCGTGAGAGGTCATTGAGCCGATAACGCACACAGACGCCAAAATAACTACCGCGACCGCGATAGAGATGATTTTCTTAAAATGTTTCTTCATAACTGATTTATACCTCCATAAACTGCCGATTACGCAGCTCTGTAACAAAACTGTAATAATTATAACAAAAGTCGTTACAAATTGCAACACTTTTTTAATTTTATTGTTAATATAGCAATTTCAACCAAATAAGCAGGAAGAACAAGGGAGATTTTTAATTTAACAGGAAAAATATGTCGAAAATATTGAACCTGTATTGTAAACCATATTAAGATTATAGTTGACAATTAAACAAAAACACACTATAATTATTACTCGGAAAGGAATGATTTTTTGAATATCAGAAGAATGACAATGATAGCGATTTTCGCCGCGCTGATGTGCGTTTGCGCGTGGATCGCGGTACCGAGCCCGTTTTCGGCGGGAACATTTTTTACGCTTCAAACCTTCGCGATTATACTTTGCGGGCTTGTGCTGAGTCCTGTTGACGCTTTTTTTGCGTCGCTCGTTTATATTTTGCTCGGGGTCGTCGGGCTGCCCGTGTTCTCGTCCTTCGGAACACTCTACTCGAGGCTCTTCTCCCCATTCGGCGGCTATATCTTCGGCTTCGTGTTGGCTCCGCTTTTGATCGCGCTCGTGAAGAACGCTCTTTTAAAGATGTTCAAGGGCAAAAAAACTAAGCCCGCGGTTTACATATTCACGGCGATCGTCGTCGGGATAACCGTAATAGACCTGCCGGGGGTCATACAATATATGATAATGAGCGGCTGCGACTTTTTCACCGCGTCGATCCCCGCGGCCGTCGCCTTTATGCCGACCGATATATTAAAATGTATTTTAGCCGCCGTTGTTGCGCTCGCGCTCGAAAAACCACTCGCGACGCTTCGTAAATAAACCTTATCCTCACAGCGGTAACGCGCCTTATTGTTGATTTTTGTCGAAAAATGGTATATAATTAAGAAAATATGAAACTTTTTCGCTCTAAGCTGACACTACTTTAGTGAAAGCGAAAAGGAGGATATAATATGAAAGTATTCGCGAAAACAATCAGCATGCTTCTGACACTGATCATCGCTTTTTCGGCAGTTATGATACCCGCGTCCGTCTCGGCGGCGGTAAAATATGAGAACGCGGAGGTTTACCTCTACGAGTACATAAGCCACGAATTCAGCGCAAGCTCTCACAGCTTCAAGCTCTCCTACTCCAAGGACGGCAAGAAATACCTGAAAGCGTACGTCGACTACGCGGGCGGCGGAGATTATTACGTCGGAATTACGGGGATCAAGGCGACCCCAAAGGACAAGCCCGTATCGGTCAGGGCGTGGTACAAAAACAAGGCGGGAGAAAAAATCTACGTACAAAAGCTCAAGGTTACCGTCAAGGGTACAAAGCCGAGATTCCAGAAATTCCCGAACATCAAGCTCAACGAGGGAACCTTAAAGGTTATAGATCACCTCAAATACAACTACACAAACGTCGAGGAAAGAATATCCGACGAAAGCGTCGTAAAGCTCGACTACAACAGCAAGTACACAACAAGCGACATATACACAGCCGACTACACCGACATAGGCTATGTAAAGGCGCTCAAAAAGGGCACCGCGACGGTTTCCTACTGGCTGAAGGATTACAATGTCAAGGTCGGAGAATTCAAGGTCACCGTCAAAAACGTAAAGACGGCTATTCAGAAAAAATACAGCACCGTAAAGCTCAACTATGTTGAGGGCGGCAAAACAATTCCGAAGAACAGCTTTTACACAGCGCTGATCCTCAAAAACTACCACAAGGACGCCGTCTACACAACGAAGTTCGCGAAACCGGAGCTCGTTAAGGTAAAGACCGTAAAGAAGGGCAAGGTAAGCCCCAACGCCAACGAAAAAATCACAGCCGTAAAGGACGGAACGACAAAGGCGGCAATCTACGAAACAATGCCAAACGGCAAAAAGACGAAGGTCGGCACCTTCTACATCAAAATCAAGAAGAAAACAATGGCTCAGATTGTGACCGAACAGTACGATGCGGACGAGGCTCCGTTCTCGACCACGGTTCAGGTCGGAGAAAAGTTTGACACAAAGGACTACATCACCTGCTACATCCCGAAAAGCTTCAAGAACTACAAAATCACCTACGAGTCTAACAACCCCGAAATTCTCTCGGTAGATGAAAACGGAATTATGACAGCGCACAAGGAGAACCCCGATTACGACGCGCAAATCACCTTTACGATCACCTTCTCGGATAATTCCGTGTTCCAATTCATAAACGCCCCGCAGGTAGTACTATAATAATAGGCAAAGAAAAAGGACGCTCAGGCGTCCTTTTTTGTGTTGTCAGCTCAGTTTCTGCTATGCAAAAACGAGTGATGACTATTATTAAAGCCTACGCTTTTTGCTTTTTGATTACCTTCATTCGGGAGAATTCCTCTCTGTCCTTTTCGTCGAGAGCGTCGGATATAAACTTTACCGTTTCCTCGAATTTGGGAATCATAATGTTTTTGAGGGCGTTCGCGCGTTTCTGGGTTTTCTTGATCGAATCCGCCAGACGGTAGACGCTGTTCTCGATTTCCGCGAGCTCCGCGGTCATTATCTTGACCTCGGTGAACTTTCGGTAAGCGTTGTCGAGCGCAGTGCTGGTGGAGTTGAGCCCGAAGTGAAGCTTCTTTTTGTCGGGAGTCTCCATTTTGACAATGGGAATCTCAACGCCCATTACAGAGCGGTAATCGAGCGTCAGCGAATCCTCGACGGGAATCGTCTTGCTGATTTCCGAGCAGTAGCCGTGCATAATATTTGCCGTCTGCAAGGCGAAGTACGCCTCCGCGTAGGTATCGTCGATTTTGCTCTGAATCTCGTTAGCCTTGTCTATGAGCATCATCATCTCCCGAATAAGGATATTTCGCTTTTTATCCATAAGCTCATATCCCATTTTCGCGAGAGCGAGTGATTTTTTTGTATTCATCAGATTGCCCTTGGTGGGCACAGCCTGAAAAGCCATAAAAAACCTCCGATTATTTCAATCCGGACAAATACTAACCCTTATAATACTTATCCAAAAGCTCGTCGTCCACACGGTCGAGCTCAGCCCTCGGAAGAGTTGAAAGCAGCTCCCAGCCGAGATCCAGGCTCTCGGTGATGTCGCGGTCCTCGTTGAAGCCCTGATTTACGAAACGGGTCTCAAAGAGCTTGCCGAACTCCATATATTTCTTGTCTATCGGGGAAAGCTCCTCCTCGCCGATTACGGAAGCGAGCGAGCGGGCGTCGATTACCTTCGCGTAGGAGGCAAAGAGCTGATTCGCGAGCGCCTGGTGGTCGGCTCTGGTATAGCCCTCGCCTATTCCGTCCTTCATAAGACGTGAAAGCGACGGAAGCACCGCGACGGGCGGGTAGTAGCCCTGACCCTGCAAGGCTCGGTCGAGGGTGATCTGACCCTCTGTGATGTAGCCCGTGAGGTCGGGAATCGGGTGGGTGATGTCGTCGTTGGGCATTGTAAGAATCGGAATCTGAGTAACCGAGCCCTCATGACCCTTGATCATTCCCGCTCTCTCGTACAGAGACGCGAGGTCGGAATACAGGTAACCCGGGTAGCCCTTACGACCGGGGATTTCGCCCTTTGAGGACGAGAACTCACGTAGAGCCTCGGCGTAGGAGGTCATATCTGTCATAATAACGAGCACGTGCATATCGAGATCGAACGCAAGATACTCGGCGATCGTCAGCGCGCATCTCGGGGTGAGTGTACGCTCGATGATCGGGTCGCTGGAGAGGTTGAGGAGCATTACGACGTGGTTGAGAACACCGCTCTCCTCAAAGCTCTTTCTGAAATACTCGGCGACGTCCTTCTGAACGCCCATAGCCGCGAAAACGACACAGAAGTTGTCCTCCGTCGCGCCCGAGATTCTTGCCTGACGCACAATCTGCACAGCCAGATCGTTGTGCTTCATACCCGAGCCCGAGAAAATCGGGAGCTTCTGACCGCGTATAAGGGTCATAAGCGTGTCTATAGTCGAAATTCCCGTGTTGATATAGTTGGTCGGATAGACTCTTGAGACAGGGTTTATCGGCGTGCCGTTGATATTGCGGCGCTTTTCGGGGAAAATATCGCCGAGACCGTCGGCGGGACGTCCCGCGCCGTCGAGCACACGTCCGATGATTTCGGGCGAAAGCGCCTGCTCCATCGGGTGACCCGTCAGTCTGACCTTGGTGTTGACAAGGCTTATGTTTCTTGTGCCCTCGAACACCTGAACAACAATTCTTTCTCCCTCAATCTGGACGACTCTTCCCTGACGGACCGCGCCGCCCTCGAGGCGGATGTCGACGATTTCCTCGTTGGAAACGCCCTTTACGCCGTCTATGACTATAAGGGAGCCGTTAATTTCCTTAACGCCTACATAATCTATTAACATAGCGTTTCCTCCTTAAAGAATATCGTTGATTTTTTCGTCGATTTCCCTGTTGTAGTCGTCGAACATCTCGAGCTTGTTGTTCGGAATATCGTACTTGATTTTTGTGAGCTTATCGAAAATCCCCGTAGCGAGGAGCTTTGAAATCGGGATTTCCCTTGCGATAACCTCTTTTGATTTATCGTATAAGTGCAGGATAACCTGCATCATTTTAAGCTGTTTTTCGAGCGGAACGTATGTATCCTCGGCGTGGAAGGCATTCTGCTGCAAGAAGCCGACGCGGATGACCTTCGCGGTCTCGATTACAAGCTTCTGGTCGTCGGGAAGCACGTCGGAGCCGATGAGCTTGACGATTTCCATGAGGGCGTTTTCCTCCTGCAAAAGAGCCGAGAAGCGGTTTCTGCACTCCACAAACTCGGGACCCAGATGCTCGTTGAACCACGGATCAAGGTCGTTGAAGTACTCGGAATACGAATCCATCCAGTTGATAGCGGGGTAATGTCTCGCGTAAGCGAGCGCTTTGTCGAGCGCCCAGAACACGCGTGTAAAACGCTTGGTGTTCTGAGTTACAGGCTCCGAAAAGTCCGAGCCCTGCGGCGACACCGCGCCGATGATCGTAACCGAGCCGTTGTCGTGGGAAAGGGTCTTGACTCTTCCCGCTCTCTCGTAGAACTCCGCGAGTCTCGAGGGAAGATACGCGGGGAAGCCTTCCTCGGCGGGCATTTCCTCGAGTCGTCCCGAAATCTCTCTGAGTGCCTCCGCCCAGCGCGAGGTCGAGTCAGCCATAATCGCCACGTCGTAGCCCATATCACGGTAATACTCGGCGAGAGTGATACCCGTATAAATCGACGCCTCACGAGCCGCGACAGGCATATTCGAGGTGTTCGCGATAAGCACTGTACGGTCGGTCATCGGTCTGCCCGACTTCGGGTCAACAAGTCCCGAGAATTCCTCGAGAACCTGCGACATTTCGTTTCCGCGCTCTCCGCAGCCTACGTAGACGATGATATCCGCGTCGCTCCATTTGGCGAGCTGATGCTGGTTCATCGTTTTGCCTGTTCCGAAGCCTCCGGGGATCGCGGCTGTGCCGCCCTTGGCAATCGGGAACATTGTATC
>JAFNSO010000002.1 GCA_017384945.1 Ruminococcus sp. | reverse complement strand
TGGGCTGGCAGATTATCCACGTTGTCATGTGAGCTTCCCACCCTCGCGTTACCGCTTGCGCAGGTCACATTAGGATTACCCCGAATGGATAGGGCAGCATTTCTGCAATTAACTGTACGACTTTCACGTCGCACTCATCTTCCGCACCCATTGCACTTGGTTTTCTGATTTAAGCTGTTCGGTTACGCATAACGACCAGACGCTTATGCGTAACACGACTTATGATATAAAACAATATAGTAAAAGAAAAATCTTTTAAAAAACAATTAAAAAACAATAGAATATTATATTTTTTTATCAAGCTTTATGACAACCGAGAATGGATCGCCGTACACGTTTGACATAGAGCCAAAAAGAAAAACCGCTGTGGGGGGCGGTTTTTCCTTTGCTTTTGTTCAGTTATTCGCTTTGTCGGCAAACGCGGAGTGCCATGTTTTTTTTCTCATATCCTCGAGGTTTTCCTCGAGCATAAGTCCGATTTTGTCGGAGACATGCCTTGCGTCGTCGTTAATAAGGTCCAAGACCTCCCAGAGTTCTTTGTAGAAGTGAATCAAATCGTCCGCTTCGTTGGATAAGCGCCGGAACATCCGTAAAACCTCGGGGTCGACAACAATTTCGTCGGCCGAGAGCTGTTTTACCTTCAAAAACTTATCCTGCAGTCTCTGAGCCTTACGCTTTTGGTCGGTCAGACCGTCCTGATGATTAAGCAGCTCAGGCGAGTTTACATAGTACTCGCGCTCCATCAGATGAGGCCGAGCTCACTCGCGTTAATGGCGGCCTTGACAGCGCTCTTGGTCGTTTCGATTCCCTGCTCAAGAGTGCTGGCGGTTCTTCTTCCGAACTCGTCAAATTCCTGAAGGGTGCTCTCGAGGTTTTTCTTTGTGTTGCGGGCAGCGCCGATTGCCTCGTAAACCGCCTGAACGTTCTCCTGAACGTTGTTCTTCATCGACTCAAAGTTGTCGTCCTCCTGCTCCATAAAGGAGGAAACGTTGTTCTTGAGACCCTCGTACTCGGTAGCGATACCCTCGAGCACGCTTATTTGTCCGTCGATATCATTGATAAGATTTTGAAAATCGGCTTTATTTGTAAACAGTTCTAACTGGTCATTTGCCACGGTGTTTCATCTCCTTTATTGATTAGTTTAAGAATGGCTTTGCCATATTTCCGATAAATTCTACGCCCTTTTCAATCGTTCCGCTAACAAGGTTGAGCAGCTCGTTGATAACGTCGAAAATCTTCTTCATAGCCGCGAGAAGCGACTCAGCCGCCGACATAACCCTGTTTCCGAAGCCTACAAGGTCGTCCGCGAGAGTACCCTTGCAGAAGGAATCCACGCTTGCTAAAAGATCACCCATTTTTTTTACAGCGTCTCTGGCTCTTTCGTTAAGCTCTTCGGCGCTGTTCTCCCATGCCTTCGCGTCGGCTCTGCCTGTCATCGCAATAGCATTCATAAAATAAATCTCTCCTTTCGGTTTTTAAAAATTATCACAAACCGTATCGGTTCAGCGGCTCCGGCAGCCGCAAAAGCCGTTGCAGTTCAATTAACTCTTTTTTGAAGCGCTTTAGTCTTTCTCCGTTCAGCTCGCGAAGCTTAACGTACTCCTCGCGAATGCGCCCGTCGACGAAGCTTTTGGAATCGTCGGTGTCGAGGCGGTTCTGCTTTTCGAGAAAATGAAGGATTTCATAGCACTCCTCAAATAATTCAAGTCTTGATTCTGTCATAAATCGCCACAGTCCTTGTGCCCGCAGAATTGCTTATGCCTTATCGCGGGCAGATAAGGCGCTCAAATCATAATCAGCTCCGCACCGTTGTGAACTCCGTAGTCGGCGAGTGTGAACGAAGGGTCAAACAGAACCTCGGGCTCACGCTGCGAAAGAGTCTCTCCGCCCGAGGGGGCGTAGGCTCCGTCGCTCATATAGTTCACACCGTTTGCCAGAACCTTAATCAGCTCCTCGATAACCAAATCGGCGGGCGCGAGGATGTCAAAAAATAGATTCGCGGCGGGAACAAACAGCTTAATAAGTATTTTGTTCATCATATCACCTCGTCAGATGATCGGCGCTTCGTCGGGCTCGGTTGAATCTTCGCTGAGCTTTCCGCAGGGCATTAAAAACGGGTGGAAATTACCCCTGTACTTAAGCACAAAGCGGTTGTAGTTAGGGTTGACCTGCTCGATTCGGCGCAAATCCATGGGCGGATTTGTAAACTTGATTTTGTCGTACCGACCGCCGAAGAGCATAAACAACTCGTCCTCGTTAAAACAGCCGAGCGTCGGGTCTCTCATCAGATTGTCGGAATCAGTCGGATAGAAGCCTGCGACAAAATACATATTGTAGCCCCTCGTTTTTGAAATGAGGGCGTTAATCTCAATTTGCATATTCTCGTCCTTCTCGATTGAGCAGAAGTCCGAGAAGCTCTCAAAAATCACCATACAGGGCTTTGTGCGCTCTCTGATGTAGCGTATCGCGCGCCTTGCCCTGTCCTTTTCGGTCAGCGGAATACCGTGAATCCGACTGTACTCGTCGCGGAAAACATTTCTCTTAGTAATCTCCTCGACCATAAAGCTGTCGAAATCTGCAAGCCCCGACTCGGTCGAATCGAGCAAAGTGAGCTTTCCCGGGTGGTTCTCACGCATATTCTTTTCAAACTCGCCGTCAAAAATTGTACCCGACTGCCTGCGGACAACAGCGATGTCCATACAGTTGAACACGGCGGCGGTGATGAAGTTTGAAAAAACAGGCTTGATACCCGCGGGATTTCCGAGGTAGACCGAAACGCTGTAGAACTGCTGCAACGGCAGCAAAACGGGGCGGGCTTCCCTTACCAGATAGCCAAGCGGCAGACCCGCGTTCTTGAAGCCGATACAGAATTCGCCGTACAAAAGTTCGTCCATGATTGTAGGCAGCGTTTTCGCTTTCCGGACGTCCTTGAAGCGCTCCGTAAGCTCTTTTATGCGTTTGCGGAGCTTTGCCGCGCGTGTCTGCTCGTTTTCCGAGGCGTAAAGTATCGCGGTCTGGAACTCGAGAGGCTGACCTTCGCTGACACATAGACCTCTGCCCTTGAGCTGCGGAGGCTCCATACGACATCTTATTTCAAGAATATCGGAGTATACGTACTTGTCTTTTGCGTTGAGGGCAAGCCTGAAATCAGCCTCCTGCTTTGTTTTTAAGCTAACCTCGTTGGGGTTGTTGAAGGTCAGAACGTACTTGATTCCGCAGCCCGTAGCGGCGCGAAGGTGCTCGTGGATGGTGCTGTGGTACTCTCCTCCCTTTGAGAGCATTTTGATATTTGTAAACCCGTCGATAATGACGGTGATAAGAGGCATTTTCGCGGTTTGGATATACGCGTCGTAGTTTGTGACCTCAGCCTCGGCGAAAATCGCCTTCCGCTCCTCGATTACGTCGTTGAGGAAATCAAACAGCCTGTAGAAGTCGTTCTCGGAGGAATCGGTGACGTAGGCTCCGCAGTGGGGGAGCTTTGAAAGTCCGCTGAGCGCCGTCGAGCCGAGCTCGGTGATGTAGCAGTTGAACTCCTCGGGGGAATACTTCTCGGCAAGCGACATAACAAGCGTCTTTATAAAAACGCTCTTTCCGCTTGCGGACGAGCCGCAGATAAGCGCGTGCTTTATCTTCATAAAGTCGATAACAAGCGGGAAACGGCTCTGGGTCTCGGGGTAATCTACCATACCGACAACAGCCCTCATAAAGCCGTCGTCGGAGTGCGAGCGCATAAGATCGTCAAAATCAAGCACGGTGGGAAGCGGGTCAATCCACAGCCTGCGGGGAAGGATGTTTTCCCTCTGCGCAAGGTCGGAAAGATACTTCGCGATTGAAACGACCTGCTTGACGTCTGTTTTGATGGCTTTGACCTCGGGGGAAACGCTGTGCAGCGTCTGACCGAGGTTATCAACGAAGGCTACGCTGTAATCCTTCGCCTCGACCACCTCGTCCTGCGGAGAATACTCGGCTCCGCACCACGCGGATTGACCCTGCGTAAAGAACTCGTTGTAGCCGACCTGAATGTAGAACCGACCTGTCTGCTTAAGCTCGGCGGCGTCGGGACGGTTAATCATATCCATACTGTCCGACCTGTCCTGAACTCTCAGACAAACCTGAAACTTTGTGTTGCTTCGGATTTGGTCGTTTACAACGCCCGAGGGTCGCTGAGTAGCGAGTATAAGGTGAACTCCGAGGCTTCGGCCGATACGAGCCGTACTGATGAGCTCGTTCATAAATTCAGGCTGCTGCGCCTTCATCTCGGCGAACTCGTCGGAGATTATAATAAGGTGGGGAAGAGGCTCGCTGACGAGCTTATCGCGGTAGAGCTTTTGGTAGTCGTAAATATCCATTGTGCCCTGATTGGTGGCGGACTTTGCCCTTTTGAAAACCGCCTGACGGCGTTTGAGCTCACTCTTGATTGACATAAGCGAGCGCTGAATCGCGGCGCCGTCGAGGTTGGTTATCGTTCCGACAAGGTGCGGAAGGTGCAGTCCGCGCTTTTTGTCCTCAAAGGCGTCGGCAAGACCGCCGCCCTTGTAGTCAATCAGTACAAACGCAACCTCGTCGGGGCTGTAGCATACAGCCATCGAGAGAATGTATGTGATCAGGAACTCCGATTTGCCCGAGCCCGTCATTCCCGCGACCAGGCCGTGGGGACCGTGGTGCTTTTCGTGCAAATCAAGATAGAAGAGCTTTCCGTCGCTTCCGAGTCCGACGGGAGCTCCGAGGGATTTTATGGGGTTGTTCTCAGCCCATCGCTTTAAGGGGTTGAGGTGCTCGACCCTGCCGACGTTGAACATCTCGAGGAAGGTGAGCATATTCGGGAGGAGGTAGCTTTCGCCCTCGACCCTAATCCTTTTTGAGCAGATCGTACCCACAGTCTTGCGGAAGAGCGCATCGTCAAGCGGGTCGGGACTAAAGAGCATATCCTCGGTTTCGACGTGGTTGTAGTCGATGATTCTGCACGACTTTCCCATATCAATAACCTTCGCGCACTCCTTGGGCAAGCCCTCAAAGGCGGTGACAATCGAAATCCCGCGATACTCCTCAAGCGAAAGGAAGGTTTTGAAAATCTCCATTTGGTTGTACAGCTCCTTGCTCAGAGCAAAAACAACGTAGGAGATGTGACCCGAGGGCTTGTACTGCTTTGAAAACATCTTCAAAATTTCCTCGAACTCGGTGTTCAGGTAATTTGTCATCTGTTGAGCCTCAGCCTGCTCGGTTATGAAAAAACGCATATTGCGTGTGTTGCTCCAGTTGTGCGGCAGATAGCGGACAAAGTCAAAGTACTCGGCCTCGCTGCCCTCGGCAAGAATAACAAGCTTCACCTCGTCGTAGCTGTGAGATGTGACGAGCTGCATAATCATATTCCTGATAAGCTCCAAAACCGCCGTCCTGTCGCCCGAGATACCCGAGACATAATCCTCGGTAAGCGAGTGCATCACGGGAACGTTGCGTAAAATAACGGGTCTGTCGACGAGGTTGTACATTGCGGTTTCGAGCTCGTCGGGTTCAATCTGAAACTTTCTTTTGTTGTATTTAAGCTCGCAAAGCATAGGATAGTCGCCGTTGCCGATACGGATTTTGAGAAAATCCTCGTCGTTTTGGCGCCTGTCCCAGAGCCGCTGGTCGTTGTACGCCATATACATAGCGTTATTGAGCGGAGGATAGTTGAAGTTGAGGTTGGTTTCCTCGGTTCGTTTTTCCTCTTTGATTTCGGTTTTGAGGTAGTTTAAGTACGCCGAGTAACCCTCGACGCGCTTTTTCTCGTACTCCCGTCTGTCCTTTTCGGTAAAGCCCTGAGTGAGCATGGGCATCATCATACCGGTCATCGCCATAAAGATGTTTCCGGTCATCAGAGCGTGACCGCCCATTACCATAGGTGAGCCCATTCTCAGAAGCAGGGGGATGTTGTTGCCCTTGATTGAGAAGGGAGGCATCTCGACCTCAATTTCGGAAACGCCCGCGTTGAGCATTCGCCGTGGCTTTCGGTCGTAATAGGCAAAGGGGTCACAGGTGCGGACGGGTCGGGAGAATTTGAAGTCCTTTTTCTCATTTATGCGGTGAATCATAGGGGTCGAAAAGACGACTCTGCCGTTGGTGTTGTTCATCGACAAAAAGCTCGCTCCGACAACGATATACAAGCCGACAATGAAAACTACATCGCCGACCTTGAGCTCGGTAAAGTCAATCTTTTTGCCGTTGACGTAGGTTCCGTTGGTTGAGTCGCAGTCCGTAAGCTCCCACGCGGAGCCGTTCCAGTGGAGCCTTGCGTGCTCACGGGAGACGGTGTGGTGCTTGTAGCAGACCGCGCACTTCGACGACCTGCCGATTGAGTAGTCGGAATGTTCGAAATAGTACGGTATAAAAACGTGGTCGTCGGGGCGCTCGTCCTCGGCGTAGAGTATGTATTTTTTCTTGTCGTGTCTTAGCTTGAGGAACGAGCCGCTGATGAGGGGCTGCTCCCGAACGGTGATGTTCTCTCCGTCCGAGTTTTTGTAAAAAAATCGGGCGCGACGCTCAAGCACAACGGTTCTGATTCCGTTGCGCTGCTCAAAGAAAAACGGAAAGTCCTCCAATCCCGAGCTGCTGGTAAAGCGGTAGCGACCCTCCATTGAGGCGGGCAGGAACAGAGTGAGCATTTCGCCCTCGTTTGTAATCATAATGACCCGCATTGAACGGCTCTCTTTCCCTTCGATTTTGCTGTCGGGAACAGCCTGATTGGCGCCCGAGGGGGACAGGTTTTCCGTTGTGCCGAGGTTGTCGTTCATATCGGGACTTCTCCTTTCGAGCGGCGGATCTACTGAATGTTGTAAACAAAGACCTCGTCCGCGATTGTAATTCTATCGCCGTTTTCAAGCTGATGCTCCTTGGCGGGCACAAGCTTTTCTCCGTTGACGTAGGTGCTGTTTGTTGAGTTGTTGTCCTTGACAAAGCACTTTCCGTTGTAGGTTGTGAACACAGCGTGGATGCGGCTTACGGCGCGGTTGTCGGAAACCCGGTACTCGACGTTCTGACTGCCCGAGCCGACTCTGAACACCGACTTGTTGACTTGGATTGTTTCGTTTGTACGAACGCGTGTGAGCGTTATTTTTGTTGTGTTGCCCACTCCGAGACAGCAGGTTTCACCGAGCACGCTTGTGCCGATTTCATCCTCAACAAGCTCGGAAACGGGAATAGTGTCGCTGTTGTCGTCCCCGAAAATATCGGTTTCCCCGGGGTCGGCGTAGCGGTTTTTTTCCGGGGGACGGTAGTCGTTGACCTGACGCTTTTTTTCCTCAACCGAAAAGTCCCTGCGGGAAATATCCTCGGTGTAGTTTTTCGGAGCCAGATACTCCAAAAACGCCTCGGTTGAAAAATACGGCTGACTGTATAAAAACTGTCTGTAGCTGTTCATCCTCGGAGTGTTTGAGCCTGTGGGAGAAATGCGTCGGTTAAGAAAAAACTGCAAGAAGGAGAAAATGTTGACCTGATTGTTTAAGCCGTCAACCGGCAGGAACAGGTACCTCATACCCTGTCCCTTGGTCGATACGAAAATGTAATCGCTGTTGAGCACAAGATTGCCGACGGGCAAGCCTGCGCGCTCCAATGTCGCCACAACCTGGACAAAATCCAAAACCATTCCGAAAAAGGTTTCCTCCGTCATATATGTCGTAAGGTACTGCGTAAGCGTAACGAAGCCCTGAACCTCATAGGTCATTTTTTTGTTGCTCATAAGCTTCGGGAGAAGGATTCGGTAATCATTCGTCGAATATGCCAATGACGCCATATCGCGGTTTCCTCGGGTCGCGCCCGAAACCTTAAAAATGACTGTCGAAATATCCTTTTTGTGTCTTACCTTGATTTTATACATCAAAAACACTCCATAATGTATTTTTATGCTGAATTAACAGATTTCCTCGTCGGAATGAATCAGCATTACCTCTTTAATTATTCTGAACTCTTCAGCGGACGCGCTTCTTTCGTCGCGGCGCGAACGGCGACGCCCGAGCTCCCTTGTTTTACCAACGTCCTCGAGTTTTGAGGCCTTATACGGGCTGTCCGAGAGCTGCATTGTTTCTCCGTAGGATGAAACCGCAGGCTGAGCCGCCGCGGGCGCGGCTACGGGAACGCTTACGGGCGCGCTTGCCGTCTGAAGCTCACTGTTTTTCGGTTTTTTGCGTGCGGAGAAGAACAGAGCCTCGGCTATCAGCAGACAAAAAAATGCCGCCGCCGCGAAAGCATATGAGCCGATTTGCAAAATATCAATCAATGAACCGTTACTCATTTTGCGCCTCCTTAGCTGTGGTTGCCTCGGTTGACAGCACGGCGGTCGTCGGTTGAGTCGCCGCGGGAGCCGTCGTCGAGGATACAGTCGTCTTGGTCTCGGTTTGAGAGAGCTTGTTGCACTTATTGAGCAGAGAGGTCTTTAGCTTGCTGTCCGAACTTACCGTCTCAAGCAGGCTCTTAGCGGACGACACGAGCTTTTTCTGCGACTCGTCGCTAACCTCGCTGTTCTTGAAAACTCCCTTTTCAAGCTCCGAGAGTACAAACCTACAGGTTTTGAGAACCTCGTCGCTGTTGCCACTTGTGAGGAGTTTTGTCGCGCAGAGAGCGCCGAGGGAGTTGCTGTACTCGGTAAGGCTTATTGTCTTGCCACTGTCAAGGCTGACCCTGTACTCAGCCACCGTCTTAAGCGCCTTGCAGAACGCCTTTCGGTCGGCGTCGGAGGTGTACTGAGCCGCCTTTGCGAGCATTTCGACCGACTTTTCGCGGCTGCTGCCGCCGTAGCTCAGAAACAGCGCCGTCGAAACGGGGTAGAGCACGTCGTCGCCGTAGGACTTTGAGTCGGAGGCGATAAGCGCTTCCTCGTTCGGCTCAGTAAGCAGCGAAATTACCTTAAACTCCGCTTCGGAAAGGTTTTTACCCGCCTTTTCCTCGCTGTCAAGGTAAAGAGACACAAGCCCCCCGTAAGCCCTGACGTCAGTCGGGTCGAGTTTTATAGCCTCCAGATAGTCATTCTCGGCTTCGGAGGTCTGTTTTTTCGCCGCGGCGAGATATTCATCGTACTGTGAATCGCGGACAAAGCCCTGCGACACGAGGCATCCTGCCGCTAAAATCGCAAAAACTATTGCGAATACTAAAAACAAAAACGATAATTTACGCATAACAATCAACCTGTCTTAATCATAATAACGGAAATATTGTCTTTTTCCCCGCGTTGCTTGATGGTTTCGGTCAGGGTGTAGGCGGTGGCAAGCAGGCGTTCCTCGTCAAAAAGCTGCTCGGGGTTAAGGTGAGCGGTCAGCTCCTCACGCGACAGGGCGTGGACAAAGCCGTCGGAGCAGAGGAAGAAAAGCTCGCCCTCATAAAAACTGCCCGTGTAAAAATCGGGACGGATGTAGCTGTTTACGCCGACG
>JAFNSO010000052.1 GCA_017384945.1 Ruminococcus sp. | reverse complement strand
GGCATTAACACCCTCGACAGTAACATCATCCGACTTGACGACGGCATAGAGCAGAGTGGTCGAACCAGTCGGTGTGGGAACGCGCTGAGCCGAGCCGATGAGCTTGCCGTTGAGCTCGGGGATAACAAGACCGATAGCCTTAGCGGCGCCTGTTGAGTTGGGAACGATGTTGGCAGCACCCGCGCGGGCTCTTCTCATATCGCCCTTTCTGTGAGGACCGTCGAGAATCATCTGGTCGCCTGTGTAAGCGTGGATTGTGCTCATGATACCGCTCTGGATCGGAGCGTACTTGTTAAGTGTATCAGCCATGGGAGCAAGGCAGTTGGTTGTGCAGGAAGCAGCGGAGATGATCTTGTCATCAGCTGTGAGAATGCCCTCGTTAACCGAGAAAACAACTGTCGGGAGGTCGTTGCCCGCGGGAGCGGAGATAACAACCTTCTTAGCGCCTGCGTCGATGTGAGCCTGGCTCTTAGCCTTTGAGCAGTAGAAGCCTGTGCACTCGAGAACTACGTCTACGCCGATCTCGCCCCAGGGGAGCTTGGAAGCGTCTGCCTCAGCGTAAATTGTGAGTGTCTTTCCGTCAACTGTGATTGTGTTAGCCTCGTCGTCAGCCTCTACTGTGTGGAGATTCTGACCGATTGTACCACAGTAGCCCTTCTGAGCTGTGTCGTACTTGAGGAGATTTGCGAGCATTGAAGGCTTTGTGAGGTCGTTGATAGCAACAACATCATAACCCTCCGCGCCAAACATCTGTCTGAACGCGAGACGACCGATACGGCCGAAACCATTAATTGCAACTTTTACTGACATAAAAATTCCTCCTGTCAAAATATTGGTCTTTTTTATTATAGGTTATTTTTGTTATAATTGCAAGTATTATTTGGAATTAAATACTCAGTTTTTTACGTTTTTGTTTACGGTTTTTCATTTCCGACAAAAAATGACAAATTTTTTTCTCAATTACAAGAATTATTCTTGACATTTCGCCGAACATAAGGTACCATATATATGTATGTATGCGTAAAAAACGCCATACTTATTTTAATCAGACTCGAAAGAGCCGTTATACATAGATATTTTGTTAAAGCCGACGTTTAATTCGACGTTCAAAATATTTCACAATTGAATATCATGCTTAACGGCACCGAGGTTGATTTTTTGACTATGATTAACTCATTATACTAAATCGAGGAGGTGTCAAAATGCCGATATCTATTTCGATAATCTGTATCGTTATCGCCGCGCTTGTTTTCGGCGCGATTGGCGTCGTCGCGGGTATCAACTACCGCAAGAGTGTGGCGGAAAAACAAATCGGCAGTGCTGAACAAGAGGCTAACAAGATTGTCTCGGAGGCGATGAAAACCGCCGAGGCAAAGAAAAAGGAAGCCGTTCTCGAGGGAAAGGACGAGATTCACCGACTTCGCAACGAAAGCGAAAAGGAGCTCGCCGACCGCAGAAGAGAAGTACAGCGTCAGGAAAGACGTATTCAGCAAAAGGAAGAAAACCTTGACAAAAAGATGAACAATCTTGAAGCCAAGGAGGAAAAAGTAAGCAAGAAGCTCAAGGACGCCGAGGCGAAGGTCGCCGAGGTTGAGCAAATTAAGAGAAGCCAGTTCGAGATGCTCGAGAGAATCTCGGGCTTCACGGCGGATCAGGCAAAGACGTATTTGCTCGACCAGCTCGACGGCGAGCTCGCCCACGAGAAATCCGTCAAGATCCTTGAGTACGAGGAGCAGCTTAAGGACGAGTCCGAAAAGCTCGCGAGAAAGATTATCTCGCTGTCAATCCAGCGTCTCGCCGCAGATCAGGTGAGCGAGGCTACGGTCTCGGTTGTAGCTCTCCCCAACGACGAGATGAAGGGTCGTATCATCGGACGCGAGGGCAGAAACATCCGCGCGATCGAAAACGCGACGGGCGTTGACCTTATTATCGACGATACTCCCGAGGCGATCACGCTCTCGAGCTTTGAGCCCGTGAGAAGAGAAATCGCAAGAGTGGCGCTCGAAAGGCTTATCGCGGACGGAAGAATCCATCCCGCGAGAATCGAGGAAACGATTGAAAAGGCCAGACGCGAGGTCAACTCAAAAATCAAGCAGGCGGGCGACCGCGCGGTACTAGACTTGGGAGTACGCGGAATACACCCCGAGCTTGTAAAGCTTTTAGGTAAGCTCAGATACCGCACAAGCTACGGTCAGAACGTGCTCGACCACTCGATCGAGGTCGCGTATATTTCGGGAATGATTGCGAGCGAGCTCGGACTTGACCCGACAGTCGCTAAAAGAGCGGGTCTGCTTCACGACATAGGTAAGGCGCTCGACCATGAATTCGACGGCTCACACGTTGAGCTCGGAGTCGAGGCGGCGCGCAAGTACAAGGAGAGCGACGCGGTTATACACGCGATTCAGGCTCACCACGGCGATGTCGAGGCAAAGACAGTCGTCGCGTGCATCGTTCAGGCAGCGGACGCTATTTCAGCCGCGAGACCGGGAGCGAGAAGAGAGAATCTCGAAAACTACATCAAGCGTTTGCAGAAGCTCGAGGAGGTCGCTTCCTCGTTCAAGGGAGTCGCAAGCTCCTACGCGATTCAGGCGGGACGTGAAATCAGAATTATGGTCAAGCCCGAAATCGTCGGCGACGAGAGAATGGTTTCTCTCGCGAGGGATATTTGTAAGAAAATTGAGGATGAACTCGATTATCCGGGTCAGATCAAGGTTAATATCATCCGCGAATCAAGAGCGGTTGACTTTGCTAAATAACTCAGAAGTTAAGAGCTGCCGATTTTTCGGCGGCTCTTTTTTGTCGGGAATCCTGACCATTCGGGTTGTTAATTACTTAACACTCTTTTATTCGGGCAAAGCATTGATTTTTCGCGGCTTTTCATTTATAATGATATTGATTAACGTTTTATTGTTTTTCACAGGATATTTTCAAAAAACACAGGAGGTTTTCCTATGTCAGGTACAATCCAAACCACGGGCGGTGTTCTGCACGAGCAGGACCTTGCCTTTATCAACAAAACCATTTGCGAGGTTTTCAACTGCAACGAGGAACAGATCATGGACCTCAAGCCCTTGCAAAAGGGTTTGACAAATTCTGTTTTGTCCTTTGAGCTCAACGGCGGCAAATATGTTTTCAGATTCCCCGGGCTCGGCTCGGAGATTCTCGTCGACCGCGGCAGAGAGTCAATGATTCAGAGCCAGGCTTACGAGGCAAGAGTAGACACCTCGCTGGTCGCTATGAGCGTATCAAGGGGCTGGAAAATCGCAAAGTTCATCCCGCACCGTGATTTCGACTATAAAAACGTCAGCGACATTTACCGAGGAGTCAGACTGCTCAACAAGCTCCACCACTTCTCCGCTAAGGTAAGGTGGGAGTTTGACGTTAAGGAAAAATGGGAGTCCATCAAGGAGATGATCCCCGAGGATAAGTACGGAGAGAATTTCCCCGAGTACCCCGGGTTCAACAGCATCAGGGACAGGATCTATGAGCTGTTCGAGCTCTCAAAGCAGGACGGAATCCAGAAATGTATCGTTCACGGCGACGCCAGAGACGAGAACTTCCTCATAAATGATTCCGAAATCTACCTCACCGACTGGGAATACGGCGGCTACAACGACCCCGGCTTTGACGTAGGCACATACATTTGCGGCGGCGACCACAGCGACGAGGAGGTCGACAGGATCCTCTTCATCTACTTCGGTCACAATCCCAATGAAATCGAGCGCCGCCATTTCTACGCGTGGATTGCGATTACAGGCTTCTTCTTTATGCACTGGTGTATGTTCAAGGAAGCCTCGGGTCAGAAGGTCGGCTATCTGAAACCGCTTTGGTACAGATTCGCCAAGGACTACAGCATTCGCGCGCTGGAAATGTACAAATAATCGGAGGACAACGAGATGACATATATTATTTTAGCAGCGGGTAAGGGCGCCGGTCTCCAGCCCCTGACCTTGAAAACACCCAAGTCTCTTTACAAGCTCGACAGAAACACGACTATTCTGAAAAGAATGGTCAGGCTTATCAGAAAAAACGATTTGAAGGCTGAGATCGTTGTTGTCGGCGGCTTTATGTATGAGCAGATCCAGAGAGAAATGGAAAGAGAGAACGTGACCTTTGTACGCAACCCCTTCTACTCCTCCACAGGCTCCATCGCCTCGCTTTGGTTCGCGAAGAAATACCTCGAGAGGGATAACATCACGATCATCAACTCCGACATCGTTGTCGAGAGCAAGCTTGTTGAGGATATAATCTGCAAGCCCACCGATATTCCCTACGTTCTCATTGACTCAAGCAAAACAACGGGCAAGTACAACGTTCAGGTCACCGACGACAGAATCTGCGTTATGAGCAAATCTCTTTCCGAGTTCTACGCTCAGTACGTCAGCGTTACAAAGCTCGACGCGGTTTCCGCGCGCTTCCTGATTGAGGAAATCGACAATATGATCAACGCCGAGATGTACGGTCAACTCTTCGAGGACGCGCTTGTACAGATGATTTTCGAGAACGACTTTGACCTCTACTTCAAGGACATCAAGGATTACTCGTGGGCAGAGGTTGACAATGTGGACGACCTTATTGCCGCAAGAGAGGTTCAGAAAAAATAAGCAATATTAAAAGGATACCGCCTCCGCGGTATCCTTTTTTGCGGGTTCGAGTCCCTTGCGCCGCGCCACAGAAAAAGGCACCCGTTTGGGTGCCTTGCGCTGCAAGTATGTTTTGCTTGGAAACTGCCTTCTTCTCGAACCTTGGGTTCACGTTTTCGGGAAAGGCTTCATCAACGCTACGGCCTAAAAACGCTCCCCCGGAGCGTTTTCTTTACGGCCTTTC
>JAFNSO010000051.1 GCA_017384945.1 Ruminococcus sp. | reverse complement strand
GGTATTGACGGCTTTCAGGTATGCAAGGAGCTGAGAAACAAAAACGGCGGGCTCGGCATTATCATGCTTTCCGCGAAAACTCAGGAGATGGACAAGGTCACGGGTCTTATGCTCGGAGCCGACGACTATGTTACAAAGCCGTTTTCACCGTCCGAGCTTCTCGCGAGGGTCGACTCCCTGCACAGAAGAGTTTCTCTCGCGCAGGCGAACGCCGAGAACAACTTCAAGGAGGAGCTGCACTCGGGCGACTTTACGCTTAACCTCAGAAACCGCGCCCTGCTTAAAAACGGCGAGGTAATCGAGCTTACGCAGGTTGAGTTCCAGATTATGGAATACTTCTTCTCAAACCCTGGGGAGACTCTCGACCGCACCGACATCCTAAGCCACGTTTGGGGCGACGCTTATGTAGGAGAGGAAAAAATCGTCGACGTTAACATCAGACGACTCAGAATGAAGGTCGAGGACGAACCCTCCAACCCCAAGTACATCGTTACCGTATGGGGTCTCGGCTACAAATGGGACACTAACGGCTGATTCCGAGATAAACAATTTGGGAGGTAAAAGGATTGTTTAAGGGTATCACAAGGAGATGGCTTCTGAGCACAATGCTGGTCACCTTCCTTATTGTAATACTTATCGCCACGGGCTTGATCTACGCCACCGTCTACCTCTTCAACAATGAGGTCGAGCGTGACCTCGGAGCTGTTTGCGCGGAGCTCAACTCCGTGTTTGAAAACTACGAGACGGATAACTCCACCTCGTTTACCACCTCGGCGCAGGAGTACATCGAGGACTTCCGCTACAAGGAAAAAATGGAGGTTATGGCTATCAACTCCTCGGGTCGGATTATTCTCACCTCGACGGGCTTTTCCTATGACGAGAACGAGGATTTGCCCGACTTTGAGAGCGCGAAGAGCTCCAAGGAGGGCTTTGCCTTCAGGCAGGGCACAATAAGCTCGGGCGAGAGCGTGATGAGCCTGACGCGCGTTATCTTCAACCACAACGGCACCGCCATCGGCGCAGTGAGATATCTTGTCTCTACGGTCGAGGTCAACAACCGAGTTACGCTTATCTCCGCGGTGATTATCGCGGGCAGTCTTTTGATTCTGTTTTTGATAGTAATTTCGGGCTCGTACTTTATCCGCTCGATCGTCACGCCTGTCAGGGAGCTGTCCGAAACCGCGAGGAAAATCGCGAGGGGAGATTTTTCCACCAAGCTCGAAAAGCACTACAACGACGAGATCGGCGAGCTGTGCGACGCTATCACCGATATGGCGAAGGACCTCGAGAACACCGAGCAGATGAAAAACGACTTTATCTCGCGCGTTTCTCACGAACTGAGAACGCCGCTGACGGCAATCAAGGGCTGGGCGGAGACCATGCAGCTTTCGGGCAAAAGGAAGCTCGACAGGCGCACCTTTGACAAGGGCATGGGAGTAATCATCAAGGAAAGCTCGAGGCTGACGGGAATTGTCGAGGAGCTTTTGGACTTCTCGAGAATCCAGACGGGCAGAATGGTTCTGCTCAATGAAAAGCTTGACATCCTCGCCGAGCTCGACGAGGTTATATATATGCTGCGCGACCGCGCGGTGAACGAGGGCAAGCACCTTTTGTACGACGAACCCGTTGAGGTTTTCCCGCCCGTTTTCGGCGACAGGAACAGACTCAAGCAGGTGTTCATCAACGTTATTGACAACGCGCTCAAATACACCCCCGAGGGCGGTGTGGTAGCGATTGAGGTCAAGTACGACAGGGAGGCAAATCCCGACAACATTATCATAACAATCACAGACACAGGCTGCGGAATCTCCGCCGAGGATCTGCCGAAGGTCAAGGAGAAATTCTACAAGGCCAACCAGAAGGTCAACGGCTCGGGAATCGGACTCGCCGTAGCGGACGAGATCATGCTTCTGCACAAGGGCACGCTCGAGATTGAGTCGGGCGTCGGAGTCGGAACGACCGTGACCCTCACCCTGCCTGTGCTGCGCGAAAATAAACATATCGAAACCAATATTCAAAAAAACACATAAACGAGAAGGTATTTTATGAGTAAGACTGAAACGAAGAAAATCACCTCGATCGGCGGCTCCGCGCTGATTGAGGGTATAATGATGCGAGGTCCCAAAAAGACCACCGTAGCCGTCAGAACGGGCGAGGACAGCATCTACACCGAGGACGTGGAGATGAAGTTCATCGGAAGCAAAAAATTCTGGAAAGTCCCCTTTCTGCGCGGTATCGCGGGAATGATCGACTCAATGAGACTGAGCTACAAGTGCCTTATGCTTTCGGCTAACAAAGCTATGGAGGCGGGCGAGATTGAGGAAGAGCCCTCAAAATTTGAAAAGTGGGTCGACGAAAAGCTCGGCGACAAGTTTATGAAGATCCTGATGGCGCTTTCGTCGCTTTTGGGCGTCGCGATCGCGATTTTGCTGTTCTTCTTTCTGCCGACGTGGCTGTTCAACCTCGCGGGCTTCGCGTTCCCCGCTATAAAGCATGGCGGCGAGGGTGTAGTTTTCTGGCAGTCGGTGATTGAGGGAATCCTGAAAATCTTCATCTTCATCGGATATATTCTGATTGTCTCGCAGATGAGCGATATGAAACGCGTGTTTATGTACCACGGAGCCGAACACAAGGCTATTTTCTGCTATGAAAACGAGCTCGAGCTCACCGTAAAGAACGTAAAGGCTCAGAGACGCTTCCACCCCAGATGCGGCACAAGCTTCATTCTGCTTATGCTTTTGGTCGGAATAATCATCGGTCTCTTCATCCCCCACGCTCCGTTCGGAATCACGTGGCTGAGACCTGTTATAAAGCTGGCTCTGCTCCCGCTCACGATGGGCATAGGCTACGAGCTTATCAAGGTGTGCGGCAAGCACGACAACGCTCTGACAAGAATCATCGCTGCCCCGGGTCTCTGGGCGCAGAGAGTTACAACAAAGGAGCCCGACGAGGATATGTGCGCGGTCGCTATCAAGGCGATCGAGGCTGTTATTCCCGACGACGGCTCGGATATCGTTAAAAATGGCTGCTGTTAAAGGATTATACAATCAGGCTAAAGAGGAATTTACCAAGGCAGGAATCGACGCTCCTGCCTTTAATTCTTTGTGCCTGATCGAGAAGGTTTTTAAAATCGACCGCTCCCGACTTATGAGCGAAAGCATAATCGCAAAGGACGAGGACGCGGCGAGGTTCGTAACGCTCGTCGGAAGGAGACTTCTCGGCGAGCCGCTGCAATACATCCTCGGAGAATGGGAATTTTACGGCTATAAATTCAAGGTCGGCAGGGGCGTCCTCATTCCGAGAGACGACACCGAGGTTCTGCTCAGGAGCTGTCTTGACTATCTCAGCGACAAAAAGGGCGCCAAGGTGCTCGACCTCTGCTCGGGGAGCGGAGCGCTGGCGGTCGTTATCGCGAAGGAAAGGGACTGCGAAACGGTCGCAGTCGAAAAAAGCGCCGAGGCTCTCCCCTACCTTATGCAAAACATCAGCCTCAACAAGGCAAACGTCGCGGTCGTCGCAAACGACATATTCCGATGTGTCGGCGAATTTCCCGACAATTACTTTGACCTCATTCTTTCAAACCCGCCGTATGTAATTTCGGACGAAATCGAAGGTCTGCAAAGGGAAATCTCCTTTGAGCCGAGAATGGCTCTCGACGGCGGCAGGGACGGATACGACTTCTACCGCTTTATAACAAAGGAATGGAAGTCAAAGCTCAAAAAGGGCGGCAGGCTTGCGTTTGAGCTCGGAGAGGGTCAGTTCGAGACCGTGAAGTCGCTTATGGAGGACGAGGGCTTTGAAAATATCGGCTTTGAACTCGATTTAGGCGGGATTCAAAGGGCTGTTTATGGGACACTGATTTAATTTTAGAAACTTCGTTCGTCTGTTTTGGACTTTTTGTATTGATTTTTTGTTCCATATATATTAAAATATATGCGTAAAATAAATATGTAAGGATTTCCTTTTGGGAGGTAACAAAATGGCAGTTGATAAGGCAAAAGCGCTGGAAACAGCATTGGGACAAATCGAAAAGCAGTTCGGAAAGGGCGCGGTTATGCGTCTCGGACAAAATCAGCATATGAACATCGACCATATTTCGACGGGCTCGCTGTCGCTCGACATCGCGCTCGGAATCGGAGGACTTCCGAGGGGAAGAATCGTTGAGATCTACGGCCCCGAGTCATCGGGTAAGACGACGCTCTCGCTCCACTGCATAGCCGAGGGTCAGAAAAACGGCGGCAACGTTGCGTTTATCGACGTTGAGCACGCGCTCGACCCGACCTACGCGGCGGCGCTTGGCGTTGACGTTGACTCGCTTCTCGTCAGCCAGCCCGACACCGGCGAGGACGCGCTTGAAATCGCCGAGGCTCTTATCCGCTCGGGCGCTATCGACGTAATCGTAATCGACTCAGTCGCGGCTCTCGTTCCCAAGGCGGAAATCGAGGGCGAAATGGGCGACAGCCACGTCGGTCTGCACGCGCGTCTGATGTCTCAGGCGTTAAGAAAGCTCGCGGGCGCTATCAACAAGAGCAACTGCGTAGCTATTTTCATCAACCAGCTCCGCGAAAAGGTCGGCGTTGTTTACGGCAATCCCGAGGTTACAACAGGCGGCCGCGCGCTGAAATTCTACTCCTCGGTTCGTATCGACGTAAGAAGGGTCGAAACGCTCAAGCTCAACGGCGAGATGATTGGAAACCGCACAAGAGCCAAGGTTGTAAAGAACAAAATCGCTCCCCCGTTCAAGGAGGCGGAGTTTGACATAATGTACGGAAAGGGTATCAGCCGCATAGGCGAGCTCGTAGACCTCTCCGTAAAGGCGGACGTTATCCAGAAGGCGGGCGCGTGGTTCAGCTACGAGGGCACACGTCTCGGACAGGGACGCGAGAACGTAAAGGAAATGCTCCTCAACAATCCCGAGCTCTCTGAGGAAATCGAGAAGAAGCTCTGGGAAAACAAGGAAAAGCTCACAGCGCCGAAGAAAAAAGCGACTAAGGCTAAGGCAATTGCGGGCAAAAAGGACGAGAAGGACGATCCAAAATCCGCGTCAATCGACATCAGCGTTGACGAATGATAATAACCGACATCGTTCAAAAGCGAAAAAGGCTCTCGGCGCTCTACATTGACGGCGAATTCGCGATGAAGCTCGACACCGAGACCCTGCTTGCGAGCAGGTTTTCGGTCGGGTCCGAAATCACCGACGAGGAGCTCAAAGAGCTCATAGACCAATCAAATGAAAAGCGCGCGAAGGAAAAAGCCCTGTGGCTCATATCCTACCGCGACCACAGCAAGAAGGAGCTCACCGAAAAGGTGAGAAAAACCTCCGACGATGACTCGGCGCGCAAGGCGGTCGAGCGGATGGAGGAGCTCGGGCTTGTGGACGACGAGAAGTTCGCCCGCCGCTACGCCGAAGAGCTGATTTTCACAAAGCACCTGTCAATAAAGGGCGCAAGGTACAAGCTCACCGAAAAGGGAATCGACCGCGAGCTCGCCGACGAAATCCTCGAGGAGCTCGACCCCGACCCGAGGGAGCACATAAGGATAATAGTAGAAAGAAAATACAAGACCGCGCTTTCCGACGAAAAGGGCAGAAGGCGCTGTGTTGCCGCGCTTCAGCGAATGGGTTACTCGTGGAGCGACATCAACGCCGTTTTTGGCGAATATAATGAGGAAACTGAGTATGAAATATAAGGTAGGCATAGTGTCTCTCGGCTGCGCCAAGAATCAGGTCGACGCCGAAATGCTGCTCGCGAGACTTAACGAAAATCACTACGAAATCGTCGAGGACGTCGCATTCTCGGACGCTGCGATAATCAACACCTGCGCCTTTATCGAGCCCGCGAAGCAGGAGAGCATTGAGGAAATCCTCGAGCTCGCGAAGCTCAAGGCGGAGGGCAAAATCAAGTGTCTCGTTGTGACGGGCTGTCTCGCCGAAAGGTACAGAGAAGAGGTTATGAAGCAGCTCCCCGAGGTTGACGCCTGCGTCGGAATCGGCGCTAACGACAAAATCGCCGAAATCATCAAAAAGGCTCTCGAGGGCGAAAAGCCTCAAATCTTCCCTCCCAAGGAGGAGCTGGAGCTTGAGGGCAGACGAATCCAGAGCACTCCGCGCTACTACGCGTACCTCAAAATTGCCGAGGGGTGCGACAATCACTGCACCTACTGCGCGATTCCGATGATCAGAGGAAAATACCGCAGCCGCACAATCGAAAACCTCGTCGAAGAGGCGAAGTGGCTCGCCGACGGCGGCGTAAGAGAGCTTATTCTGATTGCTCAGGACACCTCATACTACGGCACCGACATATACGAAAAGCCTATGCTCCCCAAGCTTCTGAGGGAGCTGTGCAAAATAGAAAAGCTGCGCTGGATAAGGGTGCTCTACTGCTACCCCGAAAGAATAACCGACGAGCTGATCGACACAATCGCCGAGGAGGACAAAATCGTAAAATACCTCGATTTGCCGCTCCAGCACTGCGATAAGGAAGTACTAAAGCGGATGAACCGCAAGGGCGACCGCGAGTACCTTACAAATCTGATAAACAAGCTGAGGGAAAGAATCCCCGAAATCACCCTGCGCTCGACCTTCATAGCGGGCTTCCCCGGTGAAAGCGAGGAGCAGTTCGAGGAGCTCGCCGAGTTCGCGGACGAGATGAAGTTCCAGAGACTCGGCTGTTTCCCCTATTCTCAGGAGGAGGACACACCCGCCGCGAGGATGAAGGAACAGCTCGACGAGGACACAAAGCAAAGACGAGCCGAAATCATAATGGAGCGTCAGCAGCTTATCATGGAAGAATACGCCGAAAACCAAATCGGCAAGGAGCTTGAGGTGCTTTGCGAGGGCTTCGACAAAATCGCGGGCTGCTTCTTCGGAAGGACTCAGGGCGACTGTCCCGAGGTCGACGGCAGCATCTTCTTCACCGCGGACGCTGTCAAGCCGCAGGCGGGAAGCTTTGTAAAAGTAAGAATCACCGACCGCGTCGGAATTGACCCCGTCGGTGAAATGATTTAACCAATCCGCGTCACCCTGACGAAAAACAAAACTACGCAACCCGCACGCCTGAATTATGCGGTGTTGCCTTAACAATGGTGATTTAATGAATTTACCCAACAAACTGACTCTGCTCAGAATTATTCTTGTGCCGTTCACGATAGCGGCGATACTAATAGACTTTCCGTTTCACTATCTCACGGCGGCGGCGCTTTTCGGAGCGGCGAGCCTGACGGATATGTTCGACGGAAAAATCGCGAGAAGCCGAAACCTCGTAACGAATTTCGGGAAGTTCTGCGACCCTCTGGCGGACAAAATACTTGTGCTCTCGGTTCTGCTCTGCTTTTTACAGTGCGGACTGTGCGACTGCGTGCTGATTATAGTCGTGCTGTTTCGGGAGTTCGCGGTCTCGTCGGTGAGACTTCTGGCGGCAAGCGAGGGCAAGGTCGTCGCCGCCAACATCTGGGGCAAGGTCAAGACCGTCACTCAGATCATCGCGATCATCCTGATATTTGTCCTGCAATTCACGTCGGAGCTTATAAATATGAGCTTCATCCCGATCGACTCGGCGGCTACGGCGCTTATTCACGCGGTTTTCTTCTGGGTTGGAGAGACGGCGCTGTGGATCTCCACGGTGTTCTGCATTATTTCGGGAATTATTTATATGATAGATAACAGAGAATTTGTTAGTATGGAGTGAGCAAAATGATACTTTACAACACACTTGGACAGAAAAAAACGGACTTCGTCCCCCACACCGACGGCAAGGTCGCTATGTACACCTGCGGCCCCACAGTCTACCACTACGCGCATATCGGAAACCTCCGCACCTACATCATGGAGGACGTGCTCGAAAAATATCTGCGCTATTCGGGCTACGACGTTAAGCGCGTTATGAACATCACCGACGTCGGTCATCTGACCTCGGACGCCGACACGGGCGACGACAAAATGCTCGAGGGCGCGAAGCGTGAGCACAAGACCGTTATGGAAATCGCGAAGTTCTACACCGACGCGTTCTTTGAGGACTGCAAAAAGCTCAACATCAAGACCCCCGACGTGGTAGAGCCCGCCACAAACTGCATCGACGACTTCATTAATATGGTGCAGACGCTTATGGACAAGGGCTACGCATATTTTGCGGGCGGCAACGTGTATTTTGACACCTCAAAGCTCGACAACTACTATGTTTTCGGTAATATGAACGCCGACGACCTCGAGGTCGGAGTGCGCGAGGACGTTGACAACGACGAAAACAAGCGCAACAAAACCGACTTTGTACTTTGGTTTACGAAGTCAAAGTTCGAGGATCAGGCGCTCAAATGGGACAGTCCGTGGGGCGTAGGCTATCCCGGCTGGCACATCGAGTGCTCCTCAATCAGCATAAAGCACCTCGGCGAGTACCTTGACATCCACTGCGGCGGCGTTGACAACGCTTTCCCCCATCACACGAACGAAATCGCGCAGAGCGAGGCTTTTCTCGGTCACAAGTGGTGCAATTACTGGTTTCACGTACTACACCTCAACGACGCGCGCGGCAAAATGAGCAAGTCCAAGGGTGAGTTCCTCACAGTTTCGCTGCTTGAGGAAAAGGGCTACGACCCGCTTGTGTACAGGATGTTCTGCCTGCAAAGCCACTACAGAAAGCCTCTGACCTTCTCCTACGACAGTCTCGACAACACCGCGAAGGCTTACGAAAAGCTCACAAAGAGGATCGCCGCGCTCTCTTCGGAGGGCGAGGTCGACGAAAAAGCCGCGAAGGAGCTTGACTCAAGGTTCAGAGAAGCCCTCGACAACGACCTCAACACCTCGCTCGGACTTACAGCCGTCTACGACGTTCTCAAGGCTGACACGAACGACGCTACAAAGAGATTTGTAATCTCCGAGTTCGACAAGGTGCTCGGACTCGACCTCGTAAGCGAAAAGCAGGAGGAGAAAACAGACCTTGACTCCGAAATCGAGGCGCTTATCCAAAAGCGTCAGGAGGCAAGAAAGAACAAGGACTGGGCGACGGCCGACCTCATAAGAGACGAGCTCGCCGCGAGAAATATAAAATTAATCGACACTCCCGAAGGAATCAAGTGGGAGTTTATCTAGTCAGAAGGGGCTGTGCGAGACAGCCCCTTTTGTTATTTTATAATGATTTTAACGTTTTTTACAACGCTCTTTTCGGCGTATTTTGAATTGCCTTTGGCGGTGATTCTTATTTTGAGCTTGTATATACCTCTTTTTGTTCCCTTTTTGATTGTGATTTTGCCCTTTTTTGTAAGCGAAAGCGCCTTTGAACCGCTTATTTTCTTGAAGCTTACCTTGCCCCGAGCGTTTTTTACGGTAAGGACGCTTACTGTCAGCCTGCTCTTTTTGAGCTTTTTGAAACGGACAGTTTTTGTTTTCGCGGTTACCTTTATCGGGTTTTCTTTCTTTTGCTTTTCGGTCGCGCTATCAGGTCTCTTCGGACAAATCGTAGTCGCAGGCTCGGTCGTCGGCTGTCCGGGATTTGTCGAAGGCTCGGTCGCCGGCTGTCCGGGATTTGTCGAAGGCTCGGTCGCCGGCTGTCCGGGATCCGTAGAAGGCTCGGTCGCCGCGGGCTCGGAAATGTCCTCGATACCGAATGTGTAGGAAAATCCCTCGTTTTTCTCCTGATAATCTCTCAGGGTCTTAACGAGCAAATCGAAGTCGATTTTCTCGCAGTCGAACGCCTCCCGCAAGTCGTAGACCTCGCCGTTTACGATAACAAAGACTCCGAGGTCGGCGGGGATGTAATTGCCCGTCTGACCCGCGCATTCGATAAATTTATACCTGCCGAAGGTGAACTCACGACTCCACATTACGAGCGGTCTTTGGGGATCATTGTAATAAAGGTCGTAATCTCCGAGCTTGCCGATATGAATAAGATTATCAAACCACATCGCGCCTACGTGCTCATAAATCATCCCCTGAATCGTTGCCGTGTCGGAATCGAGCAGCTCAAACTCAATGTCAACATCTTCCTTGCCGCCGAAATACCAATTGATTTCCCACACGTTTTCGTTTTGCGCGAGCTTTTCAATATTTTCCGCGCTCAGGCACGCGATTATCGTCTCGGTCGAATCTCCCTTGAAGAGAACCTCGCCGATCAAATCACTGTTGTCCTCGAGGAACTTATCAATATACGCGGTCACGCGCTTACTGACCTCGGCGCGGTAAAGCTTCAAGAACTCGTCGGCGTTGCCGCTGTTGAGCTCATTTATGTCGTTTTGCTCCATTACAAAGCTCTCGACCTCGGACTGATTGAAGCAGTTTTTGAGAAATATCCAAACGTTGATATTCTCGTTAGGGTATTGCGCCATTCTCACCGCAAGCGCTGGGTCGATAACCTCGTTCTCCGCATAAGCCGCCGCGGAAACCGCGCAGGTGAACAGGATGATGATTGATAACAGTATTGTAAGCGTTTTTTTCATAAGTAAAACCTCCTTTTTGCTTTCTATACATATAACCTTTTCGGAAGGCGTTTTGTGACACTTTTTTAAGAAAATTTTCACATAAACACTCCCTTTTGCTCATACATTATACGGGGGTAATCTTATGAAATTTATTGTACTTACAAAACGAAGTCTGATTATGATCGCGCTGTGCGCGGTTATGGGGCTTACGAGCATTTGCATCGGCGCGTCGACGGTCTCAACCGCCGTCGCAACCGCGTCCACCGAGAGGGTCATTCCCATTTACTGCGTGGACAAAACGGAAAAGGTTTGCTCGATCTCCTTCGACGCCGCGTGGGGCAACGAGCAGACGGACGGGCTTTTGAAAACGCTCGACGACTTTAACGTCAAAACAACCTTTTTCCTCGTCGGCGACTGGGTCAGAAAATACCCCGAGTCGGTCAAAAAAATTGCCGCCAAGGGTCACGACGTCGGCAACCACAGCGACAATCATCCGCATATGAGCTCACTCGGGGTCGAGGAAATGAAAACCCAGCTTCAAAGCTGCAACAGTGAAATCAAAAAGCTCACTGGCAAGTGTCCGACGCTGTTCCGACCGCCCTACGGCGACTACAACAACGACGTTGTGAACACCGTCAAATCGCTTTCGATGTACTGCGTTCAGTGGAACATCGACTCACTCGACTGGAAGGACCCTACTCCCGCTCAGATCGTTGAGAACTGCGTAAAAAAGCTCACTCCGGGCTCCATAATCCTCCTTCATAACGGAGCCAAAAACACGCCCGAGGCGCTGCCGCTTGTGATTGAGGCAATCAAACAGAAGGGCTACAAAATAGTCCCGATTTCAAAGCTCATACCCAAGGGCGCGTACACCACGGACGTGACGGGTAAAATGATACTTAACTGAAGGGGCTGTCGCACTAAGCCCCAAATAAAAACAAGACCGGGTAGCCCGAAAGGGTTGCCCGGTTGTTGCTTTCATTGTATAATTTAAATGCTAAGAAAACCACACAGAAAGCGGGTTAATTATACTATGAAAGCAATAAGAAATCAACTGTTTTTACCATTAAATTTTGAAGCATTAATCGACGAGAACGATCCTGTAAGGAAAGTTATAGAAATTTGCGATACATTGGACTATACAAAGCTCTATGATGTATACCTTCGTCATTGGCGTTCGATTGATCCGGCAATAATGTTTGAGATACTTGTATTCGCAAATATGAATTGCATTTATTCCAGCCGCGATATTGAACAAGCCTGTAAGACCGACATCCGCTTTATGTGGTTGCTTCAAGGCGAGTCGGCCCCTGATCATTCAACCTTCGCTCGCTTTCAAAACGAAAAGCTTGTCGGAGTTATTGAGGATTTGTTTTTTCAGTTAATCCTAAAACTGCACGAACTCGGCGAGATAGAGTTCAAAAATATCTTTATCGACGGAACCAAGATAGAAGCAAACGCAAACAGATATACTTTTGTTTGGGCAAAAACCGTAGAAAAGAATTTGCAGAAGCTCAACGCAAAGATTAATGACGAACTTCCTAATTTATGTCAAAAGTATGGATTGTCGGAATCTGCTTCATTGGAAGATGTAATTGAGTTTTTTCTTAAAGCGAGAGATTTTCTCGGTATTAAGTTTGTATACGGAAGAGGCAAGCACAAAACTGAAATTCAGCGGGATTATGACCGCATATATGAATATCTTGAAAGAATAGAGCGATACCATAAAAGTCAGGAAATACTCGGAACCAGACGAAGTTACTCTAAAACCGACTTAGACGCAACGTTTATGCGGATGAAAGAGGATCATATGAGGAACGGTCAGCTTAAACCCGCATACAACGTACAAATCGGCGTGGAAAGTGAGTACATTGTCGGGGTAGGATTATTTTCTAATCCGACCGATACAACAACCCTTATTCCTTTTCTTGAACGATTGCAAAAGAATATCGGTAGAAAATACTTAAACATCATTGCTGACGCGGGATACGCAAGCGAGGAGAATTACACATATCTTGAAGAAAACGAGCAGAACGCGTACATCAAGCCTGCGGATTATGAAATCAAAAAGACAAGAAAATACAAGAGAAAAATTTACCGTGTAGAAAATCTCAGCTATGACGAAATCGGAGATTATTTCACTTGTCCAAACGGCATGAGATTAAATCATGCTTATGACAGCAAGAGCAAAACAAAGAATGATTATGAAATCATAAAAAGTTACTACATATGTGAAAGCTGCGAAGGATGCCCTCATCGCGAGAAGTGCTACAAAGGCAAGTATGAAAACCGCAAGATTTCTTTTTCTAAAACTATGGCAAGACAAAAGGCGGAGGCTACAGATAGAATAACAAATGATGAAGGAAATATTCTTCGACAGAACCGCTCAATTCAAGTTGAGGGAGCCTTCGGTGTTTTGAAACAGGACAGAGATTTCAGACGCTTCTCAACACGCGGAAAAACAAAGACAGTTACGCAGTTTTTGCTGCTAGCATTCGCGTTTAACATTAAGAAGTTGTGGAACCGCACAATTGACGGACGTTTAGGTATGTCATTATTCAATCAGCAAGCCGCATAAGCCTTAAAAGTTTCCACAAAAATCAAAGAGAGGATGGAGTTTTCCCCCACCCTCTAATTGTGTTTACACTACGTTTTATAATTTATGAATAATCGTCAAAATGTTTATCTCTTCATGATATTTCGAGGGGCTACCGCTTATTTGCGACAGCCCCTTTTGCAAAATCAAACCTTATTAATGCTCTTTTTGAGCCCTTGCTTTTCAATCGCGACGGTTAGCGGGATTCCGAGCACAAAGAGTACTCCGAGCTCGCCGAGCGCCACGCAGCCGCCCTGAATCAAAAAGTCCGCGAAATTAAAGCTCATACTTCCGACGAAGAAGAAGTCAATCTCGAAGCCTATTATCAGTCCGTTGAAAACCGCGGGCATAAGAAGTCCGACAAACGGGATTTTCGCCAGCTTGACGTTTCTGAGCGCCCTCATCGTGAGAGCCGCGAGCAGGGTAGCGATCGAGCCGAAAATCATATCGTAGAAGCCGAGTCCCGCCGTAACCGAGCTGATGTTGGCGATAATACACCCGAGCGTCAGTCCCGGGATTGCCGCGGGTGTGAAAAACGCGAGAACCGTCAACGCCTCGGCGACACGAAACTGCACCGCCATCGAAGCCGTTCCGGGCAAAAGAAGGTTCTGACCGATGGTCAGCGTCGCGTACAAGGCGGCGATCGCCGCACTCTGTACGATGTACATGGTTGATTTTTTCTGCATATTAAATACCTCCGTAGTATTTTTTTATGGTCTGGATTTTGCGAACAGACCTGTACCTCCCGATACGGGCAGTACCGCGGTACCTTTCGGCACCGAGAGAAATTATATCACACAAATCCTCAAAAAGCAAGAAAAAACTCCAAAACCGAGAACCGCCGCATCATAAAGAGCGGCGGTTCCCGGATTTAGAAGTTTTGAAATTAACGTGAAAACGTGGATGTCAATTTTATTACGGCAGTTTGTGTGAGCCCTTGCCGTATCAAGCAGCTTCGCTTGACAATTATTATTATACTCGTTTTATCGTAAAAGTCAACAATAAATTACGCTCCGCTTTGTGCACAACGACGAAGAAAAAGCAAAATCATCCAACACACAGCTTTAATTTTTGTACTGTTTTAACAATGAGACAAAAACCAAAATACACATTTCGACATTTTAGTTCAGTAAAGTTCGTCAACTTGCACGCTAATAAAAAAATATGACAATTATCATTTTACAGTTTTCACAAACTTGATATTGAGAAAATGCTTTTATTGGTGTATAATAAGGCTATATCTATGGTTACGGAGGAAAATTATGCTTAATACTTTTTACAAAGGCTTCAAAAGCGGCACCGACATCCGAGGGGTCGCGCTTGAGGGCGTCAAGGGTCAGGAAATAAACCTCACCGACGAGGTCGTCGCTTCTATGGCGAGGGGCTTTGTGCTCTGGCTGAGCGACAAGGTTCAAAAAAAGCCGAGTGAGCTGAAAATTTCAATCGGCAGAGACAGCCGCGTAAGCGGACCGAGAATCGCGAAGGCTGTCAGCGAGGCAATGAGGGACGCGGGAGTATATGTTCTCGACTGCTCGCTCGCCTCTACCCCGTCGATGTTTATGACGACGGTAGACCTCGGCTGTGACGGAGCGGTTCAGATCACCGCGAGCCACCACCCGTTCAACCGCAACGGACTCAAATTCTTCACCCGAGGCGGCGGACTGGAGGGCTCTGACATCGAGGCTATACTCGAGCACGCGCAAAACGGCGACTCACCCGAAAAAGCAGAGGGCAAAATCGAGCAGGTCGACTATATGTCGAGCTACTGCGAGCACCTCAAGGACATAATCAAGAAGGGCGTTAACTCCGAAAACTACGACAAACCTCTCGAGGGCTTTAAAATTGTCGTTGACGCGGGAAACGGCGTCGGCGGCTTTTACGCGGGAGTGCTCGAGGACTTGGGCGCCGACACAACGGGCAGCCGATACCTCGACCCCGACGGAATGTTCCCCAACCACGTTCCAAACCCCGAGAACAAGGAGGCTATGGCGTCGATTTGCGAGGCTGTGCGCGAGAGCAAGGCTGATATGGGCGTAATCTTCGACACCGACGTTGACAGAGGAGGAGCCGTCGACAAGAGCGGAAACGAAATCAACCGCAACCGACTTGTCGCGCTTGCCGCGGCGATCGCGCTTGAGGGCAACGAGGGCGGCACGATCGTCACCGACTCAATCACCTCGAGCGGACTAAAGGAGTTCATCGAAAAAGACCTCGGCGGCAAGCACTACCGTTACCGCAGAGGCTACAAAAACGTCATCGACAAGGGCTTGGAGCTCAACGCGCAGGGAATCAACTGCCCTCTCGCGATCGAGACCTCGGGTCACGCGGCTATGAGGGAAAACTACTTCCTCGACGACGGCGCGTATCTTTGCACAAAAATCATCATCAAGATGGCTCAGCTCAAAAAGCAGGGCAAGGAAATCGAGAGCATAACAGCCTCTCTAAAGGAGGCGAAGGAGGAAGCGGAGATCCGCTTTGAGATTACGGAGAGCGATTTCAGAGCCTGCGGCGAGAGAATCATAAACGACCTTACCTCCTACGCCGAAAAAACCGAGGGCTGGCTCCTCGCCAACGACAACCGCGAGGGCGTGAGGGTTTCCTTCGGCAAAAACGACGGCGACGGCTGGTTTTTGCTCAGGCTTTCGGTTCACGACCCGATTATGCCGCTCAACATTGAGAGCGACTCAGAGGGCGGAGTCGAGCTTATAAAATCGAAGCTTTATGAGTTCTTAAAAACCACAAGCGGACTGAAAATATAATGAAAGGGACGGCGTTTGCTGTCCCTTTTGCTTAGTGATTGTGTACAATAGTCTGAGCCTTATTTTATCACTAAAGTCAATATGAATACGGCAAAAAATATGGTATAATAGAAATATTAAAGATTTGGAGGAATACCATTATGACAAAAAGATTAACGTGTTTAGCACTGTCGCTTCTGATTATTCTCGGCGTTTTCTCGGCGTTTTCGGCGAGCGCCGAGGACGTAAAAATCATCAGCGAAAAGACAATGCAGGTCGGTCAAACCTCGACCGTGGGAATGACAGACCCCGATACCAACCAGCCGATCACAACGGTATGGGGCTCGGATAACCCCGCTATCGCCTCTGTCAGCTCCGACGGCAAGGTCAAAGCCGTCGGCGTCGGAACCTGCATACTCAGCGCTGTCTGGAACAGCAAAATCTACGGCGTAAAGGTCACCGTTACCGCGGCTGCGGCATCTGTTTCCGCGTTCTCGAAGCTCAAAAACTACCTTCTGAAAAGCGGAACCAAAAAGGACGACACCTATTACTATATTAAGTGGGAAAACGACTCATACAAATTCTGGGTTTCCTACAACTCGAAGAGCAAATACATTGAATACACTGTAGTACAGCGCAGAGACGCCGACACCGACAACGGTATGCTCACGATCGTACAGTACGAAAGCACAAACAAGGTTCAGGTGTCCATACAGTGGACGAGCGACGGCAAGAGCACGAACATCGGCAGGTACTCGTCCGCTGTCAAGAGAAGCTCGTTTAACATCAACAAAACAATAAAGCTCAGCTACAAGAGCGGCAAAAAATACTCAAACATTCAGACGGTTTACAAGAATCAGCTCAACGCGGGCTTGCCGCAGTGGGAGAGCTGGCTTTCAAAAACACTCGGACTAAGCCTAAAGAAAATGGGCGTAGTAAGCTCGGCTTCAAAAGCAAGCTCAAAGAAAATCGCCCTGAGCAAAAAGTCCGCGACGATCACAAAGGGAAGTAAGCTCAAGCTAAAGCTCAACAACGCTAAGGCTTCAAAGGTTAAGTGGAGCTCCTCGAAGAAGAAGGTCGCGACGGTTTCAAAGAAGGGCGTTGTCAAGGCTAAAAAGAAGGGCAAGACTACCGTCACCGCAAAGTACAAGGGCAAAAAGTACAAGTGCAAAATCACCGTCAAGGCAAAGACGAACAACTTCTCGAAGCTCAAAAACTATCTGCTCAAAAAGGGCACAAAGAAGCCGATCATCGGCGGAAACATCTATATGGCGGTCATCAACAACAACTACACCCTGCACTACGACACGACCGACAACACCTTCTACTTCGTGCGTCAGGTAGAAGATGGCTCAAGCACAACAAACACAACGATGCGCGTCAAGAGCAACAAGACGGCGATGATTTCACACGACGTTTTCGGCTCGCAAATCGGCAATTGTACGGCTGATATCGTCTGCTCAAAGCTCACGAAGGATATCTCCGTTAACTTTAAAATCGGTCAGTACAACACGATCTCCACAATCGTCAGCGACGCGAAAACAAGCCTCAAAACAGCTATGCCCGTATGGAACGGCTATATCAAGTCAAAGGCGGGCGTTTCGCTCAAGCAGCTCGGCTTTACAAAATGGTAACTGAAATGAAAAAGAGAGTAATTTCAATATCCCTCGCGCTTTTGATTTTTCTTTCACTTCTTCCGATAAGCGCGTTCGCGGAGGATATGATTATTCAGTCGACCCTGACTCTCAACGTCGGTCAGGAGGGCAAGGTTATGATGCGCGACCCTCGGACAAACGACGTTCTGAGTCTCAAATGGTCGTCAACGGATTCGTCTGTCGCGACCGTTAAGGCGGACGGCACCGTCAAGGGCGTAAACGCGGGAAAATGCTACGCCAAGGCAAAGATCCACGGCGCGCTCTACGGCTTTGTGATTGTCGTCAAAGGCTCAGCCGTCTCCTCAAAGGCGGCGACCGCGGTAATCTGCTCGCTCAACAAAAAGTCCGCAAAGCTCACCGTCGGCAAAAAGCTAAAGCTAAAGCTCAAAAACGCGAAGGCTTCAAAGGTAAAGTGGAGCTCGTCAAAAAAGAGCGTAGCCTCCGTCAGCAAAAAAGGCGTGGTCAAGGCAAAGAAGAAGGGCAAGGCGACAATCACCGCCAAGTACAACGGCAAAAGCTACAAGTGCAAAATCACCGTCAAGGCTAAGAAAAAATCCGCGTTCACCCGTCTTAAAGAATACTTCAAAAAGAACGGCGAAGAAAAAATCACCGAGAGCGCGGGTCACTACTTCTTCCTCGACGAAAAGCCCTACACCATCAACTACGACGTTACGGGCGAATGCTTCAACTTTAACTGTGAATACAAAAAGGGCTCGAGCTCGGGCGGACTGATGATGTCGCTCAAAAAGAACGGCTACGTAAGCTTCGACTACACCGAGTACACCCCGAACAAACGCGGCGTCTGCTCGCTTTATTTGCTGAGAAAGAGCGTCACAAAGGACGGTCTCAACTTCAAGGCGGACGAGGAAAACGACCTCGACAAGACAAAGCTGATTGAAAACGCGAGGGCTATGGTCATGGACTGCCTGCCCAAGTGGGACAAAATCATAAAGCAAAGAGCGGGAATCTCGATGAAGGAGCTCGGCTTTACAAAATGGTAAACCTCAAAAAGAGGAAAAACTTAACCCTGACGCTAAAAAATGCCGGGGCGGGAAAAACAAAAATCGGCAGGCTCATTTGAGTCTGCCGAAAATTTTTATTTGTAGGATAAAAGCAGGACGCTCATAAGCGCGAGCGAGGGAAGGCTCAGAAGCGGTCCCGAAAGCAGAAAGGCAATCATATTCGTGTCGAAAAGCGAGATAATCAGCGCGAACAGCAGCAAACACACCGCCGAAACGAGATTCATCACTCCGTAAAAAACCGCCGTTCCCTTACGCTTTTTGCCGTCCCTTACGCTCCTCACGAGGGAAACGGAAAACGCCGTCTGTGCCGAAAGCATGGTTATCAGCAGGATAACAGCGATCAAAGCAAAAATCACAACCAAGCCCGCGACAATCACCATCGGGAAAAATCTGAGAAAGAAAACTCCCGAGAACAGGGCTCCGAAAAAGAAAAACACGAAAAAAGCCATTACGCAGCAGCAAACAAATAAAGCCGTCAATACGAGCTCGACTATCGAGCCGACGCGGAAAAACTTTACCGAGGCGGCGAGACTGTTGCCCTTCACGCTCATTACGTATAGCAAAAGAAGAGATAGCCCCATAAAAAGCTCAAATAAATTTACCTCGTAAAATCTGTTTTCAAAAAGCGCGGACCAGACGCTCAGATTGAAAAGGCTTAATACAAACCTTGCCACGGCCTGAGCAAAGAACACGATAGAGGTTATAAGCACAATCGGTCTTGAGAAAAAATCAGTCATTCTTTTTTCCTTTCAAAGCGTTCGCGACGCAGTAGTAAATCGGGATCGTAAGGTAAACAACCCAGCTCCAGTACCAGCCGCCGAACAAAAAGCCTGCGACCATCTGGAACGCCAAGCAGACGACGGGATAGGCAAAGTGCGTGGGGTTGCGCTTGATTATCGCGTCGACCAGGGTGTGATAAATCGGAATGGCGAGGAAGCATATCCACGAAAGCGCCCAGCCGCAGAGGGCTCCCGAAAAGCCCCAGAGCAGAAAAGCGCCCAGCGCAACCGCCCACATCGGGAATTTCTGGAGAGCGTTCTCTTTTTCTTCGCGGCGCTTCGCGTCCTCGTCGACCATAACGTGGCCGTTTTCGTCGGTGTAGGCTCTGACCTTTTCGCCGTCGTGAACGTGGATTCCGTCCGCACCGACGTGAACGCGCGTGCCGTCGTTCGACTTAACGTTGATACCCTCTTTGAAGCTTATATCGACCGTGTCCTTCTCGTTTTTTACGTGGATACCGTTTTTGAAGCTGACGTGCTTCTGCTCGGTGTAGGTCGTGTTCTCGTCGGGAGCGAAGGTCTCTTCATTCTCCTCGGGCTCAGAGTCCTGGGCGTTATCTGTATTTTCCGCGGTCTCGCTCTTTCCTTTTAAAAGCTCGTCGAGAGTAACGCCGTATATATCCGCAAGTAGAATAAGGTTATCGGTGTCGGGAGAAGCCTCCGAGCGTTCCCACTTTGAGACCGCCTGACGGCTTACTCCGATTTTCTCCGCGAGCTCCTCCTGCGAAAGCCCGCTCTTTTTTCTGTACTGTAAAAGTCTGTTCGCAATTTCGATATTCATAATCATTTCCTCCTTGGTTTTGTGACATAAGCTTATCACGCAACCGCGGGTAAAGTCTATACATTCTGAATGTCAAAGCCGCAACTGTCGGTTGCGAGCCGCATAAACACTGGGTTTTCAGATGAAAATTAATTCATCCCTTCTGAGCTCCGCGGTGTTGAGAGCAGGAGCGGCAAGGGGAATTTGCTTTCCGTTCCGAATGAAAAGCGGCACCTCGCTGAGCTTTACCTCGATGTAGTGAAGCCCCTTTGAGAGCTTTTGCTTCTCAATTTTTTCTCCGCTGAGCTTCACGAGCGTCATATCCTCGGGGAGATAGACGTATCTGCCGTTTTTGTTCTGCTCGTAAATCGGGGCTATCATACACTCGTCGCCGAGCATAAGCTGATCCTCGACCTGCTTCGCAATTTCGTCGTCGGGATAGTCGAAGGCGAGCGGACGGAACATCATATCACCCTCGTCGGCGCAGCGGCGGAAGGTTTTGTAAAGATACGGGATCAGTCTGTATCTGACCGCGAGCACGTCCGCGAACCACTCTGTATGCTCGAACTGATAAGCCTCCTGAGCGCGGGTGCCGAGAGCGCGGTGGTTGCGCATAAGCGGAGTGAATACGCCGAGCGCGAGCCAGCGCAGGAGCAAATCCTCGGTGCAGTTGTTGTTAAAGCCGCCGAGGTCGGCTCCGCAGTAGAGGAAGCCGCACATATTGACGGAGGGAAGCATTTTAAGGTTCAAAAGAATATGCGACCACCATGAGAAGTTGTCGCCGAACCAGATTCCGCTGCCCCGGTGAGCGCCGATATATGAAGCCCTTGAGAAGAGCAGGGTCTTTTCGCTGCCGAACTCCTTTTCAAAGAAGTCGGACGCCGCCTTTGTCATAAACGCTCCGTAGAGGTTGTGAACGTCCTTGTGGCAGACGCGACCGCCGTCTGTGCTGTGATAAAAGGAGGAATAGTCCTCCATACTGTTCTGCACGCCGAGCACAGCGTCCTTCATCCCGAAGAACGACCAGATGTCTATGTCCTTTTTCCTGAGCTCGTCGAGCTTTTTGTGAGCCTTTTTGAGACCCTTTACAGAGTAAAAGAGTGCGGGCTCGTTCATATCGTTCCAAAAGCCGTCGATGCCCATATCGGTGAGCGTCTTGTACTGACTGCCGAACCACTCGCGAGCGTCCTTGTTCAGAAAATCGGGCAGACCGACAATCCCCGGCCATACTCCGCACTCGAACTCGTTTCCGTCCTCGTCCTTGCAGAAATAGCCCTTTTCGTGACCCTCGTCGTAGACGGAATAGCCCGTCTGCTTTTTGACGCCCGCGTCGATAATCGGAATGAGGTGGATGTTGTGAGCCTTCATGTCGCTGACGAAGGACTCAAAATCGGGGAAAAGCTCGTGATTGACGGTAAAGTCCTTGAATGCGTCCATATAGTCGATGTCCATATAGATACAGTCGAGCGGGAGGTTGTTTTCGCGATGACTGTCGCGCACCCCGAAAAAGTCCTCCTGCTTTGCGTAGCCCCAGCAGCTCTGCTGATAGCCGAACGCCCAGAAGGGCGGAATGTAGCTTTTGCCGATAAGCTCGCGAAACTCCCTTGTGATCCCGCGCTCGGTCTCACCGTCTATGTAGTAAAGGTCAGCGTCGCCGCCGAATAGCGTGATTTTGACCTCGTTTGTTTTTGAATAGCAAATATCCCACTCGATTTTTGAGGGGAAATCGACGAACAGCCCGAATTTCTTCTTTCCGCTGACGACGATAAAGTTGTGAGCGCCGTAGAGGGCTTTTTTGTCCTCGGTGTGGTTGGTCTCGTCGGAGCACCAGCTCTCGTAGACCCAGCCGCGCTTGTTGATTCCGCGCGACGCCTCGCCCAGTCCGTAGACCGCGTCATTCTCCCCTATTTCAAAGGAAATTACGGTTTTTTCCCCCGTTTCGAGTGAAAGCGGAAAGCTTTCTTTCGGCTCGGACGTAAGCTTTTTTACGACTGCGAAGGTTTCTATCGGGCTTCCGATCGTGTATTTTTTAATCATTTTCTTTCCTCAATTAAGCTTGCCTGGAGCTCTCGGCTGAGCTCCATTATTTTTTCAAACAGACTTCTTGTGTATTCTCCGTAGGGGGAGCCCATGGCTTCTACCCTGTCGAGCACCTCGGACTCTCGCTTTGAGTTGAGAATCGGGAGGTCGTTTTCGATTTTGTACAGCGCGACGTCTCTTGAGCAGTTCATTCTGCGTCTGAAAAGCTCTGTAAGACGCGCGTCTATTTCGTTAATTTCTTCTCTGATTTCGGTTAAGTCTCTCATTTCGCACCCATAATATCCAGAAGCGCGACCGCAGTGACCGCCTCGACCACGCTTACCGCGCGCGCGACGATACAGGGATCGTGTCTGCCCTTGATTGACAGCTTTGTGTTTGTTTTTGCTTCGAGGTCGACGGTATCCTGCTCCCTCGCGATCGATGGGGTGGGCTTGAACGCCGCCCTGAAAATCACGGGCATACCGTTTGAGATTCCGCCGAGGATCCCGCCCGCGTTGTTTGTTTTTGTAACGACCCTGCCGTTTTCATAGTAGAAGGGGTCGTTGTTCTCGCTTGCGCGCATCGAGGCGCACCTAAAGCCCGCGCCGAACTCAACGCCCTTGACAGCGGGGATTCCGAACACAGCCCTTGCGAGCTGTCCCTCGAGCCCGTCAAACAGGGGGCCTCCGACTCCCGCGGGCAGACCCGTAACGGCGCACTCGACCGTTCCGCCGACGCTGTCGAGCTCAAGACGAGCCTTTTCGACCTCGGCGCGCATAGCGTCCTCGACGCTCCTGTCGATAAGGGCGAAGGCTTCGCCGTTGAGCCTGTTTATAAGCTCACTGTCTATCGATACAGGGTCGAAGCTTTCGTCGCTTACGGAGCCTATAGAAGCGATGTGAGCGGCAATTCTTACACCCTTTGACTCGAGTATCTGGCGGGCGACAGCTCCAGCGAATACAATCGGAGCCGTCAGCCTTCCGCTGAAATGGCCGCCGCCGCGAATGTCGTTGTTGCCGCCGTATTTTACATAGGCGGTGTAGTCGCTGTGAGCGGGACGCGGAGTTTTGAGCAGATTTGAGTAATCGGTACTTTTTGTGTTTGTGTTTTCAATCACGCAGGCGATCGGAGCGCCTGTCGTTACACCGTTGAGGATACCCGATTTGACGTTGGGAAAGTCCTTTTCGACGCGCGGAGTTGCGGTTTTGTCCTTTCCCGGGGCGCGGCGCGCCATCTGGAGAAGAACCTTGTCCATATCGATTTTATATCCCGCGGGCACTCCGTCGAGCACCGCGCCTATCCCCTCGCCGTGGCTTTCGCCGAAAACCGTCAGTCTGAGGCTTGTTCCGAATGAGGACATCTGATTATCCCTCCCAGTTTTTTGTATTCTTCAAAGAAGGTCGGAAAGCTCTTGTTTATGCTCTCCGTATCCGTAATTTCTGTCGGTGAGTCAGCGCCGAGAGCGGCAATAGCGGCTGACATAACAATTCGGTGGTCGTTCGAGCCGTCGACGAGACCGCCTTTTATTTTTCCGCCCGTAACGAGAAGTCCGTCCTCGGTCTCCTTCGCTGATACGCCCATTGAGTTGAGCAGAGCGCGGGTGGTTTTCAGCCTGTCGCTCTCCTTTATGCGGAGTCTTTCGGCGCCGAAAATTCTTGTCGTGCCCTCAGCGAAGGCGGCTGTGACCGCCAGAATCGGCACAAGGTCGGGAATCTGCCGCGCGTCGATCTCGATCGCGCTGAGCTCGGACTTTTCGGCTCTCGCGAAGCCGTCGCCTGTCTCTGTCTTTGCGCCGAAACGGCGAATCAGGCTTACGATTTCTTTATCTCCCTGAGTGGAGCTCAAGTCAACGCCTCTGACCGTTACGTCGCCCGAAACCGCTCCCGCGCAAAGGAAGAACGCCGCCTGCGACCAGTCGCCGTCGGTCTTGCGGCTTTGGGGCTTATAGGTCTGCGAGCCTTTGACACGATAGCCGAAGTCGGTTTTTTCGACCTCAACGCCGAAGCGCGACATCGTATGTATCGTCATATCGACGTATGCCTCGCTTTGCAGCGGAGTGGTCAGGACTATTTCGCTGTCGCCCTCAAGCAGCGGCAGAGCAAGCAGAAGCCCCGTTATAAACTGAGAGCTGACGTCTCCCCTGACCTCAAAGCTTCCCGCCCTGAGCTGACCGCTGACGGACAGCGGTAGGGTTCCCGAGGTCTCGCACCGAGCTCCCGCTCTCGGGAGCAGGGTCGAAAACATACCGATCGGACGGCTCAGAAGGCTTCCGTGACCGACAAAATGTCCGTCGAGCCCCAGGGCGCTTACAATCGGTACAAAAAACCTGAGTGTGCTGCCGCTCTCCCCGCAGTCGAGGGTGACTTCTCCCTTGTTTAACAAATCTGTTCCGTCGACAACGAGGGTATCGCCCTTTATCTCGGTAAAAGCTCCGAGGGCGTTGACGCAGGAGATCGTCGCCTTTATATCGTTTGAGAGCGCGACTGGACTGAGCTCGCACCTTCCCCTTGAAAGCGCGGCGCAGATTATCGCGCGGTGAACGTCGCTTTTTGACGGCGGAGCGACGACCTCGCCCCTTAGCTGTGACGGATTAACCTTTATATTCATATACTATCCTTATTCAATAAAGCTCAGAACGTCGCTGAGCGGAGTTTTTCTTACAAAGCTGTTGCCGATTTCGCTGAGCAGAACAAAGCTCACGCTGCCCGCCGAGGTCTTTTTGTCAGAGGCGCATTCGGCGGCGATCTGCCCGATGTCGGCGCTGTCGGAGGTGGGCAGGTTGTATTTTTCGCACAGCCTTTTGATTCTTTCGGCTGTATCGGGCTGAGTGAAGCCCTCTTTTTCGCTCGCCGCTGTAATCATAACCATCCCTATCGCGACAGCCTCGCCGTGTGAAAGCCCCTCGAAGTTGTATATCTTTTCGAGCGAGTGACCGAGAGTGTGTCCGAAATTAAGAAGCATACGCTCGCCCTTTTCCTTTTCGTCGCGGTTCACAACGTCACGCTTTATGCTGACACAGCGCTCGATCACGTCCTCGATGACGCACAGGGCGTTTTTGTCCTCAAGGGTCTCGAACAGCTCTCTGTCCTTGATACAGCCGTACTTGATGACCTCCGCCATACCGTCGTTTACAAATCGGTCGGGCAAGGTTGAAAGAGTGTCGGGGTCAATCAGGACGAGTATAGGCTGGTGAAAGGCTCCGACGAGGTTTTTGCCCTGCGGGATATCGACTCCCGTTTTGCCGCCGACGGAGGAATCGACCTGCGCCAGAAGTGAGGTGGGAATCTGCACAAAATCTATTCCGCGCATATAGGTTGCCGCGGCAAAGCCCGCCATATCGCCCGTTACGCCGCCCCCGAGGGCGACGACGACGTCCTTTCTTGACATATGAAAATCAGCCATATGGTCGTACATTTTTGAAATCGTGCCGAGGTTTTTGCTCTTTTCGCCCGCCTCAAACACAAAAAGCGATGTATCAAAGCCCGCGTTTCTGAGCGATGAGGTCACGCCCTCGGCGTAGAGCTTTTCGACGTTGGTGTCGGTGATTACCGTGATTTTCGACGCTGAGGTTACCGCCCTGACATACGCGCCGACGTCTTTAATCAGCCCGCGCTCTATTAAAATGTCGTATTCCGTACCCGTGTTGACCGTTACTTTTCTCATTCTCCTAGTCTCTCCTTTGTCTGATGCGCCTTTTCGAGCAGCTCTTCAATTCTTTTTTGGTCGTTCGCCTGAATCGCGTCGGTTATCGCGACGAGGTTGTGGTTGAGGGTGATGAGCTCCTCGATCAGCGGCTCGCGGTTTTCGAGAAAAAGCTCGCTCCAGAGCCTCGCGTTGATGTTCGCGACGCGGGAAACATCCTTGTAGGAGCCCGCGGAAAAGCCCTTATGCTTAAGACAGCAGGGGCTTAAAACATAGGCGCAGGCGAGGACGTGGGGAATCTGCGAGGTGAAGGCTATCATTCTGTCGTGCTCGTCGGGGTCGGTCTTTTTGATTGAGCCGAAGCCCATTTCGAGAGCAAGAGAGCAGAGCTTGTTTACGCTTTCGTCCTTCGCCTCACACGGAACGACGATGTAGCTCGCGTTCCTGAACAAATCCGCGTCGGCTGAGACGTAGCCGTTCGTCTCCTTGCCCGCCATCGGGTGGGCGCCGACAAACTCAAAGCCGTATTTCTTTGATAGAGCGACCATTTGCGGGCAGATTTCACGCTTGATACCCGCGGAGTCGGCGACGATTTTGCCGCGCATATTCTCTCCGAAGCGCTCGGTGTACTCGACGGAGGCCTTCGGGTAGGTCGCGAGGATGATTATATCCGCCTTTTTCAGCGAGTTTTCGTCCCCGATTTCGTCAATAGCTCCGTCTGAAAGCGCCTGCTCGAGAGTCGAGCGGGTGCGGTTGATTCCGATTACGTGATGATTTGTGTACTTTTTGAGCGCCTTGCAAAAGCTGCCCCCGATTATTCCGATTCCGACAACGGCAATGTTCATAAGCTCACCCTGTTTCAATTAATATAGATATTTTAGCACTTTAAAGCGGTAATGTCAAATTCTATCTGATGATCCCGAGGATGTTGTACGCGACAACCCGGGAGCTGAAATTTCCGTTTACGATGATCGACGCCGCCCCCCTGTAAATCGGGAGACGCTTTTCGAGCAGCTCTTTGATTCTTTCGTTGCGGTTTTCGACCTGCAAAAGCGGACGGCGGGTGTCGCGTTTCAGCCTTTCACACAGGTTCTCGTAGCTTACGTCGATAAAGATTATCCTGCCCGACGATTTGAGCGCGTCGATGTTCCTTTTGAACGTCAGCGTTCCGCCTCCCGCGGCGATGACCTGATCCTCGCGCTGTGAAAGCTCGAGACACGCTTCGTGCTCGAGGTCGCGGAAGCCTTCCTCGCCGTATTTCTCAAAAATCTCAGCCACGGTCATATTCTGTTTTTCCTCGATGTATCTGTCCATATCCACAAAGCTAAGATCGGCTTTTTTTGACATAATCCTGCCGATCGTGCTCTTTCCGCAGCCCATAAAGCCGCAAAGGATAATATTTTTCATCTGTTCATCAGCTCCTTGGAGGCGTCTGAGCAAAGCCTCTCAATGTCTTTTTTGTCGTAGACGCTGTTGTCCCAATGCCTGTGCGCGACGACCGCCTGCCACACGAGCATACTCATTCCTCCCTCGGCATTCGAGCCGTTCGCCCTTGCCTTCTGAACGAGGACGGTCTCCAAGGGGTTGTAAATCGCGTCGTATACGTTCTTCGATCGGGCTATGACCGAGTCGGAAACGGGCTGAAAGTCGCGCTTCGGCGACATTCCGACGGGCGTGGCGTTGACCAAAAGGTCGATATCCCCCGAAAGCGCGTTTATATCGCAAAAGCCGACGCTCACATCGCCGAGCCTTGACTTGATTTCGTCAATCAGCTTTTCCGCCTTTTTAAACGATTTCTCCCTTACCGCGAACTCGAGCGACGCTCCCTTCAGAAGCGCCTCGTAAGCCATAGTCCGCGCGACTCCTCCGCAGCCGAGGACAATGACCCTGCCCGAAAGCGGGATATTTTTTGCCTCAAGCGCCTTCAAAAACCCGTCGGGGTCGGTTGTGAAGCCCTTAGAGCCGCTTTCGCTGTTGAAAACGGTGTTTACGCTGCCGTACATTTCCGCCTTTGGATCGAGCTCGTCGAGGAAGGGGATAATCGCCCGCTTGTGAGGAATTGTGATATTGTAGCCGTCGAGCCCTGAGAGCACAGCGTCGTAATTGCGCGAAAGATTTTCGGGAGAAATATCCAGAACCCCGTAATCCGCGTCGACTCCCGCGAGCCTGAACAGTCTTTTGTGTATAAAAGGCGACATCGTGTGGCCAATCGGGTGACCGATTACCGCGTATTTTTTTCGGCTCAATGCTATTCCCCCTGTTTATTTTAAAAATAAAAGTAAAATTTTTGAAATAATTATTGACAAAGTGGAGATTTACTAATAATATAGTTTAGTAGCAACACATATGTTGGCTAAACCATATTGTAACAAAAAAATGTCGTTTTGTCTATCGACAAAACAGAAAATTATTTTCAGGAGGAAAACAAAATGGTATTGGACAAAGTAAAAGCTATCTTAGCGGAGCAGTTTGACGTTGAAGAGGATAAGATTACTGAGGACACTGACCTTCAGGACGATCTCGGAGCGGATTCTCTGGACGTTGTAGACCTTCTTATGTCAATCGAGGACGAGTTCGAGATTGAAGTTCCCGACGACGAGATCGAGAACATCAAGACTGTCGGCGCTCTCGTTTCTTACATCGAGGCTAACTCATAATTCAGTTTTTAAAAGGACGGCGTTTGCCGTCCTTTTTTTACGCTTAAAACCTTGAAACTTGACGATTAATCCTGTATAATGGAAATGTTATTATTATGCAAGTAATTTATG
>JAFNSO010000050.1 GCA_017384945.1 Ruminococcus sp. | reverse complement strand
TCCCAAACCAAGCACTCTACCAAACTGAGTTACACCTCGTGCTTTATCAGCTTTCTAATTATATATTATGGCGGAAAAAAAGTCAACACCTTTCGGGGGCGTTCAGCCTTCGGGGAGGTTGTTTTCTCGGATGTTTTTCTTTATTATTTCGTCAACCACCTCAAAAAGCTTTTCGGAACCTAGCTTTGTTTTTGATTGACGGCGGTAGACCTGCTCGGCTGTTACCTTGTGGGCTCTCCAGTCGGCGCCGTTGTTGGAGCTGTTCAGTAGAATCGGCTGGAGATTGTCCATGGCGTGAGCGAATTTTGACTCGGGGGTTTTGTATTCCTCAAATTCGTCGAAAAGCGCGGCGAGCTCTTCCTTTTGGTCGGGCGGGAGGATTGAGAAGATGCGCTCTTTCGCCTTTTTCTCCCTTTCCTTTTGGGTTTTCAGACCGTTTTCGTCGTAAGCGTAGGTATCTCCCGCGTCGATTTCAACTATATCGTGAATAAGGCACATCAGCATCACCTTGGCAATATCAATTTGCTCGTTCGAGTATTCTCTGAGAAGATACGCCATTATTGCCATGTGCCACGCGTGTTCGGCGTCGTTTTCGTTTCTGCCGTTGTTTGTGAGATGTGTGCGGCGGAAAATGTTCTTTTCCTTGTCGATTTCAAGCGCAAAGTCGAGTTGGCTTCTGAGTCGTTCATCCATTGTTTTCACCTCAAGGGTATAATACTACATTATTTACGCGTTGTCCATAATATGTTGATGATTATTATTTTTTGTGGTAAAATAGTTTCATATATTTTTGGAGGTCAGATATGGTTAAACAGCTTGTACACGACCCGTTTTTTCTTTCCGTTAAATCAACGCCCGCGGACAAAAGCGACGCTGCCGTCGGCGCGGATTTGCTCGACACGCTCAGGGCTCACCGTGAGACCTGCGTTGGAATGGCGGCGAATATGATCGGGGTCAGCAAAAGAATTATCGCGTTCAGCGATATGGGGACATACACACTTATGTACAACCCCGAGATAATTTCAAAATCGGGAGAATTTGAGACCGAGGAGAGCTGTCTTTCGCTTTTGGGCGGTCCAAGAAAGACAACCCGCTTTAAAATCATCAAGGTCAGCTTTCAGAACGAAAAATTCGTTAAGGTAACAAGGAGCTTTTCGGGATTTACCGCTCAGATTATTCAGCATGAGCTCGACCACTGCAACGGAGTTTTGATTTAAGATATGAAGCTAAAAGGCATAGACAGGGGCAAGGAGTTTGACTTTGGGAAAACCTCCGATAATTACGCGAAATACAGGGACATATACCCTTTAAGTATGTACGAAAAGCTCATTGAGCTCGGAATAGGCAAAAATGGTCAGAAAATACTTGACCTCGGAAGTGGAACGGCGATTTTGCCTATCAACCTGTATCACACGGGAGCGGTTTTTACCTCGACGGATATTTCAGAGAATCAGGTAAAAATCGGAAAGGAAACGGCTCGGGACAAGGGTATGTCTAAAATCAGCTTTCGGGTTTGCTCCGCGGAGGAGACGGGATTTGAGGACAACAGCTTTGACGCTGTGACCGCGGTTCAGTGTTTTCAATATTTCGACGCGGAAAAAGCGGCTCGGGAGATTTTCAGGGTTTTGAAGCCCGAGGGGTTGTTCTGCAAGATTTTTATGGACTGGCTGCCGTTTGAGGACGAGGCGATTTTTGAGATGGAGTCGCTTGTACTCAAATACAACCCGAGCTGGAGCGGCGGAGGCTTTCGGGAGTTTTCGTACTCCTTCCCGAAATGGGCGGAAAACCGCTTTGAGCTGATAAAGGTTTTGTCGTATGACGTCGAGATAAGCTTTTCAAAGGACGCGTGGGTGCGCAGGATCCTCACTTGCAGGGGAGTCGGCGCAAGCCTGACCGAGGAAAAGATCAGAGAATTTGAAGCGGAGTACCGCGGACTGCTTGAAAAACGTTCGGAGCCGCTGAGGCTCAGGCATCAAATACATATTGAGCTGTACAAAGCATTGACAAGCGGAACAAAATAGTATAAAATCAATTATATGATATGATAAAAAGGTGTGATTTTTATGAAAAAAGCATTTATCGGTATATTACTGGCGGCCTTTATTGTTCTGTTTTTTACCAACTGCGGCGGCAACGATAAAAAGGACAGCACCGAGGCTACAACTCAGACGGAAACCGCCGAGAAGCTCGCTAAAAGCTATCTGAAAAACGATCACGGCGACGACGAGGAAGAAAACGAGGAAAACAACGACGACAACGACGAGGATTTCCACAACGACGATGACAGCAACGAGGAAAATCTCGACGACAGCGACGAGGATGACGGCGAAAACGACGAGGAATATAACCCCGATATCGACGACTGATTTCTCCGAAGAAACAATACATAATTTACCCTCGGGAATCCTTTGGTTTTCGGGGGTCGATTTTTGAGGTGAAGGTAATGAAAAAACTGTTTTTGGCGCTGCTTATTGTTTGCGCGGCGCTGCTTACATCCTGCGCGGAGCTTGTTCCCGAGCCGAATACCGCTCAGATTTCTTCGAGCCTGCCCGCTTACGACGGCGAGCCGAGCGTTTCGGTCAGAAACGGTGTTCCGGATTTTTCCGACTCGGACAAGCATAGTAAAGTATCATTTGAAAAATACTCGCCGCTCGACAGTCTCGGAAGATGCGGCACCGCTTACGCGAATATTTCAAAGGAGCTTATGCCGACAAAGAAGCGCGGGGACATCAGCTCAGTGAAGCCTACGGGCTGGGTTCAGAAGTCTTACGCCTTTGTCGAGGACGGAATGCTCTACAACCGCTGCCACCTTATCGCGCATATGCTCGCGGGTGAGGACGACAACGAGCGCAACCTCATTACGGGCACAAGATATATGAACGTTGAGGGTATGCTTCCTTACGAAACAAGGGTTTACGACTACGTAAAGGTAACAGGCAACCACGTTCTTTACAGAGTCACGCCTTACTTCAAGGGTGATAATCTTGTTGCCGACGGCGTTCAGATGGAGGCGTGGTCGGTTGAGGACGTCGGCAGGGAAATTTGCTTCAACGTTTTCTGCTACAATGTTCAACCCGGAGTTCTGATCACCTACGCGAACGGCAAGAGCAAGTCCGACGGGACAATCAGGGTTTACGGCAAGTCAAAGGTCTCGGGCAACAAAAGCAAAACTCAGTCCGCGAGCAAAAAGACGCCGACATACATACTGAACACAAATAATATGAAGTTCCACAAGCCGGGCTGCAACTCGGTTGAAAAAATAGACCCGTACAACAAAAAGAAATACTACGGAAAGCGCAAGGATTTGATCAAGGCAGGGTACGAGCCCTGCGGAATGTGCAAGCCGTAGAAAAGCCTGATCAGCGCGCAACTGAGCGAGCAACATAAATTGTTTTACTTTCATAATAAACGAGCAGTTTCCTGTAAAGAAAAAGCAAAGGCTGACCCGACGGTCAGCCTTTGCTATTCGATTGATTTTAACTGTTTTGTGTATTCCTCGTTGAGCTTGTCGGCGATTATCATATTTTTTATGATGTCCTTCATTGTTTTGTCGAGGCCTGAGCCCTCGGTGTAGTCCGCAGGGTAGATGTAGTCGACTCTGTCCTTTCTGAGGAGCTCGCAGACCTTGTCGTCGAGGCTTTGGTAGACGGCGATCGCCTTGCCGCCGTAGCTCTTCATCATCTTCATACAGGGGACGTCGGAGAGTCCGTCGCCGATGTATATCATATTGGTGAAGGGGATCCGCTTGCTGTCGTCGGGCATCGAGCGGTTAAGGTCGATGTCGTTGGAAACGTCGAGCACGCCCTTGTTGATTCGGTAGACAAACTGGGTTTTGTTGGTGTAGTTTACGGCGGTTTTCGGCCAGACGGCGACGCCGTCGGAATCGTAAAGATACTCGCAGGCGAATATGTTCTTGAACTCGCCGCTGATTATCGTGCCGTCGATTATCTCCTTCATTCCCGAGGAAATCACGTAGTGCTCTATGCGGGCTCCGTGTTCCTCACCGTACCTGTTGATACGCTCAAACCAACTTATCACCCCGGGGAAAAACTCTATTCCCTTTCCGTTCTCCTCGAGCCGCGAGCGCTTGAGGGGGATGTTTTTTTCCCTTGATATTTTTATTGCGGCGTACATATAGGCGAGGACGGAGTCCATCTTTTCCTTCTGCTGAACGTCGTTTGTGAAGTCCCAGAACTCGCTGACCTTTATTCCCATGCTCGGGATAAAGCGGTAGTTCTGCATATCCTTTGTGCAGAGGGTTTTGTCGAAATCGTACATTATCGCAATAATCGGCTTGCTCATAAGCTTATCCCTTGTACTCCTTGATTTCTATGCTCTTGATTTTGATATCCTTCTTGGGCTTGTCGCTGTCGTCGGTTTTTGCGGCGGCGATTTTGTCGACTACCTTCATACCGTCGATTACCTGTCCGAATACGGTGTGACCCGCGTCGGCGGCGTTGTACGCTCCGTCAAGCGAGGGGTTTCCGCCGTTCTCGTTGTAGAGCGCCTGGATCTGCTCGGGGACTACGTCGGCGTCGTAGCAGGAGGTTCCGAAGTACTTTAAAATCTGCGGGATCTGCGTTGAGTCGGTGCCGTACTGCTTGATCTGGGACTTTACGCTCGCCCAGTTCTTTTTAAGGGTGGCAAAGCCGCCGTTCTTTTTGAAATTATCGGCAGGGTTCTGGTTGATGAAGAACTGGCTGCCGTTTGTGTCCTGACCGCTGTTCGCCATAGCCACGGAGCCGCGGATGTTGTTGAGCTTGTCGCAGAACTCGTCCTCGAACGCCGAGCCGAAGGAGCTTGTGCCGCCTGTGCCGTTCTGGTTCTCGTAGTCGCCTGTCTGAATCATAAAATTGTCGATTACGCGGTGGAAAATCACGTCGTTGTACTTGCCTTCCTTCGCGAGGTTGATGAAGTTCTCGACGGTTTTCGGTGCGTACTGCGGGAAAAGTCGAAGGGTGATATCGCCCTTGGTTGTATGGATCACGGCGATGTTCTCGCCCTTTGAGGGCTTTTCGAGCTGGAAGCCGTACTTTTCATTGTCGGCGTATGTAATCTGAGGGTTGAGGTCGCATTTTGAGAGGTCGATCCCGGACTTTTTGAGGTCGTCGACCGCGGGGCTTACGCTTTTTTCGGCTGTCGCCGAGGATGACGTTGAGGATGACTTCTTGGGCTTTTCTCCGCAGGAGGTGAACGCGAGAGCGGAGGACGCAATCAATGCCGCCGAAAGCGCGGCGCAAATTATCTTTTTGAGCTTCATATGGTTTTTCCTTTCTTTCAAAACATTCTACTCTTTATTGTATTACAAAACCGCGCAAAATGCAATAGTAATAAACGCGGGATTTCGGACATATTATTGATATGAAACGGAGGAATACAAATGCCATACTTTTTACCAGAAGGAGAACTAATCAACACCGAGGAAAATCGGCTCTACATAAACAATCCCGATATGCTCGCGGAGGCTGTCTGCAAGCAGAAGATTCTCGAGGCGAAGGCTCTGCTGTGCGACAGGGAGCACAATCTCAGACTGAGTCTCGGAGGTATGAGGGCTGTTATTCCGCGTGAGGAGGGCGCTGTCGGGATCAGGGAAGGCACAGTGCGCGATATCGCGATAATCTCGCGCGTGAACCGACCCGTGTGCTTTGTTGTGAGCAAAATCACCACGGACGAGTCGGGCGAGCCGATCGCGGTTTTGTCGCGCGAAAAGGCGCAGAGGATTTGTCTTGACAACTACATCGACACTCTCGAGGCGGGAGATATTGTTGACGCGAGGGTTTCGAGGCTGGAGAGCTTCGGGGTTTTCGCCGATATCGGCTGCGGAATCGTCGCGCTTATGCCGATCGACACGATTTCGGTGTCGAGAATCGAGCACCCGAGAGAACGGTTTTGCGAGGGAATGAGGATCAAGGCGGTTATAAAGTCGGTTGAAAACGGAAGGATCAGCCTCAGCCACAAGGAGCTGCTCGGAACGTGGAAGCAAAACGCCGAAAGGTTTTCGCAAGGCGAAACGGTGACGGGAATTGTCAGAAGCGTCGAAAGCTACGGCGCGTTCGTGGAGCTCGCGCCGAATCTCGCGGGTCTTGCGGAGTCCCGACCCGACATCAGGGAGGGTATGCGCGTCAGCGTGTTTATAAAGAGCATTATCGAGGAAAAAATGAAGATAAAGCTCATAATCATCGACGCGTTCGAGTCCGAAAACGAGGTTACTCCACCCGATTACTTCATCCGCTCGGGACACATTGACCGCTTTCTCTACTCACCCGAGGATTGTCCGAGGGTCATCGAAACGGTTTTCGGGGATTAAAACAGGGCAGAAAGCGCGCTTTCTGCCCTGTTTTCAGCTTCCTATCATTTTTCTGCGGATTTCGTACAGCTCTTTGTCGCTTACTCCCGCGTTGAGGAGGTAGTTTTCCGCGTTTTTGTACTCGGAATTTATGTAGCGGAAAAGCTGGTACATAGCCTCACGTGGTGTGAATAAAAACGGGTGGTTGATTATCAGCTTGCCTTCCTCGTTTTTGAGGTAATCGCCCCATTGCTTCGCGAGATACTTGAACCTCGGCTTCAGCATTGAACGGCTGATACAGTAATCGAAGGCTATATCGCTCAGCTCCGCGCCCGAGACGGCGAGCACAAGCGCGCTGATTATTCCCGTTCTGTCCTTGCCCGCGTTGCAGTTGTACTGGACCGCGCCGTCGGTTTCGGCGAGATGGCGAAAGACCTCCCTGACCCAGCCCTTGTAGGTTTCGAGCCACTGAACGTAGGTTTTGCCCCAGCCCGAAAAGCTTTTTGCCGCGTCCTTGCCCGATTTTTCAAAGCCGAGAGCGTCGGCTCTGCCGAACATCGGAAGGTGGATGTACTCTATCCCCTCTGTGCTGAGACTGCTCGGAAACGAAACGAGGTCGCCCTCTCCGCGGAAGTCAAGGGATTTTTTGATCCCGTATCTTTTCAGAAAGCTTATATCACGCTCGCAGAGCCCTACGGGGGCTTCGCTTCGGATAAACACTCCGAAATTGGTTGTTTTGCCGTATTTTGTGGGATAACCGCCGAGATCGCGGCAGTTGCTCATTCCCTCAAGCGGTAATCGCTTGTAATATCTCATAAAATCACCGAAATAATTGTAGCATAGTTTTTACGCAAAGTAAAGAGAGCGACTCAGACCGAGCCGCTCATTTTGTTTGGAACTATTATTATTACCGCTTTCGGGAGAACTTCGATTTTGGCGCGCCTGACGGGGATGATTTCGCCGTCGACGCCGATTTCGGTTTCACGCTCGCTTATGTACTCGACGGTTCGGCACTTTTTGTGCTCTACGAAATCGAACCTCGGGTTGTCGATGTGCCCTCCCTTTACAAAGGTCGGCAAAAGCGAGACAAATTTAAGGACGCCCACCGTTTTAACACACATAAAGTCGATATATCCGTCGCTGTTGTCAGCTTTGGGGGAGCACTTTATCCCGCCGCCGTAGTACTTTCCTTTGGCGCAAACCGAAAGGAGATATGTGCCGTCGTTTTTGATTTCCCTGCCGTCGGTTATGATTTTGAAAAGGTGCTTTCTACCGTTTATCAGACAGTAGAAAATTGAGAGCTTATAGGCAAAGCTTGAGGTTATCAGCCTGAGCCGCTTAAATTTTTCGACGTTCTTGGCGACGGCGCAGTCATAGCCTATGGTAACCGAGTTGCAGCTTATATGCTCTCCGCAGCGAAGCAGGTCGACTTCCAGTATTTCTCCGCCGATAAGACTTTTGATGTTGAGAAAATCTTCTCTCTCAAAGGGAAAGCTGCGGATAAAATCGTTGCCGCTGCCAATCGGCACCGGCGCTACAGCGCAATTTTTGAGGTCGTACACGCCCCTGATCACTTCGTTGAGCGTTCCGTCTCCTCCGCAGGCGTAAATCCGCGCGAATTCGTCGGATTGTCCGACAAATTCACGCGCAATTGCGGTAGCGTCGCCGCGGCAGCTCGTATACCTTACACTGAGGTTTGGTGCCCGCAGGGCGTCGAGCTGACTCGAGATGGTTTTCCACGACTCTTTTTTGCCCGCGTGACGGTTGATTATGAACAGGTGCCGCAAAGCTCCTCGCCCCATTTCCGTTGTTAAAAAACAACATCTTGATTATTGCGGACAGCGCGTAAAAAATGAATGTGAATATACAGAAATTGAGCATTTCCGCTCCTCCTTTATAATGTCTTTAATTACATTATAAAGGATTTGCTGTCCTATAAAACGGACTATGATTTGAAATATTCCACGCCGTTTATGATTACGGTCTTTTTGCTATTGGTCTTGTGGTAGGGGATGTCGCGCTCGGTCAGAGCCGTTCGGATATATTTAACGGTTATCGTATTCTCCGCTTCTACGGACCAAGCTCCCGTTGTGCACATATCGCCCGTGATTCTCTTGAAGCTGCCCGAGCTGTACAGGATATACGCCTTCTGCTTATCCTTTGTGTACCACTTTCCGACGAGCTCCTTGTCAATCATCGGTTTTTTCGGCGGCTTTACCTGCCATGACTTAGCCTTTGCGGGGACAAGTATCATTGAACCGCCCGTCGCTTCGTCAATCAGCTCCAGCTTGTAGCCGTCCGTTTTGTTTCCGTAGTAGCGGAAATTGTACACGCCGCTGATCCCCTGATATATTCTTATATACACCTTGGGGTCGTTTTTCTCGGACAAGTCCTTGTACTTTCCGTTGACCGTTATGCTTCCGAAGCTCTGCTGCACGGAGCCCTTGTCGCCGAAGATATAGTACGGGATCGGGATATCGTCCTGTTTTTCGTTGCCCTGGAAGGTCCAGCTTCCGTATAGATCCTTTATCGAATAGCTTTTTACGTCGTTTTTCTCGGTTTCGGGCTCGGTTTCATCCTCCGAGGAGAGTCCCGTGTTCTTTATTTTGTACGGCTCGACGTAGGTTACAGTCGTTTTTTGCACAAAGCGGAGAGAGAAAACGGTGAACAGCGACACAAACAAAATATAGACTATCGCTATTACAAAGATATTAAATTCGGCAATCTTGAAATATTTCGGAGCTACTCCGACGGGCTCGGGTTTTTCAACGCCGTCCTTGGGCTGAATCTGCACAAAGCCGTCCTTGCGGTAATCGTTGAACTCCATATTTTTGTCGATTTCCTGCATACAAAACGGGCATAGGGTCTCGGAATCCTCGACCTCCTTGCCGCATCTGGGACATACCATTTTCTCACCTCCCTTGTTTATTATTTTATCGTTATTTCAACGCGTCAGCCACCTTGTTCAGGTGGTCGATGAATTTTTGGCGGGCGTGCTCGGGCGCTGTTATATACGCCCCGTCGCCCAAAGCAAACAGCCATCCGAAAAACTGCTCGCTTAAATTTACGTTTACCTTCGCTATAAATCTTGACTCGTTTTTTTCGTCCTTTATTATAAAAATATCTTTGCCGAATCTGTCGGCTATAATACCTATGAAATCATTTTTTACCGAAAGCTCGATCGCCGTCGCCTCTCCCGCGAACATTGAAAAGGTCGATTTTGCGTAATCCGCGATATTCAGCTTCTCAAACAGCTCTCTTCCCTGACGCTCGCGGTCGGTTACGTTGATTTTTTCCATTTTATCAACACGGAAGTGACGTATCTGCTCCATTACCTCGTCATACGCTATGAGATAATAGTTCTCGTCGTCCCAGCAGAGAGCCCACGGGCTGACCTTGTAGATATCTCCGCCTCTTCTTCTTTGGAGCTTGACCTTTTGGGTTGAGCCGAGGTCGAGCACCCAGCGGTTGTAGTAAAACTCGACCGAACGGTTTTTGCTTATCGCGTCGTGAAGTCTGTCGACGCTGTAGTAGATCGTTTCGTTCGAGGTTTTCACCCTGTTTGAAATCACAACCTGATTCTGCAAAAGCCGCGCCTCGTTTTCGCTGGCGAGACCTTCTATTTTCTTTATCAGCTCAAAGCTCTTTTTCTCGGTTATGAATTTTGAGCTCTGAATGGCGTCAACGAGCAGCTTCAATTCGGAAATCTGGAAATCTCTCGACGCTATGTAGTAGCGGGTGGTCTTGCTCTTTTCGCTGCAAATATCAAGTCCGAACGCCTCAAGCGTATGCAAATCGTCATAGATGCTCTTTCGCTCGGCGTTTATTCCGTAGGCGCTCAGCTCACGGATGATGTCGCTCACCGTGAGTCCGTGTTCCTCGTCGGATTTTTCGAGAAGTATCTTTTGAATGTACAGAAGCTTTTGCTTCTGACGCGGAAGTCTGGGCATTTTTACCTCTAAATGGTCTGTGACAAGGCGATGATTATCGGCATTGTCAGGATTGAAAATAAAGTGGTTATCGAAACAAGTCCGACCGACAGGTCAACGTCGCGGTCAAACTTGGTCGCAAACATCGTGGTTGTCGCCGCTACGGGAGCGCAGGCGGCTATTGTGCAGGAAATAAGAATATCTCCGCCGACTCCGCAGAGTCTCATACACAGAAGCGACACAAGCGGTATGGCAAGAAGTCTCATTCCCGTTACGGCGTATATTCCCGCGTCGCGCAGCGCCTTGGAGAATTTCACCTGCGAAAGATGGACTCCGATTACGAGCATCGGAACAGGGGTATTGAGCGAGGAGAGGTAGCTTATGGGGCTCATTACAATCTCGGGGAGCTGAATTCTCAAAAAGAAGAACAGCGCGGCAAAAAAAAGCGCCCACAACACCCGGGTTGAGAATAATTCTTTTGAACGTGAGATTACCCTTGTCTCCGCTCATATCGACAAGGCCGTAGCTCCAGACGAGAATGTTGAACACCGCTACGAACACCGAGCCGTAGAAAACACCGTTGTCGCCCAGTATCGCCTGCTGCAAGGGCAGCGACATAAAGCCGCAATTCGAGAATATAGTTCCGAACTGCATTACCTTTCGGCGGCTTTCGTCCTTGTTGCGGAAAACGGCGCGCGCCGCGAAAATCGAAAGAACCTGAATAAGCACAGCGCACAAAACGGCGATTCCGAGGTTGACTATCAGCTCGGGGCTGAAGCTTACACGCTGGAACGCCTGCACCATTACACACGGAGTCGCGAGATAAAGCACAATGTCTGTCAGAATCTTCGCGCTGGAGTCCTTTATCAGATTAATCTTTCCGCACACAAATCCTACCGCTATGAGTATGAAAAGTACGGCTACCTGGCTTGTGACAATTACTATGTTATTCAGCATAATATTACCCGTAACCCTTTCGCAAATCAGGACACAATACTACATATACCATTATAACAATTCATCGGAAAAATTACAATAGTTATTTCAAAAATGATTGCGTCCCGTAAGCCTGAATTATATGCGATATTTCGCATTTTCTATTGTAATAATTATATAAAAACATAATTTGACTTTGTGCAATTTGTACGAAGTCACAAAGTTTTGCAAATTCGTTGACTTTTGGTTTAGATGATGTATAATAAACTTTGTAAAAGAAATATGCTTAAATTGTATATATTCAAATTTTTTATGAGGAGGTCATTTAAAATGGCAACAACTAAAAAGGCTGAAACTACAGCAGAAGCAAAGAAAGAGACAAAGACAACTAAGGCTGCCGCTAAGACAACTAAGGCTGCCGCTACAAAGGTTGCTGAGGAGAAAAAGACTGCAACAAAGGCTGCTGAGGAGAAGAAGACCGAAACAAAGGCCGCTGCTAAGACTACTAAGGCTGCCGCTGCAAAGGCCGCTGAGGAGACAAAGACAGCAACTAAGGCTGCCGCTAAGACTGAGGAAAAGGCTGCCGAGAAGAAGGCTCCCGCTAAAAAGACTGCCACAGCTAAGAAGGCTCCCGCTAAGAAGGCTGCCGCTGTTAAGACCGCTGTTGAGGTATTCGTAGAGTTCGGCGGAGCTCAGGTAAGCATCGACGAGGTTATCAAGAACGTTAAGCTCGCTAACGGCAAGGCTGCCAAGGACATCAAAGTTTATCTCAAGCCCGAGGAGAGCAAGGCTTACTTTGTAGCTGACGGCGACGAGAAGGAAATGGATGTTTACTTCTGCTAATCAAATATAGATTGCGACAGGCTCGGTTTTCCGGGTCTGTTTTTTATTTTTTGAGACAATATTAAGAAACAGTCGGACAGTTATCTGCCCGACTGAAAAACTCTTATTACTGACCACTTGCCTGCTTGTATGAATCGACGAAGAATCGGATTACATCCTGTCTGGTGACGATACCGATGAACTTGTTTCTGTCATCCACTACGGGGACAAAGTTCTGCATCATCGCCTTGTCAAGCAACTCCTCTTCGGTTGCCGATACAGTCACGGGAGGCATAAAGTCCGCCCGGATTATGTCCTTTATGCGGTAATCCTCCTCCGCTTTCAGGCTTCCCTTGCCGTAGCGAAGGATGTGCCACAAAAAATCTCCCTCGGTCACGGTTCCGACGTAGTCGCCGTCACGGTTGATGACGGGAATCGCGGTAAAGCTGTGACTTCGCATTTTTTCTATTCCCTGACGCACTGTATTGTGGTCATATATATAACATAAAGTGCTTTTGATTTTCAACAGATAAAGTATGTTCATTATCAGTCCCCTTTACTTATAGTATAATTATACTATAGGATATTTTCCACCAAAAGTCAATAGACATATTGGGCTTTTGGTACAAATTTCATACAATTTGATCGTTCAGCCATGAGGTTAAAAAACGGTCGGACAGAATGGTTCATCATATAAAGATGAGCCTGTCTGTCCGACCTTTGCTCAGCGCTTACAAATCAACGCTTTCGGTTTATTTGCAGCAGGTTTCGATATTGTCGGGGTCGATATCGGCAAGGTTGGGCGGGAAGAACTGCTCGACAGGGAAATCGACTCGCGAGAACATATCGCAGGGGTTATCGGTCGAGGTTACGCACTCCTTATCGGGAACGCAGAAATCAAACGCGGGAATGAGCATCTGGACCGTACGCTTGAGCTGGACAATTGTGAAAACTCCGATTGTCGCGAGCACCGAACGGGACTGCGAGGGCACGATATTGTCGCCGAAATAGGCGGTTACGCACTCGGGAATCGCCGCGCTCGGCATACACGGGCTGCAGCACTCCGTAAGGCAGGCAGTGAGCGCCATCGGCTGAGCTACCTGAACCTTCGCGGTCGGGAGACTCTGGGAGTTGGGATCCGCGCAGGAGCTTTCGGGCTCGCTGGTAAAGACTGCTACGTTTCCGTTGCCGCCGTAGAGGATGACCCTCTTCGCGAATACCGAAAGGCCGCTTACCGTCGCGGGCGCGGAGCCGTCGCTTGTGAACACGTCGAGGACTATCTCGAAATAGAACGTCATATCAACCGAGTAAAAGCCGCAGTGATAGGTCACAGGCTCAACATTTACCACCGTGTTGATTATATTCGCTTCGCGGATCCTTACCGAGACAGCCTTATTGATTATCTGCTGGTTTCGCTCGGTAAAGAACACCCTCATTTCCGACAAGCAGTCCTTGTCACCGCATGAATCGTACACGCGGTCGGCGTCAATGCAGAACGATTGCTCGCCGCTTGTGTTCTTCTCTGTATTGACAGGAACATCAGGCATAAGTAATTACCTCCAGTTTTTATTGTGAGACCTACGCCTCACTTAACAATACATAATATGGACCCTCCCCCCAAATGTGAACCTTTTTTTATTTTCCTCGTCAGACTCGTTCGTTCCTGTTTTAGGTCGGCTATCCCCCGTACCTCGCGGGCTCTGTCAGGTTTTGGAGGCTTGGGAGACGTTCTTCTTTGTATTTTTCTCGTCAGGCTCGTTTGTTCCTGTTTTAGGTCGGCTATCCCCCGTACCTCGCGGGCTCTGTCAGGTTTTGGAGGCTTGGGAAAAGTTCTTCTTTGTATTTTTCTCGTCAAGCTCGTTCGTTCCTCTCTTTTGTGGGCTATCCCCCGTACCTCGCGGGGTTTGTTTTTCCGCAAAAGCCGGCGCGAAAAAAGGACTGCCGACGCTGAGCGTGACAGTCCTGTCCGTTTACCTATTTATTTCATATACTTTGTTATAAGTCTTACTCTTCTTCCTGAGCCGCTGCGATAACCTTCTGCGCTACGTTCGCGGGTGTGTCCTCATAACGAACAAACTCAAAGGTATAGCTGCCTCTGCCCTGTGTGCACTGGCGGATAAATGTCGCGAAGTCGTCCATTTCAGCGACGGGAACCTCCGCCTCAACTACCTGCATACCGCTTTCCTCGGCGGGATTCATTCCCGTTACTCTGCCGCGGCGCTTGTTGACCTCACCCATTACGTCACCCATATTGTCGTCGGGTACAGTAGCCTTGAGCGCGCCGATAGGCTCGAGGAGCGTCGGCTGTGCGTTGGGCATACCGTTCTTGTACGCGATCGTCGCCGCCATCTTGAAGCTCATTTCCGAGCTGTCGACGGGGTGATACGAACCGTCGTAAAGGTTAGCCTTGATTCCAACCATCGGATAACCCGCGAGAGGTCCCTTGAGGATAGCTTCTCTGAGTCCCTTTTCAACAGCGGGGAAGAAGCCCTTGGGAACAGCTCCGCCGACTACGCTCTCCGTGAACTCGAGGGAATCGCTGTCGCTCGGTGAGAACTCGATCCAGACGTCGCCGAACTGGCCGTGTCCGCCCGACTGCTTCTTGTGGCGGCCCTGAACCTTTACGGACTTGCGGATCGTCTCTCTGTACGCAACCTTCGGAGTTTTGAGAACAGCGTCAACGTTGTACTTAGACTTGATCTTTGAAACGACAACGTCGAGGTGCTGCTCGCCGAGTCCGTAGATTACCATTTCGTGGGTCTCGTGGTTGTGGAAATACTTGATAGAGGGGTCTTCCTCCATAATCTTCTTTACTGCCTGAGCTACCTTGTCCTCGTCGCCCTTTGTCTTTGGCTTGATCGCCATAGCGTATGAGGATACGGGGTAGTCGATTCCCTCAAGAGTAACCTTTCTGAGCGGTGAGCAGAGAGTGTCGCCTGTCTTGACGTCGTTGAGCTTCGGAATAGCGCCGATATCGCCCGCGCCGATGTACTGAGCGTCCTCCTGCTTCTTTCCGCGAACGGTGAGAACCTTTGTGATACGGACAGGCTCTCCTGTACGCATATTGATCACAGGCACGTCGGACGAAATCTTGCCCGAAACAGCCTTGATGTATGAGAGCTTGCCTACAAACGGGTCGCTGACCGTTTTGAAAACGATACCCGCGGCAGCGCCGTCGATTGACGGAGCGATCTCAACGGGATCGCCGTTGATGTCAACCGCGATTTCGTCGCGCGAATCAGCCTTGGGAGCAAGCCATATAAGTGAATTAAGGAACATATCAAACGCGAAAGTGTTGTGCGCGTCGCCGCAGAATACGGGACAAATCGAGCCGTCCTTTACGCCCTGGGATACGCCGACGGCGATCTCCTCGGGTGTGAACTCCTCGCCCTCGAGGAATTTGTCGAGCATTTCCTCGCTGGTCTCGGCAACAGCCTCCTTGATAGCCTCGCGCAGACCCTCAAGACGGTCGCCGAGGTCGGGCATATCGGTCGGGGTCGCGACGCCCTTCTTGTCATACTTATAAGCGCGGTACTCAAAGAGGTTTACGTACACCTCAGCCTTGCCGTTTTCGATATAAGGAACGACAACGGGGCACACAGAGGGACCGAAGGTGGATTTCAAATCCTCAAATACACGGTAAAAACGCGCGTTCTCGTCGCAAACGCCGTTTACGAAGAAAATCTTCGCGATGTCGCGCTTCTTCGCCGCCTTGACAGCCTTTTCGGTTCCGACGTCTACGCCGTCCTTGCCCGATACGACGATAAGCGCCGAATCGGCAGCGCGCATACCCTCGGCTACGCCGCCCTCGAAATCAAAGAGACCCGGGGTGTCGATGAGGTTGATTTTTGTGTTCTTCCACTCAATCGGAGCGACAGCTGTCATAAGTGATGCCTGACGCTTGATTTCCTCCGCGTCATAGTCGAGCACTGTGTTGCCGTCGGCAACCTTTCCGAGACGGTCGGAAGCCTTCGCGAGATAGAGCATTGACTCCGCTACAGAGGTTTTTCCGCAGCCCGAGTGACCCGCGAGAGCGATATTGAGTATGTTTTTCGCGTTATATTGTTTCAAAATGATACAATCCTTTCGTGATAAGATTAGTTGAAATTAGTTGCTTTATCATTAATCGCAGACAATTTACTTTTCAAGTATAACATTTTTGTAAGATTTGCACAATAGAAAATTTGAAATATTCTACCTTAAACCCGTACAAATTAAAGCTCGGATATTTGTGCATTATGCTATTTTGATTGGCAAATTGAACAAATTTTGACCAATCTGCTTTTTTTCAACGGATTTAAAAGAAAAGGCCGAAAGGAGCTTGTCCTTTCGACCGTTAAATTATTCTTCCTCGGCTGCCTGTACCGCAGCGTCGAGAGCCGCCTGCTCGTCGTCCTCTTCGCTTTCGTCGTCAGCCTCGTTTTCTTCTTCCTCTCCGCTGTCGGAGTCCTCGTCGGAGTCATCGTCGGAATCCTCCTGCTCGGGTTCGTCCTCGTAGATAACTACTCCGTTGACCTTTGTTCTGAATGTACCCTTGTCCTCGGTACGAACCGCGTGGTTCTCGGTCAGGCTGTAGTAGGAGGTGCAGATCACCTCGTCGCTTACTACCTCGTGGTTTTTGTAGAGCGTACGGTAGGTTCTTGTGCGGAAGTACTGACCGTCCGTTATGTCGTAGTTTTCGGAACGGATTTTCACGTTATCGTAATGGGGCTCCTGATAGCCGTAGATATTGACAATAAGCGTTGATCCCTCGACCTTGCACTCCATAAACATCTGATAGTCGGTGATGTTTCTCATTCGCAGATCGAGACTCGGGTAGTCGATCGTCGCGTCCTCGCCCGCGCAGGCATAACCGGACGCCCAGTAGTGGTTGTGACGCTCGATTATATCCATATTCGCCAGAGCGCCCGCCTGAAAAATAGTGGTGCTCGCCTGACAGATTCCTCCGCCTATGCCCTGATCGAGCTTTCTCTCGGAGATAACCGTCGCCTTTTTGTAGCCGTTTTTGGCGTCGTTTGAGTCACCAGTACAGTTGTTGAACGACCACAGCTCGTTGGGCTCGATTATCGAGCCGTTGCACGCCTTTAGCGCAACCGCCATATTATGCGTGCCCGCGGCGGTATTGTTGGAAACGGATGTCGCTGTGGACAGTCCTACGATGTTTTCCTGCAGATCTTCGACCGAGATCGACGGCTGAAGAGTCGAGACCTTAGCATTTACGCTCGCCGTTTTCTTGCCCGAGCTGTAGAATTTTTTGATTTTCGAGACAAGCTGGTCTCTGTCCATTGTATAGCCGAGCTTTCCGTTTTCGTACTCGAAGCGGTTGTCCGAGAACGGGTGGAACTTGGAGACCCTCGCGTTTTCGGGCTCGCGATCAACGTTCAAAGCAAGCTTGTTGACCTGATCCTTGATAGACTCGTTGTCAATTACGTAATTCAGCTTGAAGTCGGGGTTTTCCATCGTGGTGAACTCCGTCTCCTTCGAGGGATCCGACGTCTTTGACTCTTTAGACTCATATATTCCCTGCTCCTTGAGGCTGTATTCCTTTGCTTTTTTCAGAGCCTTGTCATAATCGAACTTGTAATTAAAATCCTTTTTGGTATAGGCCTTTTTTACGTCGCGCGCAGTCACCTTTAATTTAATGTCTCTGACAACGCTCAGAGACTCTTTTTTAACCTTTTTCTTCGCTTCGTCATAGGAAAGTGAGCCGATTTCGATTCCCGAAATCTTTACGCCCGAGGAAAATCTGAACGGCTGATTTTTCTTGTAGTCGATGTACATTCCGTATCCGACTATTCCGGCGCCCGCAAGGATCGAACCGACAATCACGAACACAATAAGGGCTATAAGCGCTTTTTTACCGCGCTTCATCGGAGTTTTTTGCGCTTTGTCGGGAACGCTTGCTCTTGTCGCGGCGTGTCTCGGAGCGGGCTTGGGCTTTTGAGCCCTTTTCGGGGCAGGCTTCGGGGCTGTCTTCTTTACCTCTGCCTTTGGAGCCTGAGCTCTCGGTCGGCGAGCCGCCTGTCTTTGGGGCTCTTTTCGGGACGGCGTTCTGTCGGTCGGTGAGCTTCTTCTCGCGCGGGGTCTGCGCTCGGGCGAGGGAGCTCTTCCCTGCTTTTTCGAGAAATTATCAAAGTTGTATTTTTCGGGATAGGTTGAATAATAATCGCCGTAGTCCTCCACGATGCTCACCTCCTTAATTTTTATATAATCATATTTTCACTTCATTATATAATACTCCTTTTTTTCGCAAAAATAAAGCGATTTTCCCGATTTTTGTCGCAAAAACGGAAAATTTGGTGAACTTGCACTTTAATGTCAAAAAGATTGAGTGCAAGTTATATTTTTCGCCGACAGGTTTTCAAAATAAATGTTGAATTTTTCTTATACTTATTATATAATAACTATATATGTCCAGAGGAGAAGCAAATGAAAATACTGATTTTTACCGCGTCAACTGGCGGCGGGCACAAACGCGCCGCGGCTGCCATGAAGGAATATTTTGAAACAGCATCGCGGGATAACCGCGTTATGATTGTTGACGGAATCGCCCAGACGGGCAGGTTTTACAATAAATTCATCTGCGGCGGTTACACTACCCTAGCCAAAAGAATGCCGCAGTTCTACGGTAAGCTGTACCGCAATTCCGACAAGGAATCAAAGCTTAATAACCTTTGCGAAAAAATCAACCGTTTCAAGGGCAAGTACATTCTCCCGGTCATCAAGGATTTCGACCCGGACGCGATTATAAGCTGTCACGCTTTTTTGACGCTTATGCTCGGCGATCTCAAAACAAAGGGACTCATCAAGGTTCCCGTTGTTTCGCTTATTACCGATTTTCAGGCGCATTACACCTACATTGCCGAGGGAATCGACCACTACATTGTCGCAGGAAAATCCGTCGCCGACGATATGAGCGAAAGGTACGGGGTTGAGGCTTCGAGGATCCACCCGCTGGGAATCCCTGTTTTTCAGAGGTTTATGACATTTCCCGACAAGGACGAGCTCAAGCGCTCGCTGGGGCTCAATACAGACGAAAAAATAATTCTGTTTATGGCGGGAAGCTTCGGCGTAAACGAGGTTCTCGGCTTTTACAAAAGCATAGCCTCGGAAACCGAGGGCTGTCGGTTTGTCGTCATAACGGGACGTAACCAGCACTTGTACAGCAGGTTCAAAGACGTTGTTGACCCCGAAAGGACAAAGCTTCTGATGTTTGTCGACAATGTCGAGGACTATATGCACTGCGCTGATTTGATTATTACCAAGCCCGGAGGGCTGACGGTTACCGAAAGCCTTCAATGCCGCCTTCCGATGGCGATTTACAGCGCCTATCCCGGTCAGGAGGCGGACAATGCCGCCTATCTTGCAAAGCGCGGCGTTTCCGTGACGCTCGACAAAAACCCGGGAAAGACCGTAAGCGAGATCATCGGCGACGACGAAAGACTCGCCGAAATGAGCGAAAACTGCAAAAAAACTCTCAACGTTAACTCATGCAAAAAAATATATGAGCTGCTGCAGGAAATCACAGCTGAAAAAGGGAGTCAAAATTGAAAAGAACACCATTAATCATATGCGTCCTTATACTCTGCGCCGCGATACTCTGCTCCTGCTCGGGAGCGGCTGTTCCCGGTGAGGATTTGATGAAGGACACAAAGGCGGACGAAAATCTCGCCTTTAAATTTAAAAGCGGCAAAACCGAAACGCCCGCCTCCTACTACAATTACAAAAACTATTCCACAGACTTCGCGTTCAGACTGCTTTGCTCGATGTACCAAGGCTCCGAGAACACCGCGTCAGCGACCGCGGGGCTTTACTCACAGCTTTCGATTCTCGAGAACGCCACGGCTAACAACTCGCTCAAGGAGCTCAAGAATCTTACGGGCAAAAATCAGGACGTAAGCTCCCTCAACGAGTGTAACGCTTACTTTTTCAGCAGACTGAAGGCTCTCCAAAGCAAGAAGAAGGGCTATTACGTCGACATAAACAACAACCTTTTCTTCAACAAAAACGTAAACGCGGGTCAGCAATTTCTGCTCAAAAACGCGGATTTCTTTAAGCACGGAATTTATCGGCTCGATTTTTCCGCGGAGGGCTCGCGCGACAGTATAAATGACTTTGTCGCGTCTCAGACGGATGACAAAATCAGTGAAATCCTCAAAAACCCTCTGCCCGATAACTCGGACATCATCTCAACGGGCACATCGCTCATGCGCGACCAGTGGCTCGGCGGCTACGACAGAGAGGACACCTCCACCGCTAAATTCAAAACAGCGGACGGCGAGGTCGACGCCGAGTTTATGACGAGCGTTGAGTACTACCTAAAGGGTAAGAAGTGCTCGGGCTTTGAAAAAAGCTTCAGGAGTACTCCGTGCAAGTTCATCGCGCTTTTGCCGAATGAGGATACAACCGTTTATGAGTTCATAAAAAGTCTTAACTACGACGAATATCAAAGAATACTTTCGTCGATGAGCGTTTTTAAAACGTGCGAGGCTTCTCTGCCGAAGTTCTCGGTAAAATTTGAGGACAAGCTCAACGACGTTCTGAACAAAAACGGCGTGTACGAGCTGTTCAATCAGAAGGGCGACCTCAAAAACCTCTCGCTCAACTTCAAAGGAAGCGTCGGAGAAATCGTTTCGAGCTTTTCTCTCGACATCAACGAGGCGGGAGTCGGAGTGAGCAAGCCAAAGCTCTCAACCGTTGAAAAGAAAAAGCCCGACGCAAAGGTCAGGCTCAATCGTCCGTTTGTATTTTTAATCGTTGACAACGAAAGCTATATCCCGATTTTCGCGGGAATTGTGACAAAAATCTAGGGTGAAGTATGAAAAACTCGATTTTTAAACCGAAGTATATTTTTAACGCCTGTGTAATCGGGCTGTGCCTGGGAATTGTCCTCTACTTTTTCTTCAGCAAGGACGGGCTCAACGACCTGATCCACTCCAAAACCGAAGTGATCTGGTACTGGATCGCCGCGGCTGTCGGCGCTCAGCTTTTGTTTATGGCGTGCGAGGCTATCGTTATTTACGCCTTTATACATGACGACTACAAGAATTTCAGATTTATTGACTCAGTACGGGTCGCGTTTATGGGGTTGTTCTGGTCGGCGGTCACTCCGTCGTCTACGGGCGGTCAGCCTATGCAGGTGTACCTTATGCACTCAAAAAATAAGGTCAGCATCGGCTACGGCACCTCGAGACTGATTCAGAAATTTATGGTTTATCAGGTTGTGCTTACCTCGATAAGTCTTATCGCGTTTCTTTGCAACCTTCCGTTTATTATACAGTCAAGCAAACGCATCCCCGCGCTTATTCCGCTTATTCTGTTCGGGTTTGTCACTCAGATTACCGTTACCGCCGTGTTCCTTTTGTTCAGCTTCTCGCCGAAGCTGTCGAGAAAGCTCATTACGTTCCTTTCAAGGATAATGCGCAAGCTCAAATTCATAAAGAACACCGACGAGAAAATCAAGGAAATCGAAAAACAGCTCGAGGAATTCCACACCAGCAACAAGGATATATACAAAAAACCGAAGCTTTTGACTATCGCGTTTATCTTTACCTTTATCGAATTTATCGCGATTTTCATTATCCCCTACTTCATCTTCCGTTCGTTCGGGTTTGACTTCGCCTCTCCCGTTCAGCTCATTTCTTCGCAGGCATTCGTAAACCTTATGAGCGGAATGGTTCCGATTCCCGGCGCGTCGGGCGCAGCGGAACTCGGCTTTACCGTATTTTTCGGCAACTACTTTATTATGGGAACCTTAAAGAGCGCGGCGCTGATTTGGCGCGTAATCAACTACTACGGCGTAATCGCGCTGACGGGGCCGTTCTCCTTCCTCAACAAAAGCAAGGACGAGAAGGAACCCGAAAAAGAAAAAGTTTAATAAGCTACACCCAAACGGGCGGATAAGTCTTTTGACCTATCCGCCCGTTGTTCAGTTTTCAATCAGCTTTACGGCGACCGCCGTAATATCGTCGTCGTGACCGTCGTTACGGTGTTTTATCGCCTCGTTGACAACTGCCTTCGCTAAGTCGGCGCCCGAGCCGCTGTAGTCGCGGATAAGCTTTTCGAGCCACTTTTCGTCGCTCGTGACCGCTCCGTCAGAAATCATTACAACCACATCTCCTCCCGAAAGCTTAACTTTTTCCTCGGCGCAGCTTATGTCTCCGAGAATTCCAATCGGCAGCGACGCCGCCGTCTTTTTTATGATGTGTCCGTTCTTTTTTATAATCGTAAACGGCGCTCCCGCCTTGCTTATCCTGCATTTTCCGCTGAAAAGGTTGACTCTGAGCAAATCGACGGTCGCGAGGCTTTCGTCCTCGCTTTTGACCATCAGCGCCGAGTTAACGACCCGGATCGCACTGTCCTCGCTAAGTCCTGCCTTTAGGAGCTTTGTGAGGATCGAAACGGTCATATTGCTGTCTACCGCCGCTCTTCCGCCTGTGCCCATTCCGTCGCTTATCAGCGCGATAAAATCACCGAAGCCGTTTGTGAAGCAGTTTACGCAGTCGCCGCACAGCTTGCTGTTTTTGTAGACGTGCTGAAAAACGCCGACTTCAATATCGTAAACAGGAACCTCGCTGAGCGCGATTCGCTTTTGAGTGCCGACTTCGGTCACCAGTGGGGTGTCAAAGCACCTGCCGCAAAGCGAGGAAATGTCCCTGCAAAGCTCCTCTCTGCGGACGCGCGACCTTCCCGTAAGTTGGATTTCGACCGTCATCCTGCCGTTTCGGTCGAGCATACAGGCGCATTCAACGGGGGTCAGGGCTTTTGAGTGCAGATACTCAATTACACGCGCGGAGGAATCGGGGTCGTAGCTTTTATAGCTCTCGATCTCGCCAGCGAGGTCGGCGAGAATCTCCGACAGACCCGAAAACTGACCCGCGACAAGGCTCCTCACCTCGGAAACACGCCTTGCAGCCTCCATTCCGCCGATGTAGTCGCGATAGTTCGAGTTGATTCTGTCCGCGATTTCGACCGCGCGGCAGCATTTTTTTGAGAAAAGGTTTTCTATGTCGTGCTCGGTGATGAAGCCCTGGGAGCGCAGACCCGCCGTAAGACGCTCAAAATCCTCGCGTGTGGCGTTTTTTTGCCGTTCCCAGCAGAATACCCTAAGACCGCAATTTGAGCACACGTCCTCGGCTGTGGCGTCATAGACGCGGTCGATATCGGGCGCGTAGAGCTTTTTGAGCTGTCGGCTGACGGAATTCACGCAGCCCTCGACGTTTTTGAGGGCGTTTGAGGCAAAATCAAGGCGCATTACGACCGAATTGCGGAGGGACTGCTCTCCCCTCGCGCTCCCCTTGGGGAGAAAAATCGGGGTCACATAGCGCTCGATTTCGCCCGGGAGAAGCATAAAGACGGTGGAGGCAATCACGGACTCAACAAAAAGCGGAAGCGCGAGGGAGCCTTCGCCCGAGGCGAGCACGAGGGTCGCGGAGGAAATCACAAAGCCGAGACAGGCGCCGAGCTTACCTGTCGGAGCGAAGAGCCCCGCAATCAGTCCTCCGAAGCCGTATGAGCCGCAAATCAGAGCAAAAGAGGAAGAGCTGAGTCCAAACACCGCTCCCGCGCTCGCGCCCGAGACGGCGCCTCCCGCGACTGAGCCGTAGCGCGCGCAAATCAGAACCGCGAGCACAGCGATGATCCTTCCGAGGGAGATACCCTCAATCTGAATACTTCCCGCAGCGAGTAGAACGGCACAGCCCGAAATCGCGAGACAGGCGAGCTCCGACTGCGAGAAGGTCGCGAGACGGCGTCCCGTATTTATCAGAAAGACGCTTCGGCTCAGAAAATACGCCGCTCCCGCACTCATAAGCGCTTCAAGCGCAACGACCGAAAAATCCGAGAGTGTGCTTGTACTGACAAAGGTGAGCACTATACCCGACGCGAAAACAGGCAGAAACGCCGCGGCGGGGGCGTAGAACAGCGTATTGCTTATTGGCTTTAGATCGTCGGCAAGCCATCGGATAAGGGCGATACCGACCGCTACGGCGACGTAACGGAAGGCGTCGCGGGGCTTGAGCATAATATAGCCGAGCGAGACCCCGAGGGTTGAGAAGAAGAGCCTTTTTCTCGGGGATGCGGCGACAAAGCTGCACCCGAAGGGAGCGAGAGTCGAGAAAATCACGCCTCGGCTCACGATCACGCCCGCGAGAAAATACGCCGCGCTTTCAAGAGCGCTTCGGAGGATTCTGCTGTTTTCGTTTTCGGTGCTGATAACCTTTTCCATTTTGAACATCCTTTTCGTTTGGTAAGGATATTATATCAAGGGAGGTAAAAGACTTTTGTCGCAGGGTGGAGGTATTTTTTTGACGATAATAAAAACCCCTTTTGTTAAGGGGTCGAAAAAAACGGGCTACCCGCGAGGGTAGCCCGAATGTTTTGTTTTCCTAAGGGGTTACAGAATACCTCTACCCATATCAAATCCGTTGTTCTCCCAAAGCTTGTTGCTGTACTTCGGCAACGTACTGTTGGAGCGGTTAGGACCTGATTGGTCTCCGCCCGATGTGCAGAGAACGTCAGTTTTTGTTAGTTCTTCTACTGTAACTACAGGAGACTTATATAATTCTTTCATTGTTCAATCTCCTCCCTTATGACTGTACTAAAGCAAGTACATCGTTGAATGAAGCAAAGATACCGTATGTATCTGCCGCGCCGGCTTTTGCGTACTGAGCGTAAGCTGTTTTGCCGCCTTTTTCGATGTAGAATCTTACTGTGTATTTCTTTGCCTTGCTAGATTGGATAAATCCATAGAGAGCCGCTGTAAAGTACTCAACGGAATCATTATCTGAAACAACTACCGTATTGTTTGTTGTATCCTTGCAGCTCATGTGTCTCTTGCAAACATTGTCTACGTAAATCTCAAAACCGTAGTCATCTAAAGTATTGAGGAAGTTCTTGTCTACTGCCGCAATATAGCGGAGATCTTTCGCCTCGTCTACGTAACCCTCTTTGTACTCCTTGCCCGCGACAGGTTTTCTAATCTGAACACCGAGGAGTGTAGCGTTGAAGCCGCTTACGGAGCTGAAAGTGTCGTTGCCGTCTACAAATGTAGCATTGAAAACTGAACCCAAATCTGTATCAGCTGTTGTCTGGAGATCGCTCTTCGCGATTGAGTAGGGAGCACCGGGAGCAGCGCCTGTATTCTGAGCCGACAAACCCGCGACTACGAGTTCTGAAACGTCGCTGGAGAAGTTACCGCCGCTGACAATACCTGTAATTGTACCGGGTTCGGTTTCCTTTGTTCCCTTGTCTGTGTAAGAAGCGACAGCCTTAGCGTTGGTGGATTTAAACGTACCGCCTTTAATTGAAACTGTCGGAGCGCCGCCGGGATAGTTACAGTTATCAACTATAAAAGCATCACCTGTGGGGTTAGCGCCGTTGCCGTTATAATTATAAGCAACCGCGTTGCCTGTACCCTCGATTGTACCGCCTGTAACTGTTACGTTAGTATTACCTGACTTAACGTATACGCCTGTTTTACCTGTGACAGTACCGCCGTTAATCTCAAGATCTCCCTGATTAGGATGATAGATGCCGAGATCTCCGCCTTTTACAGTACCGCCTTTTACAGTAATGCTGTAGCCTGCGTTATAGGAGTTACCTATACCTGAGATACCGTAACCTTCTGAGCCGCCGTCGATTGTACCGCCGTTAACCGTAACGTTAACACCCTGACCTTCAACTACAACGCCCCAACCGTCTCCTCCGGCATTGGTAAGTGTACCGCCGTTAACTGTGGTGCCGGAAGCAGGTGTACAATCTCTGTGGTTCCAAACTACATAGGATCCGCTGCCTGTTGTTTGATAATCACCGCTATTAACAACGAGTTCACCGTAGTTATCAACAACCGTCCATGTCGCTGTAGCGCCGCCATTTGTAGCTGCAAGAGTGAGCTTGCCGTGGTTCTCAAAGCCCCACTTCGAGGTAAATGTATAGCCGTTAAAGTCGATTGTGACATTCTTGCCTTCAGCGATGTTAACGTAAGTACTGTTGCCTGCATCGCAGTCGCTTAACAAAGTAACAGTATCACCGTTACCGGCAGCGTCTACAGCAGCCTGAAGCGAGGTATAATCAGTACCGTTAACTCTGGCAACATTAACCGCAGGAACAATAGTTCTCACGCCATTGGTATCTGTAGATACCATCTTGCCGTCAACAAGGTAATCCTCAGGAATTGAGGTTGAGAATTTACCGCCATTGATGAACTTTTCTAATCTTGCCTGATTATCGCCTGAATAAGCAGGGTCATCCTGTTTTACATAGCTTGCTACAGCCTTTGCGTTATTTGAAGTAAAGGTACCGCCCTTAATTTCAACAGAAGGTCCGCCTGCTGGATAATCACAGTTGTCGATTACAATAGCATCACCTGTGGGGTTGTTGCCGTTACCGTTATACTCATAAGGAGCCTTAGCACCTGTACCGATAATTTGAACCTTGCTCTCTTTTCCAGTTTCGGTTAGAACTTTTGTATAACCAGCCTTAGCGTATATACCTGTTTTACCTTGGATTGTGATTGTTGCAGTACTGTTACCGGGTGCAATAGTTAAATTACCACTGTTTGGATGGTAAATAGCGGATTTGTTATCTGAAATCAGTGTACCGCCGCCAATAGTCATTGTATAACCTGCGTTTGCGGTTAAACCGTTACCGGAAATCGCGGCAGCGTCAACAGAATGAATCTTGGCACTACCCTGAATCCATACAAGTGAATCTGCGCCGTGTACATACACACCGTAATACTTAGCGTTAATCTCGCCGCCGTCCATATTAAGTGTACCACCGGGATGAACGTTAACAACGGACAAGCCATCTGTTGTCATATTCATAGCATTATATGTGCCGCCTTCAATCTTAAGATAGCCCTTAACTGTAAAGAAGCCTACGTCTCCGTCAGTTGTAAGACCACCTGTTGTGCCCTTGAAAGTAACCCAATCATATCGTGTAAGATCAGAACTATTATCAGGTTTAACGCTCTCGTCAATAACAATAGCTCTGTTTTTGTTTACCGTAATTTTGTGGGTGTTAAAGTCAACGGTTAATTTCTTATCGAAGGTTACAACCTGATCAAGTTCAAAATCAGCTGTAATCTTGATTGTATCGCCTGCGTCAGCATTATTAACCGCATCAACAAACTCAGTCTTGGTAGCTACCGAACGCGTAGTCGCCGCGCTTACAGAAACGCCCATAACAGCCATCATTGAAACGACCATCATTACCGCAAGGACAATTGATAATACCTTTTTAGTCATTTGCATGGGATTAATCATCCTTTCTTATTTAATTTTTCCCTTTCTAAAAAAGTGATTTTAAAAAAATCCATGCCCTTTTACTGACAACATCTGACCCCACATTTTCATAATTCCGCAATAAAAAATTGTTCTGAAATGTATGCTGCTGCCGACGAGTCGGCAACGTAGCGGGACGTGGATCGATTTACATTAGTATGCAAATCTGAATGTCAGGGTACAAAATGCCTCATACCCTAAAATAACATTGTAATTAATTTTAACATATTTGTTATTAATAATGCAAGTGTTTTTGCTATACAAATTGCACAAAATTTTGATGTTTGTTTATAAAAAAAGTCGCTTTTCGGAATTTGTCACGTTGTTAATTTATTAACGTGATAAGAAAGTACCCCTTTTTTAAGGGGTACTCGTTTGTATTTCTGTCATTATTGTATCACAGACCGCACGGAAGTTGGTGTTTATCTACCAATTAGTGAATCGCATCACCTTGTACCCGAGCTCATTTAGCCTTTTTTCACGGAGCCGCTTTGCATTGTAAATCAGCTGCCTGTTGTTTGACATCATTCATCCCCCAAGACAACTGTGGAAAGCGGGGGGAGCTTGAGCTCGGAGCCGTCGTAGGAGGGGTGGTTGATTACCGTGTTGCCGTTTTCGTCGGCTCCGTTGGAGGCTACGAGGTCGGCGCGGAGGGTTTTGGGGAGGTCTTTTTTGACTGTTTTCTCCTTATCCTTGCTGAGATTGTGGATTATCGCGAGGCGCTTGCCCTTGTACTCGACGTAGTAGCCGCAGAGATTTTGGTCGCCGAGGGCGATTTCCTCTGTAATCGTTCCGCGGGAGATTTCGGGGTTTTGGTTTTTGATTTTGATTACGCGTTTGTAGAAGCCGAGAAGTGAGTTTTCGTCGTCCTTCTGCTGCTCGACTCCGCCGTAGGGAGCCTCGCTCTCGGCGGTTACATCCTTTTCGTTGACGCTGATTTGCGGGAGGTTCTCGCTGTCCCAAATCATCGGGGCGCGCTTGTACTCGTCCGCGTCCTTGGTCGCGTCCTGAGTCATTCCGATTTCCTCGCCGTAGTAGATGAAGGAATTGCCCGGGGCGAGCATATAAAGCGCAGCCGCCATTTTTGTGCCGCTCAGACCGACGGACTTGTTGAAGTTTGCCGAGCGTTTTTGGTCGTGGTTTGAGAGGAAGTAGCAGTTGATGGCGTTTTTGTTGTTATCGTGGGTTTTGCGCTCGAATTTTTGCAGGGATTTTATGAGGTTCTGCTGATTCTGCATACGGACGGCGTTTACAAAGCCGCCCGAGGCGTCCGCAAAGCCGAAGGAGAAAAAGCTGTCGATTCCCGTTTTGTACATTTCCTGGATTTCGGCGTTGCCTGTCCAGTTTTCGCCGACCATATAGACGTCGGACTTGATTTTTTGTGCCATTGAGTAAAACCACTTGAGGAATTCGGCGCCGTCGGTGTGCTTGTTGGAGTAGTATTTTGTAGCGTCGAGACGGAAGCCGTCGACGTCATGCTCCTTGAGCCAGAAGGATGCGATTTCTTCAAAATAGTCACGGGTTTTCTTTTGGCTGAGGTTCCACTCGGGCATATGAGGGGAGAAATTCGACTCGTAGTAGTAGCCGTTGCCTATTTCGGTGTAGTTGTCGCCCGGGTTGTCCTTGTACTTCGCGATTTCATAGTACTTCGCGTCGGAGTTGAGCTTCTTTTTGAGAAGAATGTCCTTGCACGCGCTCTCGAAAAACGGGTGAGTGTTCGAGGAGTGGTTGAGGACCATATCAATAACCAGCTTGATTCCGCGCTTGTGGCACTCCTTGACGAGCTTGTCGAAGTCGTCGAGCGTACCGAAGCGTTCGTCGATGCTGAAATAATTTTCTACGTCATATTTATGGTAGGACGGCGAGGGCATTATCGGGGTGAGCCAGATGCCGTCGATTCCGAGGTCGGATTCGGTCTCGGGGTTGCCGTCGTTGAGGTAGTCGAGCTTCTGGGTGATACCGTTGAGGTCGCCGATTCCGTCGTCGTTGCTGTCCGCGAAGGAATTTACGAAAATTTCGTAGTAGTTGCGGTATTTGTCGCTCGACTTGGTTGTTTTTATGCTCGCGGTGGGGTCTTTGTATTCATTCTGACACCCGCACAGAGCCGAGGTGAGAAGAATTGCTAATATCAATAAGAAGGAAACCGATTTTTTCATTTTAATCGCCATAGCCTTTCCGCCCACAAATAGCCATTTATAACTTTACAACATTACCGTGGGCGGATAAGGCGTAAAATGGCGATTTCGTCATCGCTCGTTGCCGTTTCACGGCAAGCTGAGCGGACAATATAAATCTGACAGTGTGATTTTTCACACTATCACCTTTACTTTTTAAAAGAAAAGGGCGACAAATTGCCGCCCTTTAGTTTTTAAGAATATCAGGCTATTAACCCTTAACGCCGCCGGCGGTAACGCCTTCAACGTAGTAACTCTGCATCTTGAGGAACAGGATTGTAACCGGAACCGCAACGAGTACCGAGCCTGACAGGAACTGCTTGAAGTATCTTGTCTTGAACTCGAGGCTTACCATCTGCTGCAGACCGATAGCAACTGTATAGTTGTCACGCGCGTCACCCATGATGATCTTCGCAAGGATGAAGTCTGTCCAAGGTCCGATGAAGGAGGTGAGTACGGTGTAAACTACGATTGGTTTTGACATCGGAAGAATAATCTTCCAGAATATCTGGTTTTTGTTGGCGCCGTCGATGGTCGCCGCCTCGTCAAGAGCTCTCGGTATCGTATCGAAGAAGCCCTTGGAGATCTGGAATCCGAGTCCCGCGCCTGCCGAGTAGCAGATTACGAGAGCAACGAGAGTCTGAGTAAGTCCCATAGCCTTCAAGAGGTAGTAGATAGCGATCATTGTCATAAAGCCGGGGAACATTCCGAGGATCATTCCGACGTTGATGAACTTTTTACGGGACTTGAAGCGAAGTCTCGAGAAAGCGTACGCTACCATAAGAACGGAAATTGTTGAAATTACGCAGCTGAAGCAAGCGACAACAAATGTGTTCAGGTACCATCTCGGGAAGTTAAGAGAACCGATGTTTGTGAAGAGGTTGACGTAGTTGTCAAAGCCCCAAAACTGCGGGAGAAGAGTCTGCGGAATCTGCTCCTTACCTGTGTTAAATGACTGGATAACAAGGTAAGCGAGAGGAGATACCCACAAAATTCCGAGTACCGCAAGAAGAATGTAGATGAATGTATTCGCAAGGCCGCGTCTGAGCTTATAACTTTTAATCATGAGAACGCCTCCTCGTCTTTTGCGGACTTAGTCGCGTTGAAGGTGATGAGCGACAGAGTTGCGCAAACAATAAATACAAGAATACCTACGGCAGCGGCGAGGTTGTAATCCTGGTTATTCATGGTCAGCTTGAACAGCCATGTTACAAGGATATCGGTCCAGCCCGCCTGATAGAACTGCTCGGTGGTAGGTCCGCCGTTCGTCAACAGGTAGATAACGTTGAAGTTGTTGATGTTGCCGATGAAGGAAGTGATGAGGTACGGGGTTGTAACGAAGAGCATATACGGAAGAGTAATCTTTGTAAAGCTCTTGACAGGACCCGCGCCGTCGATCGTAGCGGACTCATAGAGGTCTGCGGGAATATTCATAAGAATACCCGAGGTGATAAGGATTGTGTACGGAATACCAACCCAGATGTTGACGATGATTACCGTCGCTCGAGCCATGAGAGGCGTCGAGTTGAGGAACTGAATCTCCTGGTGAGTTCCCGAAAGAATCGTAAGGAGCTGGTTGATCGCGCCGTTTGTCTGGAGCATCTGGTTCATAAGAAGAAGTGATACGAACTGCGGAACAGCTACAACTACTACGAACAGTGTTCTCCAGAGAGCCTTGAGCTTGATGCCCTTTTTGTTGATCATAAGAGCAACGATCATACCGAGGATGTAGTTCGAGAAGGTTGCGAAGATAGCCCAGATAATGGTCCACTCGGCAAGATTCAGGAAGGTTGTCGCCTTGTTGGCGCCCTCAGTGATGGATACGAGGTCTGTGAAGTTGTCAAGACCGCACCATGTGAAGAGGTTGCCGGGAGGCAGATGCTTCGCGTCATATGTTGTGAACGCGATAAGAATCATGAATATGAGAGGCAGGATCGTAAAGCAGCCGATAAGGAGGCAGGGGATCGACATAAGAGAAATGTGGAATTTCTCGTCAACAAAAGCGTACATTTCTTCCTTGAAGGTAGGAATGTGCTCGCCGTTGAGCTTTGCCTCGTACTGCTTGTACGCGCTCTTTGTGTTGGCGATGTAGATAACGAAAGCTACCGCCGTGATTACGATTGTAACAACACCATAAAGAAGAATAAGCATGGAATTGTCGCCCGGTACGGTTACGGGGAAGCCGTCGGCGCCCATTGTTGTGGTCGCCTTCTGAGTTCCGAGTGTACCGAACTTGGACATATAGCCCCATCCGAAGAAAACCATATAGCATATGTAGCCGATTTCAACGAGAAAGAATATAAGTCCCTTAATAGCCTGACCCTTGACAATATTGCCAAAGCCGAAAATGAGATAGGAAAGCTTTACGCCAGCATCGCCCTTGGCGAATCTTTTTCCGTAGTTAGCGAAGCCTTTGCCGATTCCAACAAAAAATCCTACAATCGCGCGTCCCAGGAATTTGAAGAAACGCGCGAGGTTTGAGGGAAGTTTCTTGAAGAACTGGCCAAGATTATAACCCAACCTCTGGAAAGGATTTAGCTGCATATAGTCAATATATCTCATCAAATCACTCTCCCTTTTCTTAAGATTTTTTAAATTTAGTTTAAATAATAGCTTTTGATTTTGCGCGTTATCCTGTTCCCCTCATTTCAAAAACCATTATTTAAACCAAATAACCATTTTCAAAACAACATGATAACGTCGTTCCCTTGTCGAGACTGGGGCAGTCCGCAAAAGCGGACCGCCCTTTGTATTAGTTTTTTAGAATTACTCGTCCTTGATGTTGGAGATTGTGTTCTGGAAGAGCTTCTTGAAGTCGTACTTATCGGGATTTGTATCCTCTGCGATAAGCTTGTTACCGAGGTTGCCCATCGGATCCCAGAATGTCTGAGCGATGTTAACCTGAGCAACGGAGAACTCACTCTGAGCTACGAGAGCTGAGATAGCAACGTTCTTCTTAGCTACGTCGGACTCAACAACAGTGTTGTTTGTCGGGCTCCAGCCGAGCTCTTCGCATCTCTGAGTCTGGCACTCTTCGCTTGAGAGATAGTAAGCGAGGATCTGAGCTGTGCGCGGGAACTTGGAAGCGTTGTTAACGCCGATCATCTTGTAACCGTACATTGAAACCATCTGCTCTTCCTTACCGTCAACCTTGATTGTCGGGAGCTTGGCAGCGCCGAAGTTGTCGCCGAGAGCTTCCTGGTCAGGAGTTGAGTTCCAGTTACCGTCGATGCCTGCGCCGCAGACTGACTTCTTCTTGCTTGTGGAAACGAAGCCTGAAGAAATGTTGGCAACGTCAAGGCTTGTGAATGTGCCGCTGTACTCGTGCATGAGCTTCGAGAAAGCCTTGAGTGTAGCAACAACCTTTGCCTCGTCGTAGTCGTTGAACTTCTGTGTGAGACCGTCTTCCTCTAAGCCTTCGATCTTAACTCCGCCTGTGAACGGAAAGATACAAGCATAGTAGCCGTTACCGGCGTCCATGATGAACTTCTTGCCGGCCTTCTTACAGTCAGCGAGGATAGCCTCGAGAGAACCTGCGTCCTTGTCGGATACAACAGACTTGTCGTATACGAGGTAGTAGCCGTTTCCTGTCTCGGGGAAAGCGTAGAGTGTGTCCTTCTTTGTTTCGGGATTCTGAAGAGTAGAAGCCGAAACAGCAGCCTTAAGGTTGCTTGATGTGATTGCTTCTGCGTACTTTGTAGCAACAGGAGCGATTACGCCCGCGCTTACAAGACGGCTGAGCTGGTCGGAAGCGAATCCGAATACGTCGGCAGCAGCGTCAGCATCGGAGAGCATGTTTGTGGCAGCTGTGTCTTCACCCTGAGCTACAACGTTGATCTTGATGTTCTTGTCAGGGAACTTCTTTGTGAAAGCATCACACTGCTTCTTAAGAAGTTTAACATAAGCGTCAGGACCCCAAACCTTTAATGTCGCGTTTGACTCGTCACCGAAGTCAGCCGCGTCAACATTGAAGCCTGTACCCTGATCTGTGCCGCTGTTTGCAGTTGAACCGTTGTCGGAACCACTGTTCGATTGATTGTCGCCGCCGCCGCAACTAGCGAAAGCAGCTACGATCATCATTGCCGCCAATACAAGCGCAACGATTTTTTTCATTTGAATTCCCTCTTTCATAAAAATGATATTTTAGCACTTTTAACAAGTGCCAAGTGGAACAGCGTACAATCGGGGACTACGCCGTTCTGTCACTATATAAATAATAACACAATTTGGCACAAAAATACAACTCCCTTTGTACTTTTTGTCTAAATATTCAAATAGAGCTTTGAGATTTGTGCACTTTGCCATAATATTTTTGTAATTTTAGCGTTTTGCACAAAGAGACTTTTATTTTTATATCTATTTTGCACAATTTGATTTTGTGCATTTTCACAATTCCTTTTTTAAATTTATGGACTTTTCCCACAAAAGTCGGAATTTGAAATGGAATTTTCGCTTTGTTTATTGATTGATTTATAATATTTTGTGCAAGTTGCAATAGATTATTACAAAGCGTCCCTTTTTTGCCCGATCTTACCTTGATTTTTGCGGTTTTTTCTTGTTTTCAGGTTGTTTTTTTAATACTATGTTGATATAATATTTACATAAATATACATTATAAGCTCGACGGGAGGTCACTTTATGAAGCTTTCTTCAATGCTCAAGGGCACTGATTACACGGTTGTAAGAGGAAACACGGAGGTTGAAATCTCCGATATCATTTATGATTCAAGAAAGGTTGAGAAGGGCTGCGCCTTTGTATGTCTCAAGGGCTACAACTCCGACGGCCACAGCTACGCCGCGGACGCTGTCGAAAAGGGCGCGGCGGCGCTTATCGTCAGCGACGACGTCGATGTTGAGGGCGACGCCGCGATCATCAAGGTCGACGACACAAGGGAAGCGCTCGCGCGGATAAGCGCCGAGTTTTTCTCACATCCCGCGAGAAGTCTGAAAACGATAGCCATAACAGGCACAAAGGGAAAGACCACCACCGTCGCCATGATCAAGAGGATCCTCGAATGCGCGGGCATCAAGAGCGGCACAGTCGGTACCCTCGGAATTATCATCGGCGACAGACTGATCAAGACGAACAACACCACTCCCGAGAGCTACGAGGTTCAGAAGGCTATGAGGGAAATGGTCAAAGAGGGCTGCGAGGCTATGATCATCGAGGCGTCGTCAATCGGTCTTAAATGGCACAGGGTCGACGCGATCGACTTTGACTACGGCATTTTTACTAACTTCTCTCACGACCATATCGGCGGAGCGGAGCACAAGGATATGCAGGAATACCTTGAATGTAAGGCGATGCTCTTTAAAAAGTGTAAAAAGGGCATTATCAACCGCGACGACGAGAAGTGGCAGGAAATCACAAAGGACGCGACCTGCGAAATCGAGACCTTCGGCTTTGACGAGGGCTCGGATTACAAAGCAAGCGACGACAAGCTGCTCTCGAAGCCCGGGTTCCTCGGGGTTCAGTTCAGGCTGAGCGGAAAGAGGGAAATGGACGTTGACGTCGCGATTCCCGGTCATTTCAGCGTTTACAACGCGCTCAGCGCCATCGGAGTCTGCGCGGATATGGGGATTTCGGACGAGGCAATCAAGGAAGGACTCAAGACAGTCGCGGTAAAGGGCAGGGTTGAAATCGTACCCGTTCCCGGAAACTACACGCTTCTGATCGACTACGCCCACAACGCGCTTTCGATGGAAAACGTACTCACCACCCTGCGTCAGTACAAGCCGAACAGACTTATCACCCTTTTCGGAGCGGGCGGCAACAGGCCGAAGGTTCGCCGATATGAGATGGGCGAAACGAGCGGACGGCTCTCCGACCTAAGCGTTATCACCGAGGACAACAGCCGATTTGAGGATGTTATGGACATCATCGAGGATATAAAGGTCGGATTGAGCAAGACCGACGGAAAATACGTCGTTGTGCCCAACCGAAAGGACGCTATCAAATACTGCATTGAGAACGCTCAGGACGGAGATATTATCGTCCTCGCGGGCAAGGGTCACGAGGATTATCAGGAAATCCGCGGAGTTAAGTACCATATGGACGAGCGCGAGCTTATCGCGGAAATCCTTGAAGAGCTTAAATAATACGCAAAAATTCGGGCAGAAAGGTTTTACCCTTCTGCCCGATTTTTTCGGATATTTATACAAGCTTCGCCGCGATTTTCTGAATCATGGTGGCGTCCTTGATATTGATTAAGCCGTCGCGCGTAGTGTCGCACAGGCTGAGCTGAACCTCGTTCAGCTTTACAAGATCAGCGAGGTGCTTCTGGAGCTCCGTAGCGTCCTTGACGTTTACAATTTTGTCGAGGTTGACGTCGCCCAACTCGTAGGGAGGCTTTGTCGTCTCTGTCGGAGCGGATGTTTCGGACGCCTCGGTGGTCGAGGTCGCTTTCGTAGTTGCTTCGGTAGCTTCCGTCGTCTCGGTTACGGGCTCGGCGGTCGAGGTCGGCACAGTCGTTTCGGTTGATTCGGCTGTCTCTGTTGTCTCGGTCGTTTTCGTAGCTTCGGTGGTCTCCGTAGCTTCGGAGACAGACTCCGAGGTTGAGGCTTGCTCGGATTCGGTCGGACGCTCTATTCCGAGATAACTCTCTAACCACTCGGTTCTTGTTTTGAGCCAATCTCTCAGATAGCTGAGATTTTCCTCGTAGGTCGCAAGCGGTTTTCTCTGCACATTCACATAATATCTTCCGACCTTCCAGCCCGCCTCGTTAAAGTTTCGGTCGATTACGCTTTTGTAGCTCTCAAGAAAACGGTCGATCACTCCGCCCTCGGAGTATGTGTCGGTGAGCAGGCCGAAATTATCGATAAACTCCTTTTTTACCGCCTCGTTGAACCAATCAAGACGGGTGAGCATTTTATATATGTGCATTTGGTCGGTGTAAATACCCTCGGGGTCTATCGCCTTTTTGCCTTTAGCGGAAAAGTCCTTGTTGACGTTGCCCATACTCAAATCATAGTCCCACGGCGGTCCCGCGTAAAGCTTTCCGTCCTTGAAGTAGAAAAACACGGAGCTGAAATCAAAGTCCCAGGTCTTTATGTACTCGTTGAGCACGTAAAACTTCACGAAGGAGCTTACGTCAAGAATGTTCTCGATTCGCTCGCGATCCTTGCTGTTCAGCGCGCCGAAAACATCGGACAGGGTGGTTCTTATATAAGAAACCTGCTCCTCGGTCGGCTCCTCGGGCTCGCTTACGGCAAATCGGATTCCGTTTACCGAGATGTAGGTTACGTCACTTTCAGCCCTCGACGCCTCGAGCTCTATCATAAAATCCTTTTTTCCGTCATCGCCCTCAACGTCGATATCGACTCTGTCGCTTCCCGCCTGAACGGGCTCCATGAGCTGATAACAGCCCTTGAAAACGCCGTCGACCCAAAGCTCGACCATCTTCTGATTTGAGGTGTAGGGGATTTCAAGCTTTTGCGCAAGGTCAAAGGCGATGTAATTTCTCATAAGGGTCGGGTCAAAGGTATTTGCGAGCAAAGCCCACTTCTTTCCTTTTCCCATATTCAGGACGTTTTTCTTTTTGGCGAATTTGAAGGTAAACGCCTTTTTGTCGATACCTTCCAAGGCGGTGCTGTTTCCTCTGACCTTGAAGCTGACGGAGTCCTCGAGAACAGAGCCGTCCTCTCCCTCGATCGAAACAGCGGCGGGAACATATCCGTCCGCTTTTTGAATTGTGTTACCCACTCCGTTGGTTGTTGTGATTTTGATTTGCGGAACATCGGGTTTCTTTTCTTCCTGCGCGTGACCGATTACCGCCGAGCACAGCGCTATAGTTACAATAAGGATTGACGCTACAAGTCTTTTCATAATACACCTGCACTTTCAACTTAATCAAGCCGCTCCGAAATCGAAGCGGCTTTTTCTGCGTTTACCGCTTTTTTATTAATTCGGAGCGGTAGTAGGGGGCTCGGTTGTCGCGGGCTCTGTAGCCGCGGTCGCGGGGACAAAGGACTCGTCCTCAAACAGCCTGTAGCTTTTGAGCTTGCCCTCGTCGTATCTCACCCATTTGTCTATTATTATTGTTCCCTTTGTATAATCGGGATTCTTTCCTCTTTTTCTCTTCATCTCCGAAAGCTTTGTACCGTCAAAGCGGACGATATGCGCGTCGATTTTGCTCGAGTCCTCAAGACTGCCCGAGCCCTTGAATATGAAGTAGATGAACTTTGAGTCAATATTCCTCTGAAGTCCGTGCTGGATCGGTCTGTTGCTTATAAGCTCCTTGTCGCCCGTAACGGTATCCCAAAGATATACTCCGCTCTTTTCGGGTTTTGTATCCGCTGTGTATACGAGAGCCTTTTTTGTCTCGGCTACATACACGAGAGGCAAAGACGAGTCGGGGAATTTGACCGACTTGCGAACAGAGCCGTCGCCCTCACAGACGTAGAAGTAATGGTCCTTGTTGTAAATGTCGGTTAAATCCTCGCCGATATTATGGCTCCAGAACGCGGTTGTGTCGCTTGTGTTGCTGTAGTCCTTGCAATAAGCCGAGTCGGTGATCTTAACGTCGGGCTGGTCGGGCTTGTCAAGGCTCATAGCGTATAGACTTGTGTTCTGAGCGCCTGTGTAGTAATAGTTGTAGTAGACATACTTCGACTTGAACACAACGTTTTTGAGTCCGCTTCTCTTCTTGGACAGAGTCGCGGTCTTGAACGAGTAGGAGAAGATCGTTTCGGAGGAGGTTTTCACGCTCTTGTTGCCCTTGAAGTAAATGGTTCCGTTATGGTAGCCGAGCAGGGTAAGCCTTGAATAGTTGAAAACAGCGAGCTTCTTGAAGTCGGAGCCGTCCGTACGGACACAGAAAAGCTGTGTCGGAGACAGAAGCTTCTTGCCCTTGGGGTCTTTTTCGTCCTCGTACACGGTGTAGAAAACAAAGTCGGGGTTCGCCATATAGCTCGTCATATAGCGGTTGCGGGCGATTGCGGGCGGTTTTCTGACGTGAGAATTCTTCTGACGGAAAATACCCTTCTTGTTCTTGAAGATGTACTTGTTTCCGATGAAGCCCGCGACGTCATAGACCCTGAACTCGCCTTTTGACTGCTTGATTTGCTCGAGAAGGTCGGCTCTCGTCTGACTCGGAGAAGTTGTCTCGACAAATCCCGGGTAAACCGTTGTGCACGACGGAAGCATCGCGACCGTCAGAGCAATAACCAATATTAACAATAAAGCTTTAATTTTCATAATTATTCCCATCTGCATAGTTTTTTGCGGGTAAAGCCCTTTTTAGGCGTTATATACCCGTTATCTTATATATCATACCACTAAATTGAAATTTTTTCAATCCTAAATGCAAATTTACATATTTTCAATCGCCTGAATAAGCGGTCCGAGCACCTGTTTTTTGCGCGAAACGACCCCCGGGAGGACTACGCTCGTGTCAGTGGGCTCGGCGTCAAAGGCTGAGAGCACCACGGTTTTTGAGCCCTGACCGACGAACAAAAGCTCGGTGGACTCCTCGATAATGTTGGTAAGCATCATAAAGAGCATATCTGAGCCAGAGTTCGGCAGGAGGCTTTCCATATACGGCAGCATCTTCGCCTTGACCTTTTCGAGCTCTCGCCGGCTGACGGAGGTGACCTGAGAGACCGTAACCGTCGCGCCATCCGCTCCGAACTGCTTGCAGTCGATGTGGAAAATCTCGTCAGGGGTCTTTTTCCCGAGTCTTGAGCCCGCGTTGAACATAGCGGTAGCGTGCTCGGTGATTTCGATTTCGGCGATATCGGCGAGCATATTGGCCGTACTTCTGTCGAGCGGAGTACAGGTCGGCGAGCGGAACATCAGAGTATCCGAAAGAATTGCCGAGCAGAGAAGTCCCGCGATTGTTTTTGGAATATCGAGGTTGTTTTCACGGTACATCATCGCGATTATTGTCGCGGTACAGCCGAGCGGCTGGTTGCGGAAGTAGATCGGGTTCATTGTTTCGACGGAATCAATACGGTGATGGTCTATGACCTCGATCACCTCGGCGGAGCGGACTCCGTCGACCGCCTGTCCCTTCTCGTTGTGGTCAACCATTATGACCTTCTGGCGCTCAACGTTGAGAAGATTTCGCTGGGAAATCAGTCCTACGTAGCCGCCCTCGTTGTCCAGAATCGGGAAATAGCGGATTCTTTTCTTTGAAACCTCTGTTTTGACCTCGGAGACGAGGTCGTCGAGGTTAAAGGTGATTATGTTTCCCTTGCGCATAATGTGTCCGACCGGGACAGCCTGATTTATAAGCTTGGCGCATGTGTAGGTGTCGAGCGGTGAGACGATTATCGTACAGCCCGATTCCTCCGCAATCTTTTTGATTGTCTTTGAAAGCTTGGCTCCGAGTCCGATCACGATACAGCCCGCCTTCATTTCAATCGCGCAGAGCTGGGATTCGTAGCGGTTTCCGAGAAGCACAAGGTCGCCCTCGTCTATGTAATCCTCCATAACGTCGGGATTTGCCGCCGCAACGACGACCTTTCCCGAGGAGAAGCATTCCTCGGGGTCGCCCACGACAACCTCGCCCTGGAGGGTATCCGCTATGTTTTTGTACGGTGTGTTCGCCTTTGAGAGCGCGGAAGCGTCCTGGTCCTCCATATAGAAGTGAGCCTGATCGCCGAGGGTGAGGATCCCCTTGATTTTGCGCCTGTCGGTCAGAATCGGGACGGTCTGGATATTGTGGTCGCGCATATGCTCCCACGCGCGTTTCAGAGAAATCTCCTGCGAAATTCCTCCGATTTTGCGGAACGGAACGTCCGATATTCTCGGCTCGATAGACTCGATGAGCATCGGAGCCTCTACTCCGAAGGTTTTGAGCACATATTCGGTTTCTCCGTTGATTTCACCCGCGCGGCAGGGCAGATAGTCCCCGCCCGTGAGCGAGTGCTTCAGCGCGGCGTAACAAATCGCCGAGCAGATTGAGTCGGTGTCGGGGTTTTTGTGACCGATTACGATAGTAGCTTTCATCGGGAGTCCTCCTTTAGTTTGGTACTTTGATTATATCAGAACAAATTATGCTTTTCAACAGCTTTACCGCTTGATTTTGGCTTTTTCGGGCACTCGGCTCGCGATATACTCGAGCACAAAGTCAAAATCCGCGCCGTCCGCGTAGACCTGATTTCTGCTCAGGAGCCCGTTTACCTTTATTAGGTGTCTGCGTCTGTAAGCCTTTACGCTTCTCACCCTGTCAAACTCGGTGTAGATTTCGGTTCTTGTCGCGGCGAGCCCGATTCCCGCGGTCGTCGGTCTGCCCGAAAGCGCGCCCGCCGCGGCGGTGGCGGCTCCGAGCTTTTTCGCCTTTTTTGCCTGCGCGGAAGACTGCGAATGAAACACTCCTTTTTCGTCGAGCTCAAAGTCTACTATGTAGCTGCCTCCCATTATCGCGGCGTAAATCAGAACTCCAAGCGCGACGAGGACGGTCACAACGAGCATAGCAATGGCGAAAGCCTTGAGATTTGTCACAAGCGTTTCGTCGCCGAAGCCGTTTTTTACAAGGTCGATTGTAATTACGAACGCAAAAACCAGCAGTACGGAAAAAGCGAGAACCTTCCACACCAGTATGAATACCGTCGGGTTTTTGAGTATTTTCAGCTCATAGGTCCAGCGGTATTTCCCGTCGGGACCGAGCGTGATTTTTGTCATAAGCGTCACCTCGGCTTTGAGATACCTTAATTGTAACAAACGCGGACGCGCTTTGCAAGAAAAAGTTCAGGGTTGTCACACAAAACGACAACCCTGTAAATCATTTATCAAAATTTCATATCATACCACAGCAAAAAGGCGTAAATCGCGTAGATTCTGCCCCATACGAACTCGTCGCCGCCGAGGTACTCGTCCCACAGCTTTTTGAGCTCGTCCTGACGGAAGAACTTCCTTGAGGTTTCGGAGAAGAGCTTTTCCTCTATGGGCTTGTTGTAGCGCTCGTTTTTGAGCCACTTTCTGATTGGGACGGGGAAACCGACCTTTTTGCGGAAGGCTACCTCGTCGGGAAGCCTGCTGCTCGCCGCCTTGCGGAAAACGTACTTGTTCTGCTCCTCGGTGAGCTGGTACGATGACGGAATGACCCTCGCGGCGTTGAACAGTCTTAAATCGCTGAACGGGGTGTGAAGCTCAACTCCGCAGGCTGTGCTGGTGCGGTCGGTGTTGAGGTAGATATCTCCCTCAAGCCAGTAGGAGATGTCTATGGTAAGCTTCTGCGCGAGCTCGTCCTGACCCTCGACCTCCTTCCAAAGCGCCGAAACGGGTTCCTCAACCTTAACGGATGGGTTAAAGTCGAGCATGATCGACCTTACGACCTCCTCGGACATAATGTGCGAGCAGGTCAGGTAGGTCCAGTCCGAGGGCAGGTGACGCTTGTGCGCGTTGTAGCCGCCGAAGAACTCGTCGATACCCTCGCCCGAGTAAACGACCTGAGCGTGCTCTCTGACCGCCTTGCAGCCGATTGAGAAGGCGACCGCTGAGGCGTCACCGAGCGGCTGGCCGATTTTATCAATGACCGTGGGGATACGCTCGAAGTATTCCTCGGGTCCGATTGTTTTTACCGAGAATTTTTTGCCGAGGATCTCAGCCGTTTGACGCGCCAGAGCAGACTCGTCAAAGCCGCTTTCCTCGTAGCCTACGGTGTTCGCGGCAACAGCGTCGCTCGCCGCAAGGAGGTAGGAGGAATCAACTCCGCCCGAAAGGAATGACTCCTTGTACGGGAACTCGGGGTCGTTCATCTCTTCGCTGAGGATTTCCTCGACGGTTTTTCTGACGTTTTCGGCGTGCTCGTCGACGGTTTTGCTGTAGTCGGGCTCGAATACGGGCTTGAAGTAGCGGACGACCCTTGTGTCCTTGCCGTCCCAGACGACGTAGTGACCGGGCATAAGCTTGCTTATACCCTCGTAGAAGGTCTCGTCCCCTATCGGGAAGCCGTAGAAAAGATAAAGCTGGAGCATACGCTTGTTGAGAACCTTTTCATACTTTTCGTTTTCCGCGAGCTCGTTTATGTCGCCCGAGCAGAAAAACTCGCCGCCTATCACCGCGTAGAACATCTGCTTTTGACCGACCTGATCGCGAAAGCAATAGGTTTTCTCCCCGTCGGAAATCGCGAACGCGAACATTCCGTAAATGTGCTCAGGCATACTTGTGTTCCACTTTTTAAACGCCGAGATCAAAATAGCCGCCTCGCGCTCCTGTCTGCCGAGGCTTTTATCTATTTTGAGCTCCTCGCACAGACTTCTCCAGTTGCGAATGTAGCCGCTGTAATAAACTATCCTTATACCGTCCATAATAATTCCCATAGCCTTTCCGCCCACAAACAGTCCTTTTAATCTATTTACAACCTTACCGTGGGCGGATAAGGCGTAAATGGAAATTCAATCATCGCTCGTTGCCGCTTCGCGGCAAACTGAGCGGACAACATAAATCTGATAGTATGATTCTTCATACTATCGCTCCGATGTCGAATTATGTCAGAATTATAACATTTTCGTCGGAATTTTACAATAGATTTCGGATTTTTAGCAAAAGAAAACGCCCTGCGAATGCAGGGCGATGAAATTTTTAGCTGAACCAATCTCCGCTGATGAAAAAGCTCATAATATCCTTGTAGACATTTTCCTTTTCGTATTTCTTTATACTACTCTGCTGAGAAGAACCGGGATTACTATTACTCAAAACGACATCTGCTCTTTCAAGAATATCAACTTTGATTGTAGGCGCTGAATATCTTTCTTTCAAAGTAAACCCTCCTTCTACGCTTTTTTAGCACTACTATTCAGTCTATACGTATATCATTATAACAGAAGTTACAGATTTGTCAACATTTTTTTATTGTTTTTGCTAAATTTTTTTGCTTTTTGTTTTGCTCCACTTAGAAAGGAGAGCTGTTTTATTTAATGAGCGGTAGGTTCTGACACTCACGTAGTATTTCTTTCCGCTTTTCAGCTTTTTCAGCTTAACCGAGGTTTTTGACGCGGTATTTACTTAGTATACTTTTACTTTGATTTTGAAGGTTACGCTTCCGTTGACCTTTAGCTTTATTGTTGCCTTTCCCTTTTTGAAGCCCTTGATCGTTACTTTTTTCGCGTTCAAATCCTTGGTGGTGATTCTTGCTGTCTTTTTGTTTGAGCTCGAATAGGAATTACTGTAAACGGACGCCCTGCCCGAAATTTTGACGGTCAGTTTTTTGCCTTTTTTGACCTTGTAGGTCTTTTTGGCGCTGAATTTCTTTTTGCCGATTTTGATTGTCGGGCTTGTGGTAACGTTGACTCGGCAGGAAAGCTTGATTCCCCTCGGGGTCTGCGGAGTGATGGTCGCCGAGCCCTTTCTGAGCGCAGTGACCTTGCCGTATCTGTCAACGTAAGCGACGCTGTCGTCGCTGCTGTACCAGTTATAGGCGCCTGAGTTTGAAAGCTTCAGCGTCGCGCTCTTGCCCGCCTTGAGGCTGACTGACTTTTTGTTGATCGACGCCTTGCCCCCGACCAATACGATACCGTTGTCCTTCGCGTATCTCGCTCCCGCCGAATTCGGAGATGCGATGATTTCAAAGCCCGTGAGAACGAAATCGTCGTAGATATAGCAGTCGTCCAAATCTCCTTCGACCGGACGCTCGTCATAATAGTAGCCGAACGCCTTTTCGCCGATTTTTTCGACAAAATCGGGTATCGTAACGGACAGGATATTGCACTCATAGAACGCGTGGTCGCCGATTTCCTCAACGCCCGAGCCGAGGTCGAGCTTCTTTATGTTTTTGTTGTTCGCGAACGCGTAGGAGCCGATTTTTTTGAGACTCTCGGGGAGGACAATCTCCTTTAGACCGGCGTATGCAAACGCGGCTGTGCCGATTTCCTCAATGCCCGTACCGAAGTCGACGCTTGAAAGACAGCCTTCCTCGATATTGAAGGCGGAGCTGTTGATTTTTTTGAGAGAATTAGGCAGGGTCACGCTTCTGAGGTTTTGGCAATTACCGATTCCGTTCAGGATCGTAATTCCCTCGTTGACCTTAAGAGCGGTGATATCTTCAATGTGCTTGCTCCACGGAGCAGGATATTCGGTTCTGACCCAAGGGGTTTCGCCCGTACCCGAAAGAGTGAGCGTGCCTGTTTTTTCGTCAAATTCCCAGGTTACGTCTGTCTCGGGCGGAGTATCGTTTAGGAGAGCCTGCGCGTACTCCTCCGACTTGGAGCCCGGGAGACAGTAGAACTTGAAGCCCTTTCTGACTCTGTATAATTGGTCGCTGTAATCATAGCCGAAGGCGTGGCTGCTGATTTCGGTGTCCATACCCGTGATTTTGACCTCGGAAAGACCCGAGTTGGCAAAGGCGTCCATTCCGACCTTTTTGAGCGATTCGGGAATATCAACACTCGTCAAAGCCGTACAGCCGTAAAAGGCGAACGCGCCGATTTCCTCGAGCTTATCGGAAAGCTCAATGCTCTCGAGGGAGCTGTTGTAGCTGAACATACTGTTTGAGATTATTTTAAGAGAAGCGGGGAGCTTGATTTTCTTCAAATTGAAGTCGCCGTTGAACGCGTCTTCGCCGATTTCGGTAACTGAGTCGGCGATCACCGCCTCCTTGACTGCGTTGATGTTCTTGAAAAGACCTTCGCCGATTGAGGTTACGCCGTTTTGAACCTCGATGGACTGAATTTGCAGCGCGTACTCAGCCCACGGAGCATCGACGTAGGGACAGTCAAAGGTCGGACCGCTGCCCGAGACTGTGAGCTTGCCGCTCGTTTCATCGAAGCTCCACTTGCAGCCCGCTCCGATGTCGCCGCTCTTGCCGCCTGTTTTTACCGCCGCGACCTCGGCAGCGAAAGCCGAAGCCGTAAAGACCGAAAGCAGCATTACCGCCGCTAAAACCGCGGCGATTATACGTAAATGTTTTTTCATAGTATACCTCTTTTCATTGCGATAGTCGCTTTTACTCATTTTAACCCGAAAAGATTGCGCTTGTCAACCGAACGTGAGGTATCGGACTCTGTCGTACTGACTAAACTTGCGCCCCGTAATTTGTGCAACACTTACAAAAGAGCTCAGAGCTCGCTTTAAATAATATAAAAACTGCGCTATATTTTCACCAAATATTATTGAAGAATTGAATTTCACGTGTTATACTATACTCGGAATGTTAATACCGACACAGAGAGGAGACTGAATATGATTGGTATAATTTGCGCGTTAAAAATCGAACTTGACGGATTAAAGGCGCTTATGGAGAACCCCGAGGTCACAAAAAAGGCGGGGCTCGAGTTTTTCAGCGGAAAAATCGCCGACAAGGACGTTGTGCTGCTCGAATCGGGAGTCGGCAAGGTAAACGCGGCTGTCGGAACTCAGATTATGATTGACCTGTACAAGCCCGACGTTGTGATCAACTCGGGAATCGCGGGAAGCCTTACAAAGCGCATTACCGTCGGCGACATCGTTATTTCGACCGACTGCGTCGAGCATGACATCAACTGCACCGCGCTTGAGGAGCCCAGAGGTCAGATTTGGTTTACCGACGAAAAGAGAATCGAGATTCCCGCCGACAAGGCGATCTGCGACAGACTTGCGGTTTACTGCCAGAACCTCGGCGCGCACGTTCACAGAGGAAGAGTCGCGTCGGGCGATTACTTCGTTGTTTACAGAAGCCAGCGTGAGTTTATCGCGTATGAGTTTGACGCGCTATGCTGCGAAATGGAGGGCGGAGCGGTCGGTCACGTCTGCTATATGAACAAGGTTCCGTTCGCTATTATCCGTTCAATCAGCGACGACTTCAAGTTCAACAAGCCCGAGAACTACGAGGAATTCAAGCAGCTCGCGGCGGACAGGTCGATAAAGGCGCTCAAAAAATTTATTTCAGCGGAAGAATAAGAAAAGTTGGGGCTGTCACCGACAACCCCGACTTTTTTTATCCTATTGAAATGAATTTGATTTTGTTTTCCTTTGCGTATTTTTCGGCGGCGGAGTTTTTGAAGCCCTTGATTGAAAAGCCCTCGAGCTTTCCGGACAAGCCGTACTCTTCCTCGTAAAAGTAACCCAGCGAGCGCTTGCCGAGGTTTTCGACGGATTTCGGGACGGTTATCGACTTGATTTTTTCACAGCCGTAAAACGCTTCCTCTCCCAGCTCGGTTACAGAGTCGGGGATCGAGACGCTTTCAAGGCTTTTGCAGTCCTCAAAGGCGTGCTCGCCAATCAGCCTGAGTGTTTTCGGAAGGGTCACGCTTTTCAGACTTTCGCAGGTACGAAACGCGTAATCACCGATTTCGGTTACCGCGCTCGGGATGTTTATTTTTTCGAGCTTTTCACACTCGCTGAACGCGGCTCCCGGGATTTTCTTGATTTTCTGAGGGAGCTTTACTGCTTTCAGGTTGCGGCAATTGCCGAAAACATCATCACCGAGCTTTTCAACGCTTTCGGGGATAACTATTTCTTTCAGATTATCACAGCCGAAATACATACTCGCGCCGATTTCCACGGCGTTTTCGGGGAGAATCAGGTTTTTTACGTTCGAAACGGAGAACGCGCCGTTTCCTATTTTTTTAATCGTAGACGGAAGCCTAAGCTCCTCGAGCCCCGTACCGTCAAAGGCGTCCTCTCCGATTTCCTCTACTCCCTCCTCGAGCGTCACGTTTTTCAGCCTTGAGCACATACAAAACATTTCCTTGGGGAGCTTTTTGACGCCCGAAGGCACCGTCACGGATTTAAGCCTGACACAGCCTGAAAACGCGCCCTCCACGATTTTTGTAACGGAGGATGGGAGGTTGATTTTTTTCAAAGAATGAAGCTCCTCAAAGGCGTCTGCTCCTATTTCTCTGACGGTGTCGGGGAGAACGATTTCGCGAACCTTGCCGTATCCGTTTTGACCCTTGCCCGAGGCTCCGTCGACATCGTCCGCGAAGGCTCTTTCCGATACCGTCGTTATGCCGCTTTCGATTACGATTCTTTCGGGCAGCGGCTCAAAATCGTTGCCGTCAAAGCCGAGGCTTCGGGGCATTTCTCCGTTTCCGCTGAGATAAAGACTTCGCGACTTAGAATCGTAGCGGTACTTAAAACCAGCCTTCGGTTTTTTCGCCTTATCAGCGGTCGAGCAGGACGAGACGGAAAACACGGTCAACGCCGCGAGCAGGATAATAATGATTTTTTTCATATTTACACCCCCTATAAATATAGACGAAAAAAACGTCCGTTTCCATAGTTGAAGCGTCAAAAAAATCGGAAAAGTTTCGTATTTTTTCATTTTCTGCTGTATGCACAAAAACGCCTTGCTTTATTTATGCGATTTTCACAAGGAACCGCCCGTCTCAGACGGGCGGTAATTTACTTGATTTTCAGCTTTACTGTTTTTGTGACTGTTTTTGAGTTGAACAGCGAATCGCCTTTCGCGGTGATTTTTACCTTGAGCTTATAGGTTCCCTTTTTCGCTTTCTTCCATCTTTTGACCGTGAGGGCTCCCTTTGAGTTTATTTTCAGGAGCTTTTTAAGCTTTTTGGGTACGCTTTTGAGCGCAAAGCTCAGCTTTCCGCGCGCGTTTTTGACGGTTAAGGGCTTTACGGTCTGAGATTTTTTACGCAGCTTTTTGAGGCTGATTGTTTTTGATTTCACGGTGACACTGACGGGATTTGCTTTTTTCGGGACGACAGTGCTCGCCGCGTTCACGGTAAACGCCTTTATCTTCGTGTTTCCGAAGGTGAAGATTTCGGATATTTCGAGGCTTTCGTTGAGCTGTTTCGGGGTCGTCCATTTTCCGTCGAGACGGACGTAGGTTTCGCCGTCGTTGGAGACGGTCTTGCTGTCGACCTCGTATTTGTCCGAAAGAACCCTGCCGTCTACGTCTGTTTCAAGCCCGAGGTAGGAGACCTCTTCTCCCGAGCCGCTTTCCTTTGAGGTGACGTTCTGAACGACCGCGAATTTTTGACCCTTGGAAAGGCTGATTTCCTTGTCGAGCCTTATAGTATGGAAGCCCGCGAACTTGACGCTTCGGGAGTCGGAATAAATGAGTTTTCCCTCGGTCGGGTTGCTCTCTGTTCCGTCGAGCAGATAGATTTCACTCCTTACGAAGGAGTCGGTCTCGTTTGTATAGGCTGAGAAGGCTTTGAGCTTTTCGTTTCCGTTTGAAACAAAGACATTGCCGAAGAGGGTGTTTTTGTCGGCTGTTTTGAAGGAAAAACGCAGGTCGTCGGAGCACATCGCGTAATCGTACTGATAGTTGTTGTCGTAGTCATAGCCGTCGGCGGCTGAGTCCGCCTTATAGACATAATTCGCGCCCGCTGAGCGGTCGAAGTAGGAAAGCCAGAAGTAGCCCGTCCCGCGGTCGTTTTCGTCTCTTATTCCCCATTCGCACATATTTTTGTTTACGGAAGCGCCTTTTTTCTTGAGATCGTCGAGGGTTGTTTTGCGCTTTTGAGCATAGGAGACGGAATCCGCGTAGGACATACCGTTTATGCCCTCTCTGTCCTCGTCCCAGTTTTTGCACACCGATTTCCAGTAATCGTAGCTGCCGTAGCTGTTTTTAACGAGCCACGCGCCGTTTTCGGGAGGCATAGAGGACTCCTCGGTGGAGAAATTCGTTTTTGAGTAATTGTCATCCCAGCCTACGATCAGGTTGACGTGGTTGGGGTCCGCCTTGTCGTATGAGTGATAGAAGCTGTAGTTCTCGGAGGTCGGGCTCGCGTCATAAAGAATACTTACGGCGCCGTATTCAAGGAGAGCCTGTTTTACTATACTCCTCGCCTTTTTGTCGCAGCTCTGCCACAGTCTGTCGCCGTTTGAGTAGTCATATTTGATTCTTGACGTAGGAGGAAGAAGCAGATAATCGCTCACCCTCGGGGTTTCGGAGGACGTTGCTCCGAGATCCTTCGGAAGCGACCAATTCGTGCCGTACTTTGTCATTCCGTTCACCGTACCGTCCCAGTTTTCGGGCGTATGGGGCGCGACGCTGTCGGGGAGCACCGCTCTCCACGCGGTGAAAAGCGTTTCGGGATATGACGACGGACCGCCTAAATCGAATCGGGCGGTGCTGTCGCCGCCAATCGAAAAGCCCTCGCCCGACTGCGCGGGATTTTCACCGCTCGTCAGGGGCTCGCCCATAAACCACGCGACCGCCTTTTCCGAAAAATCATACTTGTCCTCGAGTCCGCTCAGAACAGGCTCCGAGAATGCCTTCGGGTCAACTGCGCCCGAAGGGTTCTTCGCGAGCTCATCCGCCTTGAGCGCGGCACTCTCGAGCGCTCCGACCGCCGCGAAAGCCCAGCAGTCTCCGCGCGAGCCCTGAAACTTAGGCGTAGTGGAGAGGTTTATATTCGTCAGGAAATAACGAGGGATCGAATCCGCCTGCGAGGTATCATAATCGGTCGACCTTACGTCGCCGTAGATTATCTGCGTCGGGAAAAGCCCGAAGTCCTCGCTTGCTCTGACAAGATTGGGGGCATAGGACTTAAACGCTTCAATATCCTTCCCGTCGGTCACCTTGTCGCCGTTTATATCAAAGATGATCGAGCTTTTTTCCTTTTGCGCCGCGCTTACAGCCGAGGGACACACACCCGCGAGCACCGCCGCGGACAAGGCGGCTGAGATAATTCTTTTAAGTACCTTCATAATTTTCTCCCGATTTTTTATACCATTATAGCGCGCGAATCTGTAGATTATCTGAAGAACAGACTCTTTTAACGAGCTGAGCGGAGGCTTGCGCCCCCGCTCCTTTCGGTTATTTTATCCTGAGTATAAATTTTTTGACTATTTTCTTTGCTTTGTAGCTCTTGTTTCCCTTTGCCGTTACGGTCACCTCAACGGTGTATTTGCCCTTCTTGGCTTTCTTCCACCTTTTGAGCTTGATCGTTCCCTTTTTGGTAACGGAAATGTATTTCTTTAACGCCTTGGGCACATTTTTGAGCTTGCAGGTAACGGTTCCCTTAGCGTTCTTGATTGTGATCGGATAAACCTTTTGCGGCTTTTTCTTGAGCTTTTTGGCTTTGACTGCCTTATTCTTGACGGTAACCTTCAGTGTGTTATCCTTCTTCTTTGTGACAGTGCTCACGGGCTTTTGAGTCGCGGGAGCAATTGTCGGAGACTGGGTAGGCTCTGTCACGACGGCAGAGGTGGGATTTTCTGTGGGAGCCTCGGTCGGCTGAACCGTCGGAGCCTCGGTGGGCTCGACTGTCGGAGCCTCGGTGGGCTCAGCTGTCGGAGCCTCTGTCAGCTCGGCTGTGGGAGCCTCGGTGGGCTCGGATGTCGGAGCCTCTGTCGGCTCGGCTGTGGGAGCTTCGGTGGGCTCAACTGCGGGAGCCTTGGTGGGCTCTACTGTGGGCGCTTCGGTCGGCTTTGCTGTGGGTTCAGCGGTGGGAGCCTCGGTCGGCTTTTCTGTCGCCTCGGCGGTTGTCGCTTCGGTCGGAACGGAGCCGTCGGGGCTGAAGGTGATTTCGTCGTTCACAAGGTACAAATCGGGGCTAAGGCCATAGTCGACCATAACCATCTTAGGCGCATAGCCCTTCTCCTTGAGGAGAGCCTCGCGTTTTTCCTGGCTTCCCGCTTCGTTCAGGTACAGCGTGTCGTGATAGGTTACGAGATTTGCGGGGGTGCTGTGGTAGGTTCTTGCGAGTCTGAGAAGAACGAGCGGGGAGCCCTCTGTCTCCTCTTCGCTTTCGGGAGGTGTGATCGGGTCAACGATAACGTTGCGGACTAAGCCCTCGCGGCTTAGAACGTAGGTCTCGCCGTCCTTGGTGTACGTCTTGCCGTAGTTGGTCTGGAGCGAGAGATAAGCCGTCGCCACACCGTCCTTGTTTACGAGAGTATCGGGGAGGTCTTTGATTTCTTCCTCTGTGTACGGTACAAAGAGCTCGTCCTTATTCCAGTAGGAATTGGAAGTAACTTCAAACCAGTAGCCGTCCTTCTCGACGAGCTGACAAATGAAGTGATAACGCTCGGGGTTGCTTCCCGCGCTGTAAATTGACGCTACGAAGATATTGTTTTCGCCCTCGAAATCGAGCTTCTTCAAAAGCTTTGTCGCGGGGAAGGTCGTGCGCATCTTCAAATAGTCTACAGACTGCTGCTCTTCAGCATATCTGTTGCCGTCCGATTCGTCTTCCCACTTGGGTTCCTCGGACGCCTTGCCCTCGTACTTGAAGAAGTCCTCGGGCTTATAGTTCTCGTCCATGGTGTTCACGGAGATATGACCCGCGCACGCCTTTTCCTCGTAATCATCGTCGCTGTAGCCCTCGGATTTTTTCAGGGTTACGGTTACGTCGGGACCGATAGTCACAATGTCCTTGCTCTTGTAGTAAATCGAGGAATCGAAGCCCTCATCGAACGTAAGCTTACCGTTGCCGATAAATTTGGGGCTTGAATCCCAAAAGCTCATTTTCTTGAGGACGCAGTCGCCGATAACCTTGATGTTTACATCAAACATCTGGTCAAACATAACGGAAATATTCTTGCCCTTGACGTTATTGAGGGTAAGGGTTTTTGATTCAACGTCATAGGACATTCCCTTGAATTCATTAAGAGTAACGGGGTCGCCGAAGCCGTTGACGATCTCGCAGTCGTCCCAGTCTTCGCCGCTCTGCTCCTCGGCGCGGATATAGCCGAAGTAATCGATTTCCTCGGTCTCGCCCTCTGTGGGAGGCTCTGTAGCGGCTGTGGGCTCCTCGTAGTAGGGCTCGTACGGGTCGACCGTCGAAGTCGGAGCAGTCGCCTCGGTTGTCGGCTCTTCATTATTGGGCGCGAGCGTATACTTGTTTACAGGCAAACGGAAGCAGTAGGTTTTGGGAATCTCGTGGAATTCTTTTACCTCCTTGTAGCCCTGCTCGGAAAGATATGCTGGAGCCTGTTTCACAAAATCATTGTATTTCATATACTCGGCGTCATACTCGCTGTCGTATTCCTTGCCGTTGTAGATATATTTTCCGCTTTCGTCGGGTTCAACCTTAAAGTTTTCCGCGTGGAAATCTCCGAGGTCGCCGAGAGACTCGAGGATATTCTTTTCTTCGTTTTGTTTGATTATTTCAAGCTTATAGAAATCAAAGTGGTAGTCGGGAGCAGCGTTTAAATTATATACGAAAAGCTCATCGTCCTTTGAATAGACCTTTGAGGATAAATCCAGCTCGGGTCTCAGGGCAACAACAAGCTTTCCGTTGACGATCATTTCATCAGAAAAATCCGCTATTGTATAGACGGAATAAAACTTCTCGTCAAGCTGCTGCTCGGCAGTGGGATAGAGATAGAAGCCCTCGGAGGAAACAACGTCGCTGTAGTGATAGTACCCGGCGGGATCGGTTCCGTCCGCCTCATAGTAGGCGTTGTCGTCGTTGTCGGGAGCCTCGATCCACAGACCGTCCGTCAGCGGAACGATTCTTTTAAGGAGACGATCCTTGTAGTTGCTTCCGACTCTTTTTGTGTACACCCAGTAATTGTTTTTGTCCGTGTCACCCTCGCGGCGCAAAATATCGCCCGCGGAGAATTGGGTTTTGACATAGCAATCTCTCGCGTACATTGATTCTTCATAGGAGTTGTCCTCTTCGGAAATTTCCCAGTTGAGCTCCTTTGAGGGAACCGCCTTGCAGTCGAAAACCTGCTCGAGCGTCTGAGGCTTGTCGAAGGAAAGGTCGAAGGAAAGGTCGTCGTCCTCCTGCGCGTCAAATTTGAGAGTAACGGTGTTGGATACGCTGACCTTAACGTTCTCGCCCGTAAGCGGTCCGGAGCGGACATACTCGTTTACGCGCTCCTCTCCGTCTTCGGTAAAGGTACAGGGCGCGCCGATTGTAAGCTCGCCGTTGCCGACAAAGCTGAGGTTTGTATTAACAGCCTTCAGGAACGCGATCGCGGACACTCCGACGAGCTTGATTTTCAAATCCTGCATATCGTCAATAATGAGCAGAAACGCCGCGTTCTTTTGGAGCGTATCCTTGATAGTGAGCGTATTTGTCGCGGTATCGTAGGAAAAGCCCTTGAAATCGTTCTTTGTTATCGCGGACCCCTCATACTGATAGATTACCACTCTCTCGGGGTTGTCGTTGACGTTCCACATGGCAAGCTCGTCCTCAACAACAATGCTGCCCTCGATAATCGTCTGAGCGTCGTTGCCGTCGGCGCTCGCCGTAAGAGGTACGGCGGAGAACACGCTCAGAAGCATAAGAATCGAAAGCAGAATGCTTACAGTTTTTTTCATAATAAAATTTCCTCCTTTGTTAATTTTTTAACAAACAAAAAATCACGGACGTCTCCACGGCCGTGAAAAGCTGCGATTATTATTGGTTTTAGTCATAGAAAAACAAATTAAAGCTCGGGTCATTTTCTCAAATCCCTTTTATTTGCTTCAACACTATGCTGAGTAGAGTCATTATAACATATTGTTCTTATTAAAACAATACTTTTTTGTAAAAAATGATTATTTATTTTCAAAATATCAGTTATATTTTGGTGAATTGCGTTGGCGATAGTAACAAAATGCAGTATACTTACACTTGTTGCCGCGGGCAGGATCATCCCGAGGGCTGTTATTTTGATGTGTTTTTGTTGATTATTGTGACGATCCCGGGGCTTTTTCGGCTTTGATTTCATTATAGTTGCCGAGGAAGCTGAACTCAGTCATTTCTTCGCTGAGCTGACAGAGGAGACTTGTGACGCCCTCGGTTTTTACGCTTCCCGAAAAATCAAGGTAAAAAAGATACTCGAAATCCTTGTCGGGAATAGGCCGGGATTCGATTTTTGTCAGATTGAGCCCGAGCGAGTCGAAGCGCTTGAGCATATGAAACAGCGCTCCCGTCACATGAGGCAGAGAAAAGCAAAGGCTGACCTTGTTCGCGTTTTCGCTTATATAAAGCTTTTTTGAAATGACGATGAAGCGGGTGGTGTTGTTTTTATTGTCCTGCAAATGGTCGTCGAGAACCTTCAATCCGTACTCCTCGGCAGCCTTGTAGGGACAAATCGCCGCCAGATTGAGACGCTTTTCGCGCGCGGTGTCCCTCGCGGCGACGGCGGTGTTCGAGCAGGAGTCCGATTCAAAGCCCATTCGGTTGATATACTGCTCGCACTGCGACAGCGCCTGCGGATGAGACACGACCTTTTCGATGTCGCTAAGCTCGGACTGTCTAAGCCCCGCGAGGCAATAATCTATCGGCAAATCAAGCGCGCAGACTATGTAAAAGCGGTAGCGCAGAATCAAATCGTAAACCGCAGAAACGGAACCCGCCGTTGAATTTTCAACAGGCAAGACCCCGCAGCCGCACTCGCCTTTTTCGACCGCCTTGAACACATCCTCAAAGCTTTTGTACGCTCTGAGCTCCCGCTCGGGGAAAAGTCTTTGAGCGGCGTCGAACGAGTTCGCGCCCTTGATACCCTGATAGGCTATTGTCTCCCCTTCGTCAACAGATGCGGCAGAGGCGTTCAGAATATCTTCTCTCAGCTTTTGTGAAATCATTTCAACGCCTCCTTTAAGGCGAGGATCTTTCCCGCGACCGCGTCGAACTGCTTCGACGTAAGCGACTGCGCTCCGTCGGACAGCGCGTGCGGCGGGTCGTTGTGAACCTCTATTATCAGACCGTCGGCTCCCGCCGCGACTGCCGCCATAGCGAGCGGCTCGACGAGACTGCTTTTTCCCGAAGCGTGGCTTGGGTCGACGACTACGGGCAGGTGCGACAGCTTTTTTATAATCGGAATCGCCGAGATGTCGAGGGTGTTTCTTGTATATGTCTCAAAGGTTCTGATTCCGCGCTCGCAGAGGATTACGTTGTCGTTTCCTCCCGCCATAATGTACTCGGCGCTCATTAGCCACTCCTCGATCGTCGCGGAGAGTCCGCGCTTAAGAAGGACGGGCTTGTTTGTTTTTCCGAGCTCCTTGAGCAAATCGAAGTTCTGCATATTGCGCGCTCCGACCTGTATGATATCGACGTTCTCGAACATATCAATATGCTCGGTGCGCATTATCTCGCTGACGATGGGAAGACCTGTTTCCTTGCGGGCGATTTTGAGAAGGTCAAGCCCCTCGGACTTCAAGCCCTGGAACGCGTACGGAGAGGTTCTGGGCTTGAACGCGCCGCCGCGGAGCAGAGTCGCGCCTGATTTTTTGACGCTTTTCGCGATGCTGACAATCTGCTCTTCACCTTCAACCGAGCAGGGACCCGCGATTATGTGGAGACTGCCGTCGCCGATGCTCACGTTTTCGCTGACTTTTACGACGGTATTTTCGGGATGAAATTTGCGGTTCGCCTTTTTGTACGGCTCCTGAACGCGCTTGACGCTTTCGACGATGTCCTGAGCGTCGATGTACTCGGTATCGACGGTGTGAGTGTCGCCGATCAGACCTAAAACAGTGGAATGAACTCCGTCCCAGCGGTTGACCTTTACCTCGTAATCAGAGCAAAGCTTTTCCTCGAACAACTGGATCTGCTCGGGCGGTGTTGACGGTTTTAAAACGATAATCATAGTAATCTCTCCTCGTTAAATAAAAAATAAAGGGTGCGGCACTCGGTTAAAGTGCCACACCCTATGTGAATTAAGTTATATCTCACACATTATCAGCATAGCAAATTAACCCTACCGTCTGTAAAGTCGGTAAAGCTAAATGTAAAGCTGTAATTGTTTGTGCTAAGATAGTTTTTCATGGTTTTCCTCAAAAATATCATTTATTTTCAAAAGATGAACACATTATAGACCCCAAAAACGCGTTTGTCAAGAATTTTTTCGACAAAACAAAAACTTTCACATCAGCGAAGCCTTTATGAACGCCGAGAAAAGCGGGTGGGGCTTGTTGGGACGGCTTTTGAACTCGGGATGGTACTGGACTCCGACAAAGAAGGGTCTGTCGCTGAGCTCGACCGTCTCGACCAGAGTTTCGTCGGGAGACAGTCCCGAAAGGGTTAGTCCCGCGTTTTCGAGCTCTTCGCGGTAATCGTTGTTGAACTCGTAGCGGTGGCGGTGACGCTCGCTGATGTGAGTCGTCCTGTACGCCCTGTGCATCGTCGTGCCCTCCTTGATCACGCAGGGATAAGCGCCGAGGCGTAGGGTGCCGCCCTTGTCGGTGTCGTCGGTCTGGTCGGGCAGAAAATCGATGACCTTGGGTACGTTCTGAGCGAACTCGCCCGAATTTGCCTTGTCGATTTTCGCGACGTTGCGCGCGAACTCAATAACCGAAACCTGCATTCCGAGGCATATCCCGAAGTACGGAAGCTCATTCTCGCGGGCGTATTTGCAGGCTGTGATCATTCCCTCGATCCCGCGGTGTCCGAAGCCTCCGGGGACGATTATCCCGTTCAGTCCCGAGAGGATTTCATCCGCCGTGTCCTCGGTTATTGTTTCGGAATCAATCCATTTTATATTTACCTTTGAATTAAGATAATATCCCGCGTGCCTGAGCGCCTCGGCGACGCTCAGATACGCGTCGTGAAGCTCTACATACTTGCCGACCAAACCGATATTAACCGTATTTTCACGCATTTTTATGCGCTCGATCATATGCTCCCAGTCGGACAAATCGGGCTTGTGGGATTTCAGATTCAGCTCGCGGCAGACTATGTCGCTGAGGTGCGCTTTTTCGAGCATAAGCGGAGCCTCATACAGCACAGGCAGGGTAAGATTCTCAATTACGCAATCGGGCCAGACGTTGCAGAAGCCCGCTATTTTGTCAAAAATCGTTCTGTCGGTTATCGGCTCGTCGGTCCTCAGGATAATGATGTCGGGACTGACGCCCAAGCCCTGCAGCTCCTTGACGCTGTGCTGGGTGGGCTTTGACTTGTGCTCGCCCGACGCCTTGAGATACGGAACGAGGGTCACGTGGATGTAGAGACGATTGTCCTGTCCGACCTCGTGACCGACCTGACGGATAGCCTCGATAAAGGGCTGGCTTTCGATGTCGCCGATCGTGCCGCCGATTTCGGTTATAACAACGTCGGCGTCGGTTTTTTTGCCGACGGAGTAGATAAAACGCTTGATTTCATCCGTGATATGAGGGATGACCTGCACGGTTTTGCCGAGGTACTCGCCGCGTCTCTCCTTCGCGAGAACGTTGGAGTAGACCTTGCCCGTTGTAAGGTTCGAGAATTTGTTCAGATCCTCGTCAATAAAGCGCTCGTAATGTCCGAGGTCGAGATCGGTTTCGGCTCCGTCCTCTGTGACATAAACCTCGCCGTGCTGGTAAGGGCTCATTGTTCCCGGGTCGACGTTTATGTACGGGTCGAGCTTTTGCGCCGCAACCCTGAGACCCCTCGCCTTGAGCAGTCTGCCAAGCGAGGCGGCGGTGATTCCCTTGCCGAGTCCCGAAACAACTCCTCCTGTTACAAAAATATACTTACTCATTCGCTCAACTCCCTACAAATTTGTGTATCCCATAAGGCTTTCGTCTACCTCGCGGGCGCAGTCGCGTCCGTCGCGGATCGCTCGTACGACCAAGGACTGTCCGCTGTGCATATCGCCCGCTGTAAAAACGTTTTCGACGCTTGTTTTGTGGGAGCCGTCAAGTCCCTTGACGTTCGTTCTTTGGTCGAGCTCGACCGAAAAATCGGAGGTGATATAGCTCTGGCTGCCCAAAAAGCCCGCCGCGATCAAAACGAGACCGCAATCGACCTCATACTCCGAGCCCTCAACCTCTTTCATATTCATTCTGCCTGTTTTTTCGTCCTTCTCGAATTCGAGGCTGACGAGCACCGCTGCCTTTAGCTTGCCCTCTTCGTCCTTGACAAACCTCTTTACGGTCGTCTGATAGATACGCGGATCGGAGCCGTAGACTGACGCCGCCTCCTCCTGACCGTAGTCGGTTTTGCAGACGCGGGGCCACTGGGGCCACGGGTTGTTTTCGGCGCGTTCGTCGGGGAGCTTTGGCATCATTTCGAGCTGCAAAACGCTCTTCGCGCCGTGACGGACGCAGGTGCCGACGCAGTCGTTGCCTGTGTCGCCGCCGCCGATTACGATTACGTCCTTGCCCTTTGCCGAGATAAACGTGCCGTCCTTCAGTCCGTTGTCGAGCAGAGCCTTTGTTGTGGATTTCAGGAAATCCACGGCAAAATATATGCCCTCGGCGTCTCTGCCGTCAACCTTGATATCGCGGGGATTGGACGCTCCGCACGCTAGGATAACGCGGTCGAACTCGTCGAGCAGCTTCTGCGCTTTAACGTCGACTCCGACGTTTACGCCTGTGACAAAGCTTACGCCCTCCTCCTTCATAATCTCTATTCTTCGCTCAATAACTGTTTTTTCGAGCTTCATATTTGGGATTCCGTACATCATCAGTCCGCCGACACGGTCGCTGCGCTCGAACACGGTCACGCTGTGTCCGCGCCTGTTGAGCTGGTCGGCAGCCGCGAGACCCGAGGGTCCCGAGCCGACTACGGCGACCTTTTTGCCTGTTCTGACCTTGGGCGGATCCGCTTTTGCCCAGCCGTTTTTGTAGGCTGTTTCGACAATCGCGTACTCGTTATTTCGCACCGTCACCGCGTCGCCGTTCGCGCCGCAGGTGCAGGCTTTTTCACACAGAGCGGGACAAACACGCGAGGTGAACTCGGGGAAGTTGTTTGTGATCCTGAGCCTGCGGTACGCCTGCTCCATTGAATTTCTGTATATCAGATCGTTCCACTCGGGGATGAGGTTGTTGAGCGGACAACCGCTGATCATACCTCCGATATTCATTCCCGACTGGCAGAACGGAACTCCGCACTCCATACAGCGCGACGCCTGATTTCTGCGTTCCTCGGGAGAAAGAGTCTCGTGGAACTCGTTAAAGTTTTTGATTCGTTCCTCTACGGAGAAAGCGCGGGTCTCCTCACGCTCAAATTCTAAAAATCCTGTGGGCTTGCCCATTACTGCTCCTCCTTTATCAATGTATAAAACGCTTCTATCTTCGCTTCGTCGGTATCGAGTCCCTTTGCCTCGCCCTTCGCGATTTCCTCGGTGATTCGCTTGTAATCGTGAGGAATGATTTTCTTGAACAGGGGAAGATAGGACTTGAAGTCGGAAAAGATCCTTCTGCCCTTTTCGGAGCCTGTCGCCTTTACGTGCTCCTCAATAAGGGCTTTCAGCTTTTCAATATCGGCTTTTTCCGTAAGCTCCGAGCACTCCACGAGCTCCTTGTTGAGTCTGCGGTAGAGGTGGTGATGCTCGTCGAGCACATAGGCGATTCCGCCCGACATTCCCGCGGCGAAGTTTTTGCCTGTTTTGCCGAGCACGACGACCATTCCGCCCGTCATATACTCACAGCCGTGGTCTCCGACGCCCTCGACGACCGCGACGGCTCCCGAGTTGCGCACGCAGAAGCGTTCACCCGCTACGCCGTTGATAAAGGCTTTGCCCGAGGTCGCGCCGTAAAGCGCGACGTTGCCGACGATGATGTTTTCCTCAGCCTTAAACCTTGAAGCCTCGGGAGGATAAAGCGCGAGCTTACCGCCCGACAGACCTTTTCCGAAGTAGTCGTTGGAGTCGCCTCTGAGCTCCAAGGTCAGACCCTTGGGGATAAACGCGCCGAAACTCTGACCGCCCGAGCCGTTGCAAACGACCTTGAAGCTGTCCTCGTCGAGCTCTCCTCCGAAGCGCTTTGTAAGCTCCGAGCCGAACGCTGTACCGAGCGAACGGTCGGTGTTTTTGACGTCAAGCTCGATTGTCTGAGCACCCGATTTTTTAAGCTTGAACTGCTTTTCAAGCACACGCTCGTCGAGTGTTTCCGAGAGCTTGAAGTCGTAGGAGTTTTTGTTGTTATATTCTTCCTTTTCGTTGCCGAAATCGGCGTTGAGGATCGCCGAGAGGTCGATTCTTCTCTGACTTTCGGTGAGGTTTTCCTTTGTTTTAAGCAAATCGGTTCTGCCGACAAGCTCGTCGAGCGTTCTTACGCCGAGCTTTGACATATACTCGCGAAGCTCCTCCGCGATAAAGCGCATAAAGTTAGCGACGTACTCGGGCTTACCCCTGAAACGCTTTCTGAGCTCGGGGTTCTGGGTCGCTACGCCGAAGGGACAGGTATCGAGGTTGCACACTCTCATCATCGCGCAGCCGAGAGTTACGAGCGGAGCGGTGGCGAAGCCGAATTCCTCCGCGCCCAGAATCGCGGCGATCGCGACGTCGCGGCCTGTCATAAGCTTACCGTCGGTTTCGATTACGACCTTGTTTCTGAGGCCGTTCATAATCAGCGTTTGGTGAGCCTCGGCAAGACCGAGCTCCCACGGCAGACCCGCGTTGTAGATAGAGCTGCGCGGAGCCGCGCCTGTGCCGCCGTCGTGACCCGAAATGAGAATTACGCCCGCACCCGCCTTGGCGACGCCCGCGGCGACTGTGCCGACTCCGCACTCGGATACGAGCTTGACGGAGATTCGGGCTTTTTTGTTGGCGTTCTTTAAATCGTATATCAACTGAGCCAAATCCTCAATTGAGTAGATGTCGTGGTGAGGCGGCGGGGAAATCAGCGACACGCCCGGGGTGGAGTGTCTTGTCTTTGCGATCCACGGATAGACCTTCATTCCCGGGAGGTGTCCGCCCTCGCCGGGCTTTGCGCCCTGAGCCATTTTAATCTGGATTTCGTCGGCTGAGTTAAGGTACTCGCTCGTTACGCCGAAGCGTCCCGAAGCGACCTGCTTAATAGCAGAGCAGCGGTTTTCCTTTGTGCCCTTTGTCGCGAGACGCTCGGGGCTCTCGCCGCCCTCGCCCGAGTTCGACTTGCCGTGGAGCATATTCATCGCCAGAGCAAGCGCCTCGTGAGCCTCCTGACTGATTGAGCCGTAGGACATAGCGCCCGTCTTGAAGCGGCGCACGATTGCGTCGACGCTCTCGACCTCGTCGAGCGGAACGGGGCTTTGAGAATAGTTGAAATCGAGCAGACCCCTGAGACTTACGGGGCTCATCTCCTCGTTTATCATCTTTGTATACTGCTTGAACAGTCCGTAGTCGCCTGTTCGTGTCGCGGTTTGCAGAGTGTGGATCGTGCGCGGGTTGTAGAGGTGTTCCTCTCTGCCGCTTCTGAACTTGTGGCTTCCGCGGGAATTGAGCTCGTCGGAGGTTTCGAGTCCGAGCGGATCAAACGCGCGGGTGTGGAGCTTGTCGACGGTGTTCTCGATATCCTTCAGGGTGATACCGCCGACCCGGCTGACTGTGCCTGTAAAATAGTTTTCGATTACATCCCCGCCGATACCGACAGCCTCGAAAATCTGAGAGCCCAGATAGGACTGGATCGTGGAGATTCCCATTTTTGAAGCGATTTTGACGATTCCGTGGAGCACAGCGTCGTTGTAGTCGCTGACGGCGGCGTAGTAATCCTTGTCAAGCAAGTCGTCGTGGATAAGCTCGTGGATCGTCTCCTGAGCGAGATAGGGATTAATCGCGGTGGCTCCGTAGCCGAGGAGCGTCGCGAAATGGTGAACCTCTCTGGGCTCTGCGCTCTCGAGCACGATCGAAAGCGAGGTTCTGCGCTTTGAAACAACGAGGTGCTGGTGAAGCGCCGAAACAGCGAGCAGGGACGGGATCGCGAGATGGTTTTCGTCAACTCCCCTGTCGGAGAGGATAAGGATGTTCGCGCCGTCCTTATACGCCTTGTCAGCCTCGATGTAGAGACGGCGGATAGCCTTTCTGAGCGAGGTGTTTTTATAATATAAAATAGGAATTACGGCGACCTTGAAGCCGTTTTCCTTCATATTTTTGAGCTTTAAAATGTCCGTTGAGGACAAAATCGGATTATGGATTTTGATTACCTTGCAGTTTTCGGGCTTTTCCTCGAGGATGTTGCCCGACTCACCGAGGTAGACAGTGGTTGAAGTTACGATCTCCTCGCGGATAGCGTCGATCGGCGGGTTTGTTACCTGCGCGAACAGCTGCTTAAAGTAGTTGAAAAGCGGCTGAGGCTCGTGAGACAGCGGAGGGATCGGGCTGTCGGTGCCCATTGAAGCTATTTGCTCCGCGCCGTTCTTTGCCATAGGCAGGATCGAGGTCATCACGTCCTCGTAGGTGTAGCCGAACGCCTTCTGGAGCTTTCTGCGAAGGGGTCTGCGGTGCTCCTCGACCTTTAGGTTGGGGATTTTCAGATCCTTGAGCTTAACGAGATTAGCGTCAAGCCACTCGCCGTAGGGCTGCTTTGACGCGTAGCGGGTTTTGAGCTCGTCGTCGTCGACAAGCTCGCCCTTTACGGTGTCGACAAGGAGCATCTTGCCCGGGCGGAGTCTGTCCTTTCTGACGATTTTCTCGGGCGCTATCGGAAGCGCGCCGACCTCGGAGGAAAGAACGAGGTTGTCGTCGTCCGTGATGTAATATCTCGACGGGCGGAGTCCGTTTCTGTCGAGAACAGCTCCCATAATATCGCCGTCGGAGAAGAGGATCGACGCGGGGCCGTCCCACGGCTCCATCATCGTCGCGTAATACTGGTAGAAATCCTTTTTCTTGCGGCTCATGGTGCCGTTTCTGTCCCATGGCTCGGGAATCGTAATCATTACCGCGAGGGGCAAATCCATTCCGCTCATTACGAGGAACTCGAGCGTGTTGTCGAGCATAGCGGAGTCGGAGCCCTCGGCGTTGACTACGGGGATCACCTTGTCCAGATCTCCCTTTAGATGCTCGGAGCACATATTTTCCTCGCGCGCAAGCATTTTGTCGGCGTTGCCGCGGATCGTATTGATTTCGCCGTTGTGCACTATCATTCGGTTGGGGTGCGCGCGCTCCCAGCTCGGGTTTGTGTTGGTTGAAAAACGCGAATGAACGAGAGCTATCGCGCTCTCAAAGTCCTCATCACGCAAATCTACAAAGAAGTTGCGCAAATCGCCGACAAGGAACATACCCTTGTACACAATCGTTCTCGACGAAAGAGATACAACGTAGGTATCCTCGTTGCTCTGCTCAAAGATTTTGCGCGCGACGTACAGCCTGCGGTCAAAATCGAGTCCCTTCTTTACGCCGTCGGGACGCTCGATAAAGCACTGCTGGATATTCGGCATACATTCAAGCGCGCGTGAGCCGATCGCCTCTCCGTTGTACGGAACCTTTCGCCAGCCGAGAACCCTGAGGCCCTCCTTTTCGGCGATGATTTCAAACATCTTTTTCGCCTGATTGCGCTGGAGCCAGTTTTGCGGAAAGAAGAACATTCCGACCGCGTAGTCGCGCTCGCCTTTAAGCTTGATTCCGATTTCGTCCGCTGCCTTTTTGAAAAAGCTGTGCGAAATCTGCAAAAGGATTCCGACGCCGTCGCCTGTTTTGCCTTCGGCGTCCTTGCCCGCGCGGTGCTCGAGCGTTTCGACAATCGTGAGCGCGTCCTCCACTGTTTTGTGGGATTTTACGCCCTTGATGTTGACGACCGCGCCGATTCCGCAGTTGTCGTGCTCAAAGCGCGGCGAGTAGAGTGTCTGTCTTTCCATATTTTCCTCTCCATTCTTTTTATTTGACAGGATATTACTCAAAAAAGTAAAAATACGCAAGTTGTTGACATAAAACGGCAATCATTTAACTGACTCCTATCAAATCATAAAACAATTTGTATTGCCCGCTCAGTTGCGCGCATTTTCTTATCAATGTCAGCATTATACAACCGTGATGAAGGTTTGTCAATACAAAATTGCAATTTTATTGCGCAGAAAATTCAAATTTTTGCAATTTCTTTATATAATTGAAACGAGAACGGAAATAAATTGCAGGAAAAATAAAAAAAGTTGCAAAAACCTCTTGACAAACCAAAACGGTTAGTGTATACTTACACCATCGACACAGCAAGGGCGCTGGAAACTCCGAATCAGGGGTTCTCAGCGCCCTTTCTGTTGTTAATTTGCCAATCATAAGAATGGAGTGAAGATTTATGAAAAACGTATCGGAATACTTTGGAGTAAACGTATTCAACGACAGGAAAATGCAGGAAAGACTTCCAAAGGCTACCTACAAGGCTCTCAAAAAGACAATCGAGAGCGGCGAGGCGCTCGACCTCGGCGTAGCCAATGTGGTCGCGAACGCTATGAAGGACTGGGCGGTCGAAATGGGCTGCACGCACTATACACACTGGTTCCAGCCGATGACAGGCGTTACGGCTGAAAAGCACGACAGCTTTATTTGTCCGAACGGCGAGGGCGAGGTTATTATGGAGTTCTCGGGCAAGGAGCTTATCAAGGGCGAGCCCGACGCATCCTCCTTCCCGTCGGGCGGTATCAGAGCCACCTTTGAGGCTCGAGGCTATACAACCTGGGACCCGACCTCCCCCGCCTTTATCAGAGATAAGACGCTTTACATTCCGACAGCGTTTTGTTCATATACGGGCGAGGTGCTCGACAAAAAGACTCCTCTGCTCCGCTCGATGGAAAAGCTGAGCCACGAGGCTGTAAGAGTGCTTCACCTTCTCGGAAAAACAGACGTAAAGAGAGTAACGACAACCGTAGGCCCCGAGCAGGAGTACTTTTTGATTGACAAGGAAATGTACGACAAGCGCCCCGACCTTATTTACACGGGCAGAACGCTTTTCGGCGCTATGGCTCCTAAGGGTCAGGAGCTCGACGACCACTACTTCGGCTCAATCAAGTCGAGAGTATCGGCGTTTATGAGCGACCTCGACGAGGAGCTGTGGAAGCTCGGAGTTTACGCAAAGACAAAGCACAACGAGGTCGCTCCCTCACAGCACGAGCTCGCTCCGATTTTCACCACCTCCAACATCGCGACAGACCACAACGAGCTGTGCATGGAGGTTATGAAAAAGACAGCCGAGAAGCACGGACTTGTTTGCCTGCTTCACGAAAAGCCCTTTGCGGGAGTAAACGGCTCGGGCAAGCACAACAACTGGTCGATCTCCACCGACACGGGCGAAAACCTGCTCGACCCGAGCAAGCGACCCGAGGAGAACCTACAGTTCCAGCTCTTCCTTTCAGCTGTTGTAAAGGCTGTGGACGAGTATCAGGATTTACTCAGAATCACCGTAGCGTCCGCGGGCAACGACCACCGACTCGGCGCAAACGAGGCTCCTCCCGCGATTATCTCAATGTATCTGGGAGACGATTTGGGAGCGCTTGTAGAGAGTATTATCGAGGGCAAGGACTACAAGAGCCACAAGGCGGCAAGAATGGCCACGGGCGTTGACGCTCTGCCCGATTTCAAGAAGGATAACTCCGACAGAAACAGAACCTCACCGTTCGCTTTCACGGGCAATAAGTTTGAGTTCAGAGCTTTGGGCTCTTCACTGAACATCGCGTGCCCGAACTATATGCTCAACACAATGGTCGCTCAGCAGCTCAGCGAGTTCTACTCAGAGCTTGAGGGCGCGGAGAATCTTGAGGAAGCGCTCAAGGCGCTCGTAAAGAGAGTTCTCACCGAGCACAAGAGGATTATCTTCAACGGCGACAACTACTCAGACGAATGGGTCAAGGAAGCCGAAAGACGCGGACTGTGCAACTACAAGAGTCTGCCCGAGGCGATGGAGCACTACATCGACAAGAAGAACGTCGACCTCTTCGCGCTCAACGGAATCGTAACCGAAGCGGAAATGCACGCCCGCTACGAGATTGAGCTTGAGCAGTACTCAAAGCTTCTCAACATCGAGGCGCTGACAATGCTCGATATGGCTAAAAAGGACATCGCTCCCGCAGTCATGGCGTTTGAGCAGGAGCTCTCGAACGGAGCCGCGCTCAAGAAGAGCATTTCAAGCTCGCTTTCCACCTACGCGGAGGAAAAGCTCCTCGATAGCCTGTCAACAAAGCTTGACGCGTTTGTAAACAAGACTGCCGACCTCGAGGAAGCGCTGCAAAGAACGGGCGACTACAAGGATAACCTTTCGCTCGCGAAGTACTACAGAAACGTCGTATTCACCCTTATGGGCGAGCTCAGAGAGCTCGGCGACAGCATGGAAAAGGAGACCTCGGCTAAGTACTGGCCTTATCCGTCATACGGAGAGATCCTTTTCGGAGTATGATTATTTGAAAATTGACACAAGGGCGTGTCGCAAGGGGCAAATCTCACTCCCCGGCGGCGCGCCCTTTTTAAATTTAGTTTTATGGAGATGATCTTATGAATGACGCAATCAGAGAGTTTGTTACTCAGACAACCTCGGAACAGCTGTTTGCCGTGTGGTTCTTAATCGGCGCGGCGCTGGTATTCTGGATGCAGGCGGGCTTCGCAATGGTCGAAGCGGGCTTCACCAGAGCAAAAAACACAGGCAACATCATTATGAAGAACCTTATGGATTTTTGTATCGGAACGGTTACATTTATCCTTATAGGCTTCGGACTTCTTATGGGTGAGGATTTGTTCGGACTTATCGGACAGCCCGGCTTCGATATCTTCACCGCGTACAAGGACTTTGACTTTTCAAACTTTGTATTCAACCTTGTATTCTGCGCGACCACCGCGACCATCGTTTCGGGCGCTATGGCCGAGCGCACAAAGTTCTTGTCCTACTGCGTATACTCGGGCGTGATCTCTGCGGTTATCTACCCGATCGAAGCGCACTGGATCTGGGGCGGCGGCTGGCTCCGTCAGCTCGGCTTCCACGACTTCGCGGGCTCCTGCGCTATCCACATGGTCGGCGGTATCTCAGCGTTGATCGGCGCGAAAATCCTCGGCGCCCGTATCGGTAAGTTCAAGAAGAGCAAGGACGGTACGATCAAGGTCGGCGCTTTCCCCGGTCACAACATCGCGCTCGGCGCGCTCGGCGTATTCATCCTCTGGCTCGGCTGGTACGGCTTTAACGGCGCAGCCGCCACATCGGTTGAGCAGCTCGGAAGCGTTTTCCTCACAACCACTATCGCTCCCGCTCTCGCGACTGTCACCTGTATGATTTTCACATGGATCAAGTACGGTCACCCCGACGTAAGTATGTGTCTTAACGCCTCACTTGCGGGACTCGTAGCTATTACGGCTCCCTGCGACGTCACCGACGCCTTCGGCGCGGTCGTTATCGGTATAGTAGCGGGACTGCTCGTCGTATTCGGCGTTTGGCTTCTCGACTACAAGCTCCACATCGACGACCCTGTCGGCGCGGTCGCGGTTCATATGATGAACGGTATCTGGGGAACGCTTTCGGTCGGTCTGTTCGCTACAGACTCAGCCCCCGGTTATTCAATCGCGAACGCTTCGGGTACAAAGCTCGTAGGTCTTTTCTACGGCGGCGGCTTTGAGCTTTTGGGCTTACAGCTTGTCGGCTTCGCGGCTGTCGCGGGCTGGACGGTCGTAACAATCACAGCGGCGTTCCTGATTATCAGAAAAATCTTCGGACTCAGAGTTTCAAGAGAAGAAGAAATCACGGGTCTCGACGAGACAGAGCACAATATGCCGTCTGCATACGCGGGCTTCGCAATGATTCCCGAGTATCTTGAGGAGGGCGTTACTTCACCCGCTCCCGTACTTGTAAGCGGAGACGCACCCGTCGCGGAAGCTATTCCCGTAAAGAAAATGCCGACCTTCGACGACGGAACGCCGAAAATCAGCAAGGTTGAGATTATCTGCCGCGAGTCAAGGCTCGAGCCCTTGAAGAACGCTATGATGGATATCGGAATCACGGGTATGACAGTCAGTCACGTACTCGGCTGCGGAGTTCAGAAGGGTAAGCCCGAATACTACAGAGGCGTACAGATCGAGACTAACCTCCTGCCAAAGGTGCAGGTTGACATCGTAGTCTGCACGGTTCCCGTAGGAAGGGTAATCGAAGCCGCCAAAAAGACGCTCTACACAGGACACATCGGCGACGGAAAAATCTTTGTATATGACGTGGAGGAAGTAGTAAAGGTAAGAACAGGACAGACAGGTCTTGAGGCTATGCAAAATTACGACAATTAGCTTTCCATCCATTCTTTACAGAAGGCGCGCAGCCCTCAATGGGCACGCGCCTTCGCTTTTATTTTATATTAAGCTTTACATTTTTTACAACCGATTTCGGGTAAAAGGTTCAAAAAATCAATACCGTTTTCCTCGGCGTACTCATACGCGGCGCTGCCCTCAACGCCCTTGATCGCAACGTTGTCAAACAAAGAGTAGTCCATTTTTCTGTAACCGAAAGCGTGTTTGCCGATTTTCGTAACGTTCGTCGGTATCGCGATTTCTTTGAGCAAGCCGCAGTCCGCGAACGCGTTTTCGCCGATACTCTCCGGCGTACAGGTCAGAATGACGCTGCTGAGATATTTGCACCCGTCAAACGCGCTCGCCGTAAAAGGCGAGACGGAAAACAGGCTTAAAAGCATCATCAGAGCCAATACTACGCTGACTGACTTTTTAAGTATTTTCACACTAATCCCTCCGATGAGATAATTATTCAGACTAGTTATATCACAACAGCGGTCAAAATACTGCCTAAAAACCAAGTCTGACGATTGTGCACACTACACAAAAGCGGAGCGGGAACGATTTTTCTTCGTTCCCGCCCCGTAATTTCAAGCTGTTATTCTACGAGTATTTTGTATTCCATAGTACGGTAGTCGGTCTTTACAATCCCGAAATCGGCGGAAAGCGTGACTGTGATCGTCGCCGCTCCCGCGGACACACCCGTGAGGGTGAATTTTGCTGAGGTCGGGTCGTTGACCCTTACGATTTTTTCGTCGGACGAGGTGACGTTTATTTTCATCTCGGAGCTTATGAGGCTGTCACTCATATAACCCGTGCTGTACAGCTTTTCGGTTTCGCCCGCCTTGAGCTTCATATCGTAAACCGGGTCCTTGCTGACCTTGATTCTGAGCTTGTCGCTGTCCTTTGCGGAGTAAACGGAGCCGAGCGAGTCCAGATTCAGATTAACATCCGCGTAGCCCTCGCTTACGCCTGTGATGACGACGCTGTAGGATTTGTCGTCGTTCTGTCTGACCTCGACCTTGGCGACGCTTTCGTCTTCCGACTTGAGAGTAAAGTCAAGCTTTGAACCCGCAAGCGACGCGAGCTGCGCGAGCTGATTACAGAGCAGAGAGAGCGTGGGCTCTGTCTTTTCCTCGCCGATCTGAACGCCGATATCGTAGTCTCTGAATACTACGGAGGCGATGATATCCTCGGATTTTTTTGAAGAGAAAAGCTTGTTGTACGCAATTACGTAATAGTAGTAGACATTGTCGAGCTTTACATCACTGTCGTCCCAGCTTACGGTGCCGTCCTTTTTCTTGAGCTTTTTTGAGTCGAGGACAAGCTTGTAGGATTTGCCCTTATCAACGCTCTTGTAGATTTTGTAGCCCTCGGCGCCCTCGCAGTAATCCCAGAACAGACGCACCGCGTCGAATTTTTCGTTGTGAGTCGCGATGACAACGGGCGTTTCCATATATCCCGTCTTTTTGGAGACTGAGCTGAACGCTCCCTTTGTCTTGCCGTTCACGGCTCTGACCTTGTATCTGTAATAGCTGCCCGAGGGGAGATAGTAATCCTCGTATTTCGGCTTTTTGACCTTGTCGATCTTGGTGAATTTTCCTGTCTTTTTGGCGGAGATCTTCTGACGGAAAACCTCGTAGCTCTTCGCGCCCTTGACCTTGCTCCACGTAAGCTTGGTTTCGAAATAATCATCGTCGCTTTGGAGCTTCGCCTTAAAATTCGCGGGAGCCTTAAGGCGCAGGATGGAATGACGGCTTGACTGTCCGCCGTTCTTGGAGTCCGACATGACGGAATACCAATACTTTTTGCCTGACTTGGCGTTTTTGTCCGTAAAGGATGTGCCCTTGACGATTTTGAGCTTTTTTGTTTTCTTTGAAGCGGAGGACGATCTGTAGACCGTGTATTTCTTCGCTCCCTTGACCTTGCTCCAGCTGAGCTTTACGCCCTGCTTTGTGTTTGAAAGCTTGAGATTCATCAGCGGAGCGGTCGCGGACGCGGGCACAGCCGCGGAGCAGATTATCAGCGCGGTCAAAAGACCCGCAATTAGTTTTTTCATAACTATACCTCCTTGGATGTTGATAATTGTAATGCTTTTTTCACATCAATATCAACAGAATAATTATTTGATTCTAAGCCTGATGACCTTTGTGAGAGTACGCTTTTTGAAGCGGCTGTTTCCCTTGGCGGTGATTTTTACCTTCACCTTGTAGGAAGCCCTTTTGTAGCCGCCCTTTTTGAGGGTAAGGGAGCCGTTTTTGTTGATTTTCAGGCGCTTCCAAAGCTTTTTGGAGGTGCCGTTTTTGATAAGCACGAAGCTGAGTTTTCCCTTGGCGTTTGTGATTATTAACGGAGCAAGCATTAGAGACTTCGCGCTGAGCTTTTTGGATGAAACGGTCTTTTTCTTTACCGTTATTTTGACGGGATTTTTCTTTTTCGCGGTCTGAGCCTTCTTGGGCGCGGCTGTAACAGGTTCGGTCGCAGTGGTCGGTTCCGTTGTCGCGGGCTCGGTCACGGTGGTCGGCTCCGTCGTCGCGGGTTCGGTCGCGGCGGTCGGCTCCGTCGGCGCGGGCTCGGTCGCCGTGGTCGGTTCCGTCGTTGCGGGCTCGGTCGCGGTGGTCGGCTCCGTCGTTGCGGGCTCGGTCGTTGTTGTCGGCTCCGTCGTCGCGGGCTCGGTCGTTGTTGTCTGCTCCGTTGTCGCGGGCTCGGTCGCGGTGGTCGGCTCCGTCGTCGCGGGCTCGGTCGCGGTGGTCGGCTCCGTCGTCGCGGGCTCGGTCGCGGTGGTCGGCTCCGTCGTTGCGGGCTCGGTCGGGTCGGTCACGGGCGGAGCGGTTGTCGGCTCAGTGACGGTCGACTCGGGCTCTGAGGCGGTAGGCGCTTCGGTCTCGGGCAGATCCGCGAAGAAATTCAGGTTATACGCATTCGCGTATTGCTCCGCTGCGGTACCGCGCTTGCCCTCGATAATAACGTCGTGATTCAATGTGTAGAAATTTTGCTCGGGGTCTTTCAGATACAGACCTATCGCGAAGGGTTCGATTGTCTGCACGCTTTCGGGAATATATATGCGGGTAAGCGACAGGCAGTTCACAAACGCGTCCTCTTTTATGGTCTGCAAGCCCGAACCGAGCTTCACATCATCAAGCTTTGTGCATTTTAAAAACGCGTGGTCTTCAATAACCCTTACGCTGTCGGGCAGAATGATTTTCCTGAGCGATTCGCACATACCGAACGCCATAGAGCCTATTGTTTCAACGCCCGACGGTATCTCGACGCTTTCAAGCGAGGAACAGCCGTAGAAACAACTCCACGGGATTTCCGTGATGCCCGAAGGGAACTTGAGCTTTTTAAGGCTATGGGCGCTTCCTACCATACCGAAACTTTCGATAGTGTCGGGGAAATAAAGCTCTTCAAGCTTCGCGCTTGAGAACGCGCCGTCCTCAAAACGGGTCACGGTATCGGGAACGGTGTAGCTCGAGCCTTCCTTTGCGTAGGGATAGTCGATCAGCTCTGTCTTATCCTTGTTGAACAGGACTCCGTCCTCGGAGCGGTAGTACTTGTTGTCGGGGTGAACCTCGTAGCTTTTCAGCGCCTTGCCGCCGCAGAAGTTACTGCCAAGGCTGATAACGGAGGCGGGGATTCTTATTGTGTCAATGCTTTCGCCAAAGGAAAAAGCAGCGTTTCCTATTACCTCCAAGCCTTCGGGAAGGGTGATCTCTTTGATCTCGCGGCATTCAAAGAACGCCTCGTCGCCGATTGTTTTTATGCTGTCGGGCAGCTTGACATCCTTGAGCTTTTCGCAGAAGCCGAAAGCTCTCTTTCCGATTTCGGTCACTCCTTCGGGGAGGGTGATTTTTTCGAGGTTTTTGCAGCCCTCCGCTGCCGACTCGCCGATCACGGTCATTGTAGCGGGGAATATTATCTCTGTAATACGTGAGTTTTTGAGGGCGTAAGGAGCGACGGAGGTGACTGTGTGTCCGTCAATCGACTCGGGAATCTCAGCGACGCTTGTCTTGCCTGTAAACGCGGTGATACGGGCTGTGCCGTCCTCGCAAACCTTGTACTCAAAGTCATCCTCGGGCAGATCCGCGAAGAAATTCAGGTGATACGAGTTCGCGTATTTCTCCGCGGCGGTACCGCGCTTGCCCTCGATAGTAAAGTCGTGGTTGATTGTGTAGTAATTCCGAGAAGCGTCCGCAAGTACCGTTCCGATCGCGAAGTCGCCGATTTTCTCCACGCTTTCGGGAACGTAAAGACGAGTAAGGCTCGCGCAGTTTTGGAACGCGTCGCTTTCAATCGTTTTAAGTCCGACGCCGAGGTTTACCTCATAAAGCGATACACAGTTATTAAACGCGCATCTTTCAATCAGGGTCACACTGTCGGGAAGGGTTATTTTCAAAAGCTTCCGGCAGCCCTCAAAGGCTCTCGCGGGGATCACGGTAACGCCGTCGGGGATTTCCACACTCTGCAAAGACGAGCAGCCGCTGAGGAAACGCGACGGAAGCGCGGTGATATTGTGAGGTATGTTTATCTTTTTGAGGTTTTTGCAGGCTCCGATAGAGCCGAGCTCGGTTATTGTCTCGGGGAGTTTGAGCTCAACGAGGTTATCACAGTCCTCAAACGCCGCGTACGCAAGCTCGGTCACCGACTGAGCGACAGTGTAGACCGCATCCTGCTTTGCGGGAGGATAAATCAAAAGCTTTGTTTTGTCCTTGTTGAACAATACTCCGTCGACAGCGCAGTAAGCGCTGTTCCCCTCGGCTACCTCAATGCTCTTAAGCGATGTGTCACCGATGAAGTTAAAGCTGCCGATACTTTCAAGAGACGCTGGCAGTTTAATTGTCTCGACGCTCTTGCAAGACGTAAACGCGTCGCGTCCGATCGTCGTCAGCCCCTCGGGGAGGTTTATCTCTTTTAATGCCGTACAGCCCAAAAACGCGTTTTCGCCGATTGTTTTTACGCTTTCGGGGATATTGATTTTTTCGAGGCTTTTGCAGTGCTCAAACGCTCCTTCGCCGATTTCGGTTACGGAGTCGGGAATCGTGACCCGCTTTAGATTATCAGATTGCATTACGACATAATCACCGATTTTGGTGAAGGTATCGGGGAAGATAAGCTCGGTGATACACGGCTTTTTAAAGGCGTAGGAGTCTATTCTTTTGACGCTTATACCCTTTATTTTATCGGGGATCCTGATTATGTTCGCGTCGCCCGTGTATTTTCTGATAATCAAATCGTTGTTATTGTCAAAGTAATAGCTAAAGACCTTTTCGGGCGCGTTTTTTTCCTCTGTTTCACCCGTGAAGGGTTCTGTTTCGGGCTCGGTCACTATGGGGATGGTCGGGTCGGGCCCGTCATACGGAGAAACGGGAACCGCCCCCTCGGGAACGGGGACACGCTCGACGTCAAAGAACTTCATATTTTTGGTTTCGGCGTAATTTTCCGCCACGGAGCCCTTGAAGCCGTACATTTCAAAGTTATCGATAATATGCTCCGAGTCGTTCATTCCGACAGCGTGCCAACCAATGAATTCAACGCTTTTGGGGACAAAAAACGCTGTCAGAGAGTCGCAATCGCAGAAGGCTTTTATCCCGATCGTTTTTATGCCGTTTCCGAGTCTGAGCGAGCGAAGGCTCTTACATCCCCAGAACGCCATATCCTTTATTTCGAGTAATTTGTTGCTGAAACAGACGGTTTCGAGATTTTTGCAATAATGGAACGCATTAATATTGACCGTCTCGACATTCTCGGCGGTGACGCTTTTGAGCTTATTGTACCAGCAAAAAGCGTAGCTGCCGATATATCGGCATCCCTTGGGAACCACCAAATCCGTAAGAAGCTCGCCGTTCACATAAAAGCTTGTTGTTTTTCGGATCGGACATGAATCTATAGATTCAAATTCGATACCGCACCACTGCTCAAGATTCTTAATATAGATATTTTCATTCGAGACATAAGAGGAAAAAGCGTTTTCTCCGATTTTTTTCAAGCCCTCGCCTATTGTTATGGAATTGAGGTACCAGCAGTCCTCAAAGGCGCGTGAGCCGATCTCGGTCACGCTGTCGGGAATCACGATTTCTTCTATCGCCGTCCCGGCAAAGGAATATTCTCCGATGAGTGTAACCTTATCGGGAATCGTAACTTCAATGAGTTTTTTGCTGCCACGGAAAAGATCAACGGATATTTTTTGAAGCTTTGCGGGCAGCCCGACCTTTCTGAGTTCCTTGCAATTCGTGAACGCTCTTGTGCCGATTTCAGTGACAGTGTCGGGGATAAACACCTTTTTGATAATTCTGTTGTTCAAAAAGGCTTTTTCGCCGATTTCGTTTATCGTCTTTCCCTGATATGCCGCAGGTATCACAAGCTGCGTCGCGCTGCCGTTGTAGCCCGTTACCTTATAGGTATTATCGTCCTTCAGCTCGACCTGCAAGCCCTCGGGAAGCCGCTCTTCCGTTTCGGTTTGAGGCTGGGTCGGCTCGGCGGTTGAAGCTGTCGGGCTTTGGGTGACGGTCTCTGTCGGGTCGGTCTGAGCCTCGGGGGTTGTCGGGAGCTCATCGACGTACTCGACCTCGAAGTCGTTGTCGATTGCGTATTTTTCTCCCGCGCTTCCCTTTACGGCTTTGATTTTAAACCCGGGGATCGGGTAGTATTCTTTCTGATATGAATTATAAAGATAGCCAAAGGCAAAATCGTCGATTTGAGTTGCTGTCTGAGGGATCAGAACCTCCTTGAGATTTTCGCATCCGCAGAAGGCGGCTTTGTCGATTTTTGTGACGGAGGTCGGGATCTGAACCTTCTCGAGGTTATCACAGACTCCGAAGGCGTTTTGTCCAATCCTTTTGACAGTGTCGGGGATATGGATATCCTTTAAGCCCGAGCAGCCCGCAAACGCGTAATCTCCGATCAGCCTGAGCCCTTCTCCGTTCGGGATCTCGGTCAGAAGATCGCAGTCCATAAACGCGCTGTCGGAAATCCACTCGACGTTCGGCGAAATCGAGACTTCCTTCAAGGTTTCTTTGTTGTAAGTGAACGCGCTGCCGTCAATTCCCTTTACGTTGCCCTGTATTATGACCTTCTCGACGCTGTCGAACCACTGGGTGCACCGAGAAGTGAGTCTGACAGGCTTTTCAAAGTCAAAAATCACGGTTTTGGCGAAGTGAGAGGCGTCGCTCGGGTAATTGACCTCCGACTCTCCCTTTTGGGCTCCGTAGCTGTCGGTGACCTTGTAGGTGAGAGTATCGGGATCGTAGAAAAAGTCGGGATAAACGGGAATCGCGGGAAGAGTCGGCTCCGTAGGCTCCGTCGGCTCGGCTGTGGTCGGCGCGGCGGTAGAGGAAGGCTCGGTCGGCAGCGACTCTATCGGAACGAACCTCAGCCCGTGAGCCTTCGCCGCCTTCTGGAGACTCGTGTACTCCTCGCCGTAAATAACGGGAGAAGCGGTCATATTATCAAAAATATTCGGATTGACCTCGGGAGCGTCAACGTCAAAGTAGATTTCCTCGAGCGAGGGACTGTCGGCAAACATATCCTGATGATAATCACTTAATTCCCTTATGCCGAGGCTGACGGTTTTCAGCTTTGGACAGCCGCTGAAAGAGCGGTAGATGAGACGAACCTTGCATGAAAGCTTGATTTCGGTCAAAGCCGTACCCTTGAACGCATCGGGTCCGATATAGCCGACATAATTTGAGAAATCAATTTTGTCAAGCTTTTCGCAGCCCTCAAACGAGGAGCCTGAGATTCCGCTTATATTGTTGTTCGGAAGCTTTACGTATTCAAGAGAGGAACAATCCTTGAACGCCTGATAGTTGATCATATCAACAGACTCGGGCAGGATCAGGCTCTTTATGCTCGTACAGTTTGCAAACATCTTCGACGGAATTTCGGCGGTACCGTCGGGGATAACGAGCCTTGAAGCCTCACTGCCGTTTATGTAAAGCCTGTAGGGATGACTGTACGGGATAAGATAGTTGCCGTATCTGTTCAAGTTAATTATACGCTTAACGCTCGGAAACTCGATTCTCTCGACCCTTGTATCGTCGGCGAAGAGCTCGTTTCCGTAATGCGCGAGCGAGTCGGGGAATTTTATCGAGCGCAGGTTTTCACAGCCCGCGAAGGCGCACTCATTGATGGTTTCAATTCCCTCGCTTATTTCAATTTCGGTGATTTCGGGTCTGTTTTCAAACGCTTTCGCGCCGACGGTCGTTACCGAAAAGCCGTCTAATTTTGAGGGGATCACTACCTTGCCGCCGTCGCCGACGTAGCCGAGGATTCTTACCGTAATGCCGCCGTTTTCGTCCTCGTCAAACGCGTATCTGAACTCGGAGTTTTGCTGTTCCTTTGTATAGTCGATGTCGGAATGCTTTACAACGACTCTTTGCAGCACGGTGGCGTTTGAGTTTACTATGACGATGTACGTCTCTCCCTCGCTTACGCCTCTGACCATTCCCTTGTAGTTGACAGTCGCGATCGAGGGTTCGGCTGACTCGTAATGGGTCGTGCCCGCGGGATTTATGATCGTCAGTCCGATTTTTTGGGCTCGGGTCTCCTCGAGCTCTATCGTATCTTTATCGAGAGTTATTACAGTCTGGACTCCCGGGGGATTCGTGTTGAGGGAGACAAACTGAAAGTCGCAATCCTTCGCGTATTTGTAAGCGGTGGAGTCGTCATACCCGTAAATCGCGGGAGGATTTTCGTTTTTCTTTGTGTAGCCATCTTCTTCACCCGTGTAGCCGAACGCGCGATACTGAATATACGCCTTGCTGTTGCGGACGATGATTTTTTTCGCGGAGGGGCAGCTTAAAAACGCGTAGTCATAAATATAGCTTACGTTTTCGGGAAGCGTTATCGACTCAAGAGCTTCGCAGCCAAAGAACGCCAGCTTGCCTATTGACAGAACCTTTTTGCCGAACGCGGCTGTCTTGAGCGAGGAGCACTTTGAAAACGCCTTTTCGCTTATGACCGTTACTGTATCGGGAATTTCAATGCTTTTCAGCGAGGAGCAGCCTCTGAAGGCGCTTATTCCGACGGTCGTAAGCGTGTCGGGCAATACCGCGCTTTCAAGCGACGAGCAGCCCTCAAACAATGATTCCGACACATATGTGACGCCGCTCGGGAGCTCGACGCTTTCAAGTGACGAGCAGTTCAAAAAAGCCTTTTTATTAATATTTTTGAGCTTACTCGGGAGTTTTACGTCTTTGAGCGAGGAGCAGCCCGCAAAGGCGTTTTCTTCGATTTTAGTCACATCGTCGGGGAGCTCGACGCTTTCGAGAGCGTAGCAGTCCATCAGCATTTCTGACGAGATCGTCGTGACTCCGCCTGGGATTTTTAAGCTTGTGAGTGACGAGCAGCCCTCAAAGCAGCCTCCGCCCATTGAGGTGATCCTAGCGGGCAGGTCGATGCTTCGAAGCGACGAGCAGCCCGAAAACGCCTCGGGCTTGATGACGGTGATATCATCGTTTAGAGTTACGCTCTCAAGCGAGGAGCAAGCCTCGAACATACCTGTGTTTATCGTATCCGCTACGCAGTCAAAAACAACAGTTTTCAGCTGTTTGCACTCGGAAAACACGCCCGTACCGAAATGAGTTATTCTTCGGGGAATGTAAACGCTTTCGAGCGACGTTCCGAAATACGCGCCGCTCTCGATCTGAGTGACCGTTTCGGGAAGGTCGAGCTTATCGATCGAAGTACAGTTGTGAAAAATGTTTTGGGGGATACTTGTGATTCCGTCGGGGAAGCTGACGTTTTTCAGAGACGTACATGACGTAAAAACGCCGTTGCCGATATGCTCGACGCTGTCGGGAAACGTGAAGCTCTCGAGACTCTCACATTTTTCAAACGCTTCCTGTCCTATAAATTTGAGCTTCTTGCCGAGAGTGAGGGTTTCGATTTGAGCGCACTCTCGGAAAGCGTTGTTTTCGATCGTGTAGACGGTATCGGGGACAGAAACCGATTTGACGTTATTGTTTTGAGACATAAATTCCTCGCCTATACGACGGACGGGAAAGCCGTCTATCTCGCTCGGAATCACAACGTCGGTGTCTGTGCCGATGTATTTGAGCAGAGTAATCTCGCTGCCGTCGAGCGAGTATGTAAATTTGCCGTCGAAGCTTTTCTCCGCCGCGAAAGCGACGGGGACACAGCCCGCGACCATTAAGCAGGCGAGTATGACCGCCAGCGCTTTTCTTATCATTTTCATAACCTGATCCTCCTTATTTCACAATCACAATAAACTGTCTTGTGACCGCGTTATTTGTAACGTTGATCGTCGCCGTTCCGTGGGCAAGCGCGGTGATTATTCCGTTTTCGTCGACAGAGGCGATTTCGGGGTCGAGGGACTCAAACACGGTGTCTCCCTCGGGATATTCGACGGTGTATTTTATCTCATATGTCTCACCCTCGGTGAGCATTGTAAAGTAGCTTTCGAGCTCGAGGAAGGTGAGCTTTGGCTCGGGAACAGCTCCGAGACTCTCAAAGGCAAAGCCGTTTTCCGTCGCGTAGGTCTGGGCTTTGGTCTTTTCGTAGCCTTTGATTGTAAAGCCTTTGAGCTTGACGGTCTTTTTCTTAGAGTTTGTGTAATAGCCGAAGCACATCGAATACAAATTCTCGGTATCCTTCGGAACCGACACGAGCTTCAGACTTGTACAGTTATAGAACGCCTCGTTCTCGACGGTTTTCAGCGACTCGGGAAGAGTAAGCTCGCTCAGCGTTGTGCATCCGCTGAACGCCTTTGTTCCGATTCGCGTTAAGCCCTCGGGGAGACTGAGAGTATGTATTCTCCTGCATCCGTAAAAAGCGTATATGCCGATATTCTCGAGACCGTCGGGGAGGCTGAGCTCCTCGAGGGAGGTACACCCGCTGAACGCGTACTCGTAAATGTTTTTGAGCGTATCGGGAAGAGCGAGCTTTTTCAGCGAGGTACAATTCAGGAAGCAGCAGGTGTCGATACGGGTTACTCCGTCGCCTATTGTTACTTCCTCCAGAGCCGCGCAGTTTTTGAACTGATTGCCGTGGGAGAAAATGTTAACGTGAGAAATATCCGAGTTGATCGTTACGGATTTAATTTTGTCGCACTCGGCAAAGGCGGAGTCGTTGACGGTCGCCGCCGACGCGGGGATCGTTACGCTCGTAAGTCCGTCACAGTTTTTGAACGCGCTCTCTCCGATTTTTTCGACGCTGTTCAGATCGATAGCGCCTATGCCCGTACAGCCTTCAAAGGCGCTCGCTCCGATAGCTTTTACGCTTGCGGGAATATTAATGCTTTCAAGCTGATCAAGTCCCTTGAACGCCCTGTCGCCTATTACCGTCACCGTGTCGGGGAGCGAAACGGTTTTTACGGTTTTATAGCCTACCAGTATATTGCTGCCGATTTCACGGACGGTGAAGCCGTCTACCGTTTCGGGAATAACAAGGGAGCTGTTTGTCGGAATACAGCTTGTGATTATAATTTCCGTATCTGAAATCGGGATGTATTTTATTTTTGCCGTTTCGAGCTTTGTCGACGCCTCCGTAGCCTCGGTTGTTTCCTCGGGAGCGGTCAGGGTTTCGGTTTGCCTTTCGGTCGGTTTTTCGGTTGTTTTCTCTGTCACAGTCTCGGTCGGGGCGGTCGTGGGCTTTGCAGTGGAAGAGGTCATCTCGGTTTTTTGAGTCGCGGAGGCAGTCGCTTTTGCTGTCTCCGAGGTTTTCAGCTCTGTTTTGGTCGGAATTTCGGTCTCTAAGGGCTTTGTCGAAGCCTTAGTCGGCTTTTCGGTCACGGAGGGCTTTGTCGGAGCCTGCGTCGGCTTTTCGGTCTCGGAGGGCTTTGTCGGAGCCTGCGTCGGCTTTTCGGTCTCGCGGGGCTCTGTCACCGTGACGGTCGGCGCTTCGGTCGCGGAAGGTCTTGTCGGACGGAGCGGAGTCTGGCTTTTGTCGCCTGCGGGACGGGTGCTCCTTGTCGTCGGTCTTTGGGGTGTTTTTATCTTTATATTCTGAGCGGTCGTTTCCTCAACCTCGGATGTTTCATCCTCCGTGGGCTGAACCGTCGGGGGCTGAGTCAAAGCCTGCCGAGCGTTCTGAGCCTGAGCGGGCTGAGCTTCGGGGGCTGTGTTCTGCTCCTCCGTATCGGCGTCGGTCGGCTCGGTGCGGGGGCTCTGAGCGGTTCCGCTTTCATTTGGTCGGTTATTTTGCGAGCTGTTTTGAGGAACAACAGCCCGAGCTTTGGTCGGTTCGGGCTTTGACCCGGGCTCGGTGATTTCCACGCCGATGAGCGGCTCGCCTGAGAACATACTCTCAAACAGTCTGCCCGTCGAGCTCATAAACTCGTCGACCGCCTTCGGGTTGCTCTTTGCGAGCATAGAGATAACCACAAGACAGCACACAGCAGCGCTTGTGATTGCCGCCGTCTTTTTGCGGCGTTCCTTTTTGTACTGCGAGATTATCTGACCCGCCTGAACATCAAGGGTCAGTCCGCTGTATTCATTCTGAATCAATTCTCTGAGGTCTGTCATCGTAAATCCTCCTTCAAAAGCTCTTTCAGCCGCGCTTTCGCTTCTTTCAGGCGATAAGCGACCGTGGTCTGCGGTATTTTCAACAGCCTTGCGATCTCAATCTGGCTGAAATTCTGGTAGTAATACAGAATCACGCACTCTCTGAGCTTTGGAGACAGGCGCGCTATCGCGTCGCCCAAGCTAAGCTCAACGTCGTTGTTTCCGCTTTCAAGGCTATGCGGAACATTGTCCGAGGGAATCTCGCGGCGGCTTTTGTGCCTTAATCTGTCGCGGCAGACGTTGATGGTCACTTCCGTTATCCAAGCCTTTGTCTTTTCCTCGTTCTTCAGGCTTGAAAGCTTTTTGAGCACCTTTATAAACGTCTCCTGAGCCGCGTCCTCCGCAAGTTGAAAATCTCTCAGATACATTACGCAGATTCCGAACACCGCGTCCTTGTATTCGCTGTAAATTTTTTCAAACTTCTTTTCTTTGCTTTGTCTCATAACCGGTTTTTCCTTATTTTGAGTTCACTCTATAAATATAGACGAAACAAACGAGGATTTTCATACCTAAAATTATAATCTTTTTTAAAAATTTTTCAAATTTTTTTAATTTTCGGCGAATTTGGGCAATAATATTAATTTTTTTGATAGAAGTCAGTCAAGATACTTGTTACTTTATGTCGCTGACTTTATTAATATCCTCAAACAAAAAAAGACGGAAACGGTATAAAACCGTCTCCGTCGCTTTTTGAAAATCAGATAATTTTATCGTTGTTCATACTGTTCGGGTTGTTTATCTCTATGTTATAGGCGCCGTTTTTTGTCAACTCCGAATCGGTCAGAACGTCATCTTCGTTGTAGCGGATTACCTCTAAATCGGGATTTTGATATTTTTTCATATGAGCGTCCTCCTATTGTAAGTCGCTGAGCCTTGCGGCAAAGCCGCTGTATGTACCGCCCTGTGAGTCGGTGTAGCTGCCGTAGTAGGTTGTGCCGTTTATTGTGATGAAGAAGCGTCCGACAATCGCGTCGTCATCCCCGATGTTGTTTATAGCAGCGGTGACGTATTTATAGCCTGACGCCGCGTCGGGGTCGCCGTAAGCGCCCGTCATCGTGTTATGAGTGTCCTTACAGCTGTACTTGTGGCCGTTATCGACCGTCAGCTTTCCGACGTTATCCTTCGCGGTCTGAGTCGACTTTGAGGTTTTGGTGAAAACATAGCCGTAGTCGTCCGCTAAAGCGAGAAGGTCGGAGGAAATAACGCTTACAAACCTCATATCGTTTGAGTTATCGGTCTTTCTCTGAACGCCGAGGGTTTTCAGTCCCGCGTAGAGCGTTCCCTGGGGCAGCCTGAATAAAGCAAAGTTTGTGTCCTCGCTGTCGGGCTCGAACGTCTCGGCGATAAGCTCCGAAGCGCCCCTGACGCGCCATGTATAGTTCGCTGTGTCAGCCGTCCAGTCGGTCTGAGCCGTGTACTGCTCCGCCTTGCCCTGTATCTGAACAACGTTTTTGTCTCCGTTCACTTCGTTGAGCCATGTTCCCGGGTCAACGCCGAAGTAGCCGCCGTTTACGGTGAGCACTGTATCGGTCACTGTGCCGCCGCCAATTATCTCAAACAGCATGGCTTTGATACGCGCGTTTCCGCCGATTGCCATATGGATTTTCGGAGCGTTTTCATTCGAGTAAATCATATGCTCAAGACGCTCAAGTTCCGCGTCGCCCGAAATATCTATTTCAAGGCTCGCTTCGTCGTTGCCGTTGTTAAACATAACCATATTCGTGAAGTGACCGCCGCTGATGTGGAATACGCCGCCGTCGGCGAAGAAGTTGCCGCTGATCGTACCGCACGTGATGTAGTAGGTGTCCTCTGTCCACGGCTCTATGTTGACGCCGATCATGCCGCTGCTGCGGAAGGTACCCGCGGTCGTGCTTACAATCTGTATATTGGTCGGGTAGAATGTCGGGATATACTGTCCGCCCTGATACTGAGTTCCCTCGTAACCGCCGTTAAAAGCGCCCTGAACATCAAGCGTATGGCCGTTAAGGTCCAGCCAGATCGAGTTGTAGGAGTTTGTCTCGACCGTTCGCTCTGAGCAATCGTAACATCCTTGAGCAAGGCGACCTTTGAATCGTTGTACCAGAATCTGTAGGAGCTTTCGTCCTGCGGCAGGGTCGTTATATCGCTCTTGTAGTCGTGGTCATAAGCCGCGGCTGTCATAGCGCCCTTAAAGGTCGGGTAGTAGGAAACGGAATAGTTATTCTCAGTACTTACGTTAGTGGAATTGTCCTCAACAACATAGCTTTGAGTTAGGGTCGCCTCAAAGCACGCGCCGACAGCTCCGCTCGGGGTAAAGGAGCCGCTCTCATAGGCTGTAACTCCGCCGCCCGTGAGCTCGCCGTCGTTGTCGGCGCTCGAATCGGTAACGGTGAGATTACCGTAGACCGTGAGCATATCGCCGTAGATCGCCGCCTGAGTACCGTCGAGCGTATGACCGTTGAGGTCAATCGTCGCCGTAACGCCCGCGGGAACCGTAAGCGGCAGGCTTCCGACTGCGGCGGTCACATCCTCGGTCAGCGTGATCGTGCCTACGTCTGTGCCCGACGCGGCGTTAAGCTGTTCGCCGAGGAGCTCCCACGCGCTCGCGTCACGCCAGACAGCCGTGAAGGTGACATTTTCGGTCAATGTAAATTCCTCGTTCGCTGAGTAGGTTCGGTCGTTGTATGACCAGCCGCCGAAGTATTTGTTTTCGGGGAATTGGAATATTACATTTGCGTGAGGCAAGGGAGCTTTCGTGCCCGTCGGTAACGGGAGGGGACCGTAGGAGGTCACTCCGTTGTAGCCGATGACCGTCGCGCCGTTGCCGTCGAAGGTGACCGTCGGCATAAGCCTCGTGACCGCCGTGAATGTAACGTCGCCGCTTACATTAAACTCGTCGCCCGCGTTGTAGGTGTTTTCGCAGTTCTGCCAGCTTATAAATTCCTTGTCATTGGAATTGAACAAATCGCTGAAATCGGCAAGGCGTATCGTCGAATCCTTCTGCACAGCCACGTCCTTTGTTTCGTCGCCGAACACATAGTTCACCTTGGACTGCGCGATAACCGAGATATTAAGCTCGTAGCCCGATTTGTTGATGGAGCTGTCGGAATGGAAGTAGATCGTCAGGTATTCGCCGCTTGTAATCAAAGGCTCGGAAATCGTGAAGCTGCCGCCGTATTTGGTTTCTCCGAGGGGGGAACTTCTGTCTGTGGAGCCGTCGTAGAATTTCAGATAGTCGTATGACGCGGATTCGGTCTCGCCGCTGCCGCTGACGCTGATAAGGCAACTCGTCGGCGCGGTGATTTGCAGATAACCGTCGCAATAGTCCGAGTAATTTGTTTCCTGGCCGCCGTCGTCGTAGACCTTGAAGGTAAAGCCCGCGTCCTTCTTGCTCAAGTCGAGCGTGTCGGTACCCGAAACGGGCATATTGACGGAATTGCCGTTCAGCTGAACCTCCGCCGCAAGCGAGGTTATCGGCGCTGATGATAAAATCAGGAGCGTTATCAGCAGAAAAGCCGTCAGTTTTTTAAATAAGTTTTTTCCTCATAATTTCCTCCTTAATGATTTATTTTTTCTCTTTATTCCTGTTCATCAGCTCGTTGAGCTCTTTTATCTGCTTTTTATATGAAAAATACAAAATCAGCCATATGATAAAGAAAGCGACAATCTGAATACACGACATAATCAGCAGACTTACGATGCTTGTAAACCAGCCGAGCAAGAGCGCTATCGGAATAAACGTCAGCACAATGACCGCGCAATGTAAAGCCGTCGCGAGCGCAAGCGGCCAGCGCTCGATATCGTAGAACGTAATCCCCACAAAGCACAGCGAGCCGTATAAGCCTGAAAACAGACTTTGCAGGAGAATTGAAACAGCCGGGCTCCCGCCAGCCATATCCACTAATTGTTGTGACGTAATATTCACGCCTTCTGAGGAAGAGGTTGAGGTCAACACGGCAATCAGATTGCCGACGACAGCGCCTATTAAAAAGCCGATGCCCGCGCATTTTAAAATTTTAGCTAGCATAAGTAACCCTCCTCTCCCGAAAGACGCTCTCTGATTTGCGGAATATACCGACGTGAAGCCCACGTTTCCATTCCGTTTTTGAACTCGATCCTAAGAGTTCCTCCTATTGTAAAATCAAATTTAACGACCATTTTCAGATTAACTATCTCAAACCTTGAAACCCGCAGAAAATCACGGCTCAAAAGCTTTTCGATACCCTGAAGCGACTGCTTCGCGCGGAAAATCCCGCTTGTCGTTGTCACGCTGGTCCGCTTGCCGTCGGCTGACACAAGCACGATGTCCTTTTCCTCGACAATGCTCACTCGGTTTTCGCTGTCGAGAAGGGTGAGCGTTTCGGGCTTTGCCGCTTCAAATTTCGTCAGGCTTTCAATCAGGGCGCGTATCTGCTCGTCCTGCTCTCTTGCTCTGATGATTATGTCGATGTCATTCGCGTTTTCATCTCGCTCAAAGCGCACATTCAGCTTCTTCATACGGCAATTCCTCCTTCCTTGTTCTTTTCGCGGGGTGCGCGCACCCGCCGCCCTGACTGCTGAAATATCGGCAGTCTACGCAGGTCGGCCGGGTAACACAGCTCATTTCACACCACACCTGATGCTCCCAACCATACTTTGTACGACAGCGTCGGCACGCGAACAGGGGGCAGCTTCCGAATATCGCGTTATCCGATATTTTTACTTTTTGCATAAAAAAGCCGCCTCTTTGCATAATTTATGTAAATATAGCACAATAATACAATTCTGAAAAAGCTATGTCAAGCGATTCGGAATAAACGGTAGCAAATAAAGAACAAACGGTAAAACAGGCTTTTTGCGTCGGTTAAAAAACGCAAAAACGAGGCCGACCCGCATTCGGGTCGACCTCGCTGTTAATTCGTATCAGATTTTCGTCATTTTTTGATAACCGTTTCGCATTCATAAAGGGTCAGGTACTCGCCGTCTTTGACCGTGATTGTCTTCTGTCCCTTGAAGAAATCCAGCGGCGTGCTTAGGTAGTTCACGCCGTTCGCGTCCGAGGTTATCGCGTATGACGCCGACGAAGAGCTGTTCTGAGTCAGGGTGTACTCACCCGCGGGAATGTCGTCGCCCACGAGGAACTGTCCGTCGCGGATAGTCTGTCCCGCCTCGGGCTTTTGCTTGTACTTCACATCACGCGCGTCACAACCTATCAACTCAAGCCATTCGCCGTCCTTGACCTCGAAATAGCTCTGAGTATTGAATCTGCCCTCCACGATTTTGTCATTGCGGTCGGCGTCCGAATAAATCACATAAAAGCTGAACATTTTTGAGTCGTTGCAGGCTATGTATTTGCCCGCGGGGATTTCCTCTCCGACCTTGTATCTGCCCGAGTAGTAGATCTTCGGTTCAACATCTTTTTCTTCGGTCAGACGCGCCTCGCAGTCTTTTAGCTCAAGATAATCGCCTTCGCTTGCCTTGATTTTTTTCTGACCTTCAAAATTCTCGTTAGTAATAATATCATCGCCAAAGTCATCCGAAGATAACGCGTAGTATGCGCTTGTTTCGCCTGTCTTAGTCAGGGTGTAAACGCCCGCGGGGATATCGTCGCCGACAAGATACTGACCCTCGCCGAGCGCCTGTCCCTCCTTGAAGATGAACTTTGACTTGTTCTTTACATCGCGCAGCACACAGCCCGATACGCTCAGGTACTCGCCGTCCCTGAGGCTGAAATATGTCTGACCGTCAAAAAGCTTGATTTCGATAATGCTTTCGATATCGCGAATATTATTGTCCTTTGTCGTCCTGAGAGTTCCCTTTGATGACTCAAACGGATAAGCGATGTATTTGCCCGCGGGGATATCCTTTCCGACGATGTATCTTCCCTCGCAGTAGTTATTATTGTCATCGGGATTTTTCTTTGCCTTGGAAATCGTGCAGCGAGATACGGTGAGGTAATCGCCGTCAAGCACCTTTATGTTTTGAGTTCCCTTAAAGAGCCCGACAACGACAGTGTTTTCTCCCTCCGCGTCCAGTGAAACGATGTAGGTCGCGTTGTATTTGCCGACCTGAGTAACGGTATATACGCCTGCCGCTATATCCTTTCCTACCTTATATACATGCTTTGTGTCGTCAAAAACGTCGGTTTCGGCGTTTTTCTTTACGGTAACCTTTATCTTTGCCTTGAGAGTCTTGCCCTTCTTGCTCTTTGCCTTTGTGGTGACGGTGATCGTCGCCTTGCCCGCTTTTTTTGCGGTAATCTTGACCTTTGAGCCCGAAGCCTTGGCTGTGGCAACCTTTTTATCGCTTGTCTTAACGGTGAACTTTTTGCTTGCCTTGCCCTTAACCTTGACGGTGACCTTTACGTCAGCCTTTTTGCCCTCTGTGAGAGTCAAGCTCTTCTTGGAGAGCTTGATTGACTTGACGTATTTCTTCGCCTTAGCCTCAGCCGAGAAGCCGAACGAAAAGACGGTCGTCAAAACGACGAGCGCGGCGAGAACCGCAGATGTTGTTTTTTTGAACAGAATACCTTTTTTCATAGAATTTCCTCCTTAAAAACCCGAAGGTCTGTATTCACATTCTAATTATAATCGTAAAAATAACCGCTGTCAATCGAATATATTCCAAATATGTTTTATATTCTGCCTATCACTTTGTCATTTTGACAAATCACGCTTGGCTCGCCGCCCTCTTCTGCCGCGTACTCCCTGCGCACCGAAAGCATTTTAATCAGCTGCTTTGTGTTTTTGACCCGTTGTAACCGAGAAATCCTCCGCCCAATTCATAAACTCCTCTGTGTTTCCGAGTCCGCTGCCGTCAACGAGATTATGAAGCTCCTCGATAGAATTCTTATCAATCAGATAACTCTCCGAGGGAAGCTTTAAGGGCTTTACTTCCTTCGTTGACCCGCAGGACGACGCCGCAAGCACCGCGCCGATTAAAAACAGCGCCGTTAATACTTTTACAATTCTTTTTCCGTTCAAATGATCACCGCTTATAGTTATTGCATTGTAGTATATACCAATCAAGCTCAAGTTTCAAACCGTAAACGCGTATGATTCATATTGTTTTCCGTTTAAGAGGAATTAAAGAGTAACGAGCTTTGCTTTTAGCGCGTTGTTTCGCGGCAACAAGGTGTGCAAAAACTAAAAAAATCGGCGGAAAAACCGCCGATAAGTTAAATGATTATTTCATTGGTTTTGGAATTGCCAACGGTTTTAAGCATCGCATATCAAAAGCATAAACGACTTCTCACCTGACCTTAACTTTAATCCTGAACACCGTTTCGTTCACCTTGATTTTTACGGTCGCTCTTCCCCTTTTACAGCCTTTGATTATTATTCGTTTTGCGTTTGTCTTTGAAATAACACGAGCGACTTTTTTGCTTGTTGAGTAGTATTTGTTGTTAAGACCGTAAGCCTTTCCCGTTATTACCACGGAAAGCTTTTCACCCTTGTTTATTGTGTAGAGCTTCTTTGGCTTAAAGGGCTTTTTTCTGATTTTCAGAGTCGGAGAGGTCGGCACATTGACCTCACATTCGAGACAGCTTCCGTCCTCAAGAACAGCCGACACGGTTGCTTTTCCTTTTCCGAGAGCAGTTACCCTGCCGTTTTTGACAACGGCGGTCTTGGGAGAAGAGCTTTTCCATTGAACAGCATGACCGAAATTGACTCTGAGAACACTGCTCTCGCCGCAATTAAGACTGAGTGATTTTACATTCAAAACAGGCTCGGCGGGCTCGCTTGTTGATGGCTCTGTCGTTTCGGGCTCGGTCGAATCTGTCCGCGCTTCGGTGACGGGCTGAGTGCTTGTTTCGGGCTCGGTCGAATCTGTCTGTGCTTCGGTGACGGGCTGAGCGCTTGTTTCGGGCTCTGTGCTCTCGCTCTCAGTCTGAGGTTCGGTTGAGCTCGGGACAGTCGTCACCTCTATATCCTGCGTCAGATTATAGTCGGAAATCGCGAACAGCGCTCCCATAGACTGAACGGTATAATAATCATCTACCATTTGCGCGCTGTATAATGCAAATCTGATTTTTGAGCTCTTTAAATAATTGACAAAAGCCTCATAAGAACCAAGACAGCTGAGATTTTCCATCTTTATACACAGAACCGAATCAACATTATTCAGCTTGCACCAATTTATCACATTCTCCAAATCCTCCTCATTTGACGGAGAGGTTGTACGCAAAAGCCGTATTCCTTTGTTTAAAAACGGCTCTAAGGACGCAACGGGACCTATGATAAAGGTATTGTCACGGATTTCCTTTAACAAATCAAGTATTTTTTTCACGCCGTTGTCAGAGAGCTTATAGCCCGACTTGCTTTTTATATGTAAAACAAGAACACATCCCGTGGACGAAGCGAGCTTAACGACGGATTGCAGGGTCGGTATATAGATCGGATAATTGTATTTATCAATATTACTGCCGCTTATGACAGGGTATTTCAGCCTGTCCTCGTTGCTAAGCTCCCAGATGTTTTTGTCCAGTCCGAGAGTTCTTTTGACGGAGGAATCGTGATGTATCATCAAAGTTCCGTCGGAGCCCTCCCAAAGGTCGCACTCAAAACCGTCAAAACCGCTTTTTACAGCCCCGAGAAAAGCCTCCATTGTGTTCTCGGGATATTCCGACGAAAACCCTCTGTGAGCTATAAGCGGTATGCTTTTTCCGCCGCTTTGCGCGAACGCGGACAGATTTAAAGCTCCAAAGCAAATACAAATCGCCAGAAACAAAGATATTTTCTTAATCACAGCTTCACCCTCAAGCATTTTTGTTCTTTATTTTATCGTATCAAAAACAGCCGATTTTTTCAAGCATTTATTATATACAAATAACAGCGTTTCCAAGTATCGGGAAATAAAACGGAGACGGTCGCCCGCCTCCGCTGTAGTTTTATTGAAGCTTGATTAACACCGTCATATACTGTGGGCGTTAATGTATTATTTTCTGACCTGAGTTCCTCCCCATTCTACAACGGTGAAGCCGTTTCTTTCGGGAGCGGTAAGCTCCTGAGCGGGCAGCTCGGTGTATTCGTCAACCGGATACCACGCCATAAACACTCTTATAAGAGTATCGGGGTTCGGATTGATGTTCAGCTTTGCCGCGTCCGTGTAGGCTTCCTGCTGGAAGGAGATTATATTGTAGGGGTTATTCTGCATTTTCTGAAGCCAGAAGGTGATAAACTCATTTGCCTCACGCCTGTTGAGACCGAGCTTTTTGAGCGATTGCTCAAGGAAGGGCGCTGTGTCGCTGCCCTTTACGCAGAAGCCCTTTGAGAAATCGTAGTCCGCTTTGAGCTTTGCTTCCCAGAAAAGATAGTTGTACTCCATACCCTTCTCGTCCGTGAGCGTTCCGTCGGGACGGGCGGTTACGTTCCAGCCGTCGTTATATTCGGGATATGTGCAGGTGAACACGCCGTTGAGCATAAGCTTGACGCTCGCGTTCAGTTCTTTCTCGGGATAGAGATAAATCACGGGCTTATAGCAAACGGGCGGCGCTATTTCAGAATATGTCACTTCCTCCAAATCGCCTTCATAGAGCCCGCGATCATTGTCGAAATACACATTTTGGCATATAACAGCTACAAAGTCTCCCAAGCACCACTCGTAAGAAAGCTCTCCGTTTACCTTTATATATTTATTGTACTCATCAACCGCAAAGAAGCAGTCGGAGTATACGTCAACGATCTCAACGTAGTCGAATGTTTTGTAGCCGATGTTGGCAGCGGTATTCTTGTCAACAAATAGATCGCCGCTGTATTTTTCTCTTTTGATAGGTTCATATACGGGCTCTGTGGGCTCTATGGGCTCTGTAGGCTCCTCCTCTGTCGGAAAAATCTCAGGCTCCATTGTCGGCTCTTCCGCGGGAACTGTTGTCGTTTCCTCGGTTGCTTCTTCTGTAGGAGCTTCCGTCGGCTCGGTTGTCACTTCCGCGGTTTTCTCCTCTGTCGGAGCTTCCGTCGGCTCGGTTGTCACTTCCGCAGTTGTTTCCTCTGTCGGAGCTTCCGTCGGCTCGGCTGTCGTTTCCTCCGTTGCAGCTGCTGTGGGCTCGGCAGTCGTTTCCTCTGTCGGAGCCTCTGTAGGCTCGGCTGTCGTTTCCTCTGTCGGCGCTTCTGTAGGCTCGGCAGTCGTTTCCTCTGTCGGCGCTTCTGTAGACTCGGCAGTCGTTTCCTCTGTCGGCGCTTCTGTAGGCTCCGCGGTCGTTTCCTCTGTCGGCGCTTCTGTCAGCTCTGCGGTCGGAGCTTCGGTAATTGTTTCCGTTATCGCTTCCGACGCGGTTTCAGTCGGCTGTGCTGTCGCCTCGGAAGGCTCCTGAACAACGTTCTTCTTGACTCTCGCGTCCTGAACAGTCACCTTGAAGGTGAGCGTCGCTGAGCGCGAGATCTTTTTCGCCTTTTTGCCGGGCTTTTTCTTTGTAACGGTGTATCTTACCTTAACGGTGATCTTAGCCTTGCCCGCCTTCTTCGCGGTGACCTTGCCGCCTTTTGTGACTGTCGCGGTCTTTTTGTCTGAGCTTTTGAAGCTCTTTTTCGTTATCTTTACGCCCTTGGCTTTGGCAAGCTTGATTTTTGTAGTTCCGTAAACAGGCTTGCCTTTTTTCTCGATTATTTTAAGCGTTGCCGAGCTTTTCTTGAGACTTACGGGTTTTTCCGCCGCTGCCGCGCCTGACGGTACAGCGGTAAATACACCTGCCGCCATAACGACGGAAAGCAGTATTGAGATCAGTTTTTTCATTGTATTTCCTCCTGGATTATTTCCTTACATATGTATTATCTGCCAGCTTGGGCTCCACCCCATTCTACAACGGTGAAGCCGTTTCTCTCGGGAGCGGTAAGCTCCTGAGCGGGCAGCTCGGTGTACTCATTAACCGGATACCACGCCATAAATACTCTTATAACAGTATCGGGGTTTGGGTCAACATACAGCGGAGCCGGATTTGTGTAGGCTTCCTGCTGGAAGGAGATGATATTGTACGGGTTATCCTGCATTTTCGGGAGCCAGTAGGTAATGAACTCGTTTGCCTCGCGCCTGTTGAGACCTGTCTTTTCGAGCGCTTGGTCAAGGAAGGCGGCTGTGTCGCTGCCCTTTACGCAGAAGCCCTTTGAAAAATCGTACTTTGTGTTGAGCTTTCCTTCCCAGAAAAGATAGTTATACTCCATACCCTTTTCATCTATGAGCGTTCCGTCGGGACGGGCAGTTACGTTCCAGCCGTCGTTATACTCGGGATATGTACAGGTGAACATACCGTCCAGCAGAAGCTTAACGCTTGCGTTCAGCTCTTCCTCGGGATAGAGATAGATTACGGGCTTGCAGGGGTTCTCCAGATCACAACCGCTGCCCATCGAAAGCCTTACTTCCACTGCATCTCCTTCCAACCTCCCTGAATCCCGGTCGGAATACACGTTATCGCATAAAACATCTACATCATCGTATACGTCCCACGAATCAAAGAAATTTCCGTTTACCTTTATATCAAAGCTACCGTCGCTTGCAATGAAGCAGTCGGAATATATTTCAATAATCTCAAGGTCATATAACCAAAAACGTTCATCAATGTAGGTTGCGGTATTCTTGTCAAGAAATTCTCCGCTGTATTCTTTCCTTTTGAGAGGATCGTATTCGGGCTCCGTTGTCGGTTTCTCATCGGGAACGGTTGTCATTTCTGTCGGAGCTTCCATAGGTTCTGCCGCCGGGACTTCGGTGTATTCTTCTGTAGGCTCGGCTGTCGTTTCTTTTGTCGGAGCTGCTGTAGGCTCGGCAGTTGTTTCCTCTGTCGGAGCCTCTGTAGGCTCGGTTGTCTCTTCCGCAGTTGTTTCCTCGGTAGGAGCTTCCGTCGGTTCGGCTGTCGTTTCCTCTGTTGCAGCTGCTGTGGGCTCGGCAGTCGTTTCCTCTGTCGGAGCCTCTGTAGGCTCGGCTGTCGTTTCCTCTGTCGGCGCTTCTGTAGACTCGGCAGTCGTTTCCTCTGTCGGTGCTTCTGTAGGCTCCGCGGTCGTTTCCTCTGTCGGAGCTTCTGTAGGCTCGGCTGTCGTTTCTTCTGTCGGAGCAGCGGTCTGTTCAGCGGTCGGCGCTTCGGTAATTGTTTCCGTTATCGCTTCCGACGCGGTTTCAGTCGGCTGTGCTGTCGCCTCGGAAGGCGTCAAAACAACGTTCTTCTTTGTTCTAACGTCCTGAACAGTTACATTGAAGATGAGTTTCTTTGAGTAAGAGTTCTTTTTTACCTTTTTTGATGACTTTTTATTTTTTAATGTGTATTTTACCGTGACGGTGATTTTAGCCTTGCCCGCCTTTTTCGCGGTGACCTTGCCGCTCTTTGTGACTGTCGCGGTCTTTTTGTCTGAGCTTTTGAAGCTCTTTTTGGTAATTTTTACGCCCTTGGCTTTGACAAGCTTGATTTTTGTAGTTCCGTAAACAGGCTTGCCTTTTTTCTCGGTTATTTTAAGCGTTGCCGAGCTTTTCTTGAGCCTTACGTTCCATTTTGCCGCGACTGCGCCTGACGGCACAGCGGCGAAAATTCCTGCCGTGATAATGGCGGAAAGCAGTATTGAAATCAGTTTTTTCATTGTATTTCCTCCTTAATGGCGATTTCCTTACATATATATAACCCGCAAAAGAAGTGATTTGTGACAAAAAATTTTAAAAAATTTTGATTTGTGAATATTTTTCTCTTTTTACAGTATAAATGTAAAACTGCGGAGACGGTTGCCCGCCTCCGCTGAATGATTATTTGATCTTGATTTTCACCGTTTTGGTGATTGTCTTGGACTTATAATTCGCGTTACCCTTGGCGGAAATTTTGACTTTGATTTTGTATGTGCCCTTCTTGGCTTTTTTCCACCTTTTGATTGTGATAACGCCTTTTGAATTGACTTTCGTAAGCTTTTTGAGCTTCTTGGGAACGCTTTTGAGAGTACAGCTTACCTTTCCCTTCGCGTTCTTGATTGTGAGTGGCTTGACCTTCTGAGCCTTCTTTTTGAGCTTCCTTACGCTGACGGTCTTTTTCTTGACGGTCACCTTGATCGGGTTCGACTTTTTGACCGCGGAGGGATTGGATGTCGCGGGCTCCGTAGGCTCAACCGTCGGATTTGTGGGCTCAACCGTCGGATTTGCGGGTTCATCAGTCGGATTTGTTGGCAGCTCGGTGAGCTTTGTTTCGGTTCCGTCAAAGCCGACCGCGACCCCGTTCAACTCGTCAAGACTCGAGACGGTCTTTGTAACCTGACCGAGCCATGTTTCGCCCGAATAAACCTGATAAACGACCGACTCGGGCTCATACTCGTCAGCGGGAACCGAGGCCGTGTACACGGTAAGTCCGTTCTGCTTTACGGCGGAGGGAGTCATCTCGTACTCATGGAAAACGCCGTCCCTGTCCTTGATTGTGAGCTTGTAATTACAGCCGCTCGACTCCTGCTCGGCGGTCGGGATGTAGCAGAGTGTTTTGTACGCCTTCGGGGAGGATTGAGTTTCGCTCGGGGAGGTCTGCGGGGCTGTTGTCTGCGCCGCGTCGGAGGAGTCCGTCGCCTTGGTCTCGGGCGAGGTCGTCTCCTGCTCTGAGGGCGCGGTCGCAGTCTGCGCTTCGGTCGAGTCGGGCTCGGTCGTTTCCTCGGGAGCGTCGTAAACGGTAATCATCGCCTTGTTTGTCTCAAAGCTTACGTTTTTCATACCTTCGTTTATAACATCGTCCTCGTCATACGACAAAGCCACAAAGGAATTCTTCGCTTTTTCTTTGACCTCAAAGGTAAGCGTGGCGAGCAGGCCGCTTTCGGTCTTGTCCTTTGAGTCCGCCGCGAACCACGAAATAACCGCGGGGGTCTTGTCGAGCTCGCTTTTCGAGATCGCGCTGTCGAAGAGACCGCCGTCCTTGACGCCTACAAGCTCGAGGTCGTCGGTCGAATAAGCGATAGTGACCCTGAGAGCCGTAACGCCCGGGTTGTTTCGTACATAGAGCTTTACGTTAAGGGTATCGCCTCTGTCTCCCTGAGCGTCGGAGAGCTCAAAGGCGGGAGCGTCGGCGGCGTAAGCCGAAATGCTCCACACCGAGCACAGCATACATACGCTTAAAATTACGCAAATCAGTTTTTTCATTTTAGGATTACCTCCATTCCGTTGAGGTATTTTTGAATCAGAACAACGTCCTTCATGGTTATTTTACCGTCGGCGTCAACGTCGGAGGAGAAGGGATTTACGCTTACCTCATAGAAATTGAGGTATTTTTGCAGGATAGTTACGTCCTTCATATTGACCTTGTCGTCGTTGTTGACGTCGCCATGTTTAAGGTCTTTGACTTTGATAAAGCCGTTTGTAAGGGTGAAATTGACGGGGTTGAGTTCCTGATTGATTACATCGTCGGGGTCGTAGGAAATCTTTATCGAGTTGTAGGCTGCGGCGTTCTTTGCGACCTTGAAGGTCAGAGTAGCGATAACGCCGTTTGCGGTTTCGTCCTCGCTCGAGGTTGAATTCCACTGGATCCTGTACTTGCCCTTTTCGATTTCGTTGCCCGAAGCCTTTGACGAGAACAGCTTGTTGAATTCGGCGTTTACGAGAGTAAGGTCATCGCCGTATTCAAGCGTAGCTCCGAGAGTAGTTATACCGGGGTTGTTGCTTATCAGCACGTCAAGCTTGACCTCGCTCTCTCCTCCGGCGACGGCGTTTGTCACGCTGAGCTCGGGATAGGGATTGATTTTGGCAAACTCAAAGCCGTTGTCCTCGGCGTAGCGCTGTAGCGTTGAAGCCTCGTAGCCCGAAAGCTTCTGTTCCTCGGTTGTTTTCGTGAATACCAATGCTCCGAATCTGCACGCGGGATTAAGAACGGTAATATTTTTCAGAGGAGCAAAGCCAAACGCGGTTTCGCCGATTTTCTCGCAGGATTTCGGAATAATAAGCTCGTTATTGAGATTGACGCAGAAGGCGAAAGCGTTTTTATCAATTTCCTCAACCTGTCCGAGGTTTAGCTCCTTGACGGCGCTGAGGGCGAAGGCCTTCTCTCCGATACGCTTTACCGTGTCGGGGATCGTTATTTTCTCGATTCCGAGCATCGAAAGCGCCCAGTCGCCGATTTCGGATACGCCGTCCTCGATAACGACGTTGTTGATATATTCAGCCGCTCCGAACTTGTTGTTCCACGGGACTTCATCCATAGCCTTGTAGTTGCCTGTTGACTCGCCCGAAATAGTCAGCTCCGAATTTTGCGCGTCAAAGTACCAGTAGAGCTCTCCGTCGTCGTACTCTTTGCCGCTTAGTCCGTTTTTGTTCGCGTAGGTGAGCAGGGCGTTGTTTTTGTTTGAGGTCATCATCAGAATACCCGAGTCGGGATCAAAGGCATTTTCGCCGATGAACTCAAAATTATTACCCGCTACTATCTTTAGAGGAACGCCCTTGAACGCACTGTAGCCTATATCCTTCGCGGCGGCAAAGCTGATTTCTGTAAGAGACTTACAACCCCTGAAGCACTCGCCGCCGAAGCCTTCGACCTTGCTTGTGTTGCTCACATCCTTGAGCTTTTCGCAATCATAGAACGCGTTGAAGCCTATTTCGGTAAGGCTGTAGCAGTTCAGGGTTTCGAGAGAGGAGCACCCTGAGAACGCTCTGTCGGGGATTTCCTTTAAGTAGTACGCCTTGAAGTATTGTAAATTCTTATTTGAGGCAAAGGCTGACGCGCCGATCTTCGTCACCTTATCGGGCAGGACCAGATCGCCCTGTATGTCGGTTCCCTCGAACGCCCTGTCGCCGATTCCGCTGAGCTTTGAGCCTTCTTCAAACTCGATATATTTGAGCTCTTTTCTTCCCTCAAAGGCGTAATCGCCTATGTAGGTAACGCCCTTTTTGATAACTATTTTCTCAACGGGCTCCTGAGCGAAGAGGTGGTGCCACGGAGTTTTTTCTCCGCTTTCAAAATCGGGCATTTTTCCCGTACCGTCGCCGTAGAAGGTAATTACCTTTGTGCTTTCGTTATAGCTCCAGCCGACGTCGCCGATCTGGTGATCCAAGCCGTATACAAACGGAAGAACAAATTCCTTGCTTCTTCCCTTGTTTGTTCTTACAACAACGGACATTATCTGTGCGCCGTCGGCGGTGTTCTTTATATCGTCGAGTGATTTTTTGTCCGTGAACCGGTCGGGGAATACGGCGGTGTAGTTCTTGAGCTCGTCGTCGTTATAGACCTCGATATTTTTATAGTCCTTATCGACGCCGGTATTTGTGTTGTAGTGATAGCCGATCTCCGAGATATACTCGCCGTTCTGGAGTCCTCTGAGACCGCTGAGAGAGAAGGTGCCCTTTCCGTCCTTGCTTATATAGTTGCTTTCGCCGTCTATGCTCAGGGAGACCTTCGCCTCGATATCCTTGCTCACCCTTTCCGTATGGGTTCTGAAAACCTGAACGTGGGCGTAGTTCTTCTGCCAGAAGGTGTTGACGCAGATCACCTTGCAGTAAATACGCTTGCCCTTGGCGCTTTCGGGGATGTAGCAGGAATCGGTGTTGTATTGGAAGGGCTTGTTGTTCGCGAGGTAGAGCTTTGAGGAGCCGTCCTTTGTATAGTCGGACTTTGTTCTGTCCTCTTGGGTGTACATATGGAGCATTTGCTCCGTCCACTTTGCTCTGTCGCGCGGCAGACCCGTATCCAAAAAGCCCGTTGTGTCGGTACCGGGTTTTACGGTGTTGACATAGGTGTAGCCGTCGGATTCGGAGTCGTTGATGTAGGCGCTGTTGTAGTAGGTTCCCTTAGCCTTGAAGTGCTGGATAAGGTGGTGATCCTTTGTCGCCCACTTATCGGGATTTGCCTTGCCGTTTATAATATCGCCCGTAAAGATGTTGTCGGTGCCCGCGATCATTTTTTCGGTGCCGTCGTCCTCGACCTGATACCACTGGTAGTATACGTCGAAGATGTTGTCGCCGTTGCAGTCGACCTGACCCGTTTTACCGTTTACAAGACGGACGGAAGCGGTTTTTCCGCCCTCGGGAGCCTTGTCCCACTGCAAGGGAGTGTAATCCTCATCAAAGTAATTATTGCCCTTGTCGGTTATTTCCTCCTTACCGTCGTAGCACATAAAGAGCATCGAGCACTCGAGCTTGGCTGTGTCGAGGTTGGAGGTGTGCTTATGCAGAGTATCATTGTAGTCATAGCCCACATACTCGTCAACGTCGAATACGATACGGTAGATTTCACCGGGCTTATAGTTTATGCCGAGCTCGTCGAGAGGCAGCTTGCAGCGCAGGCTGTCGGTGCTCGCGCCGTAAACTGCTTCCTTGAGCGGCTTGTCTTCTCCGTAGGTATCCGACTCGCTTATGTTTTCACGTGTGAGCGGATCGACGCGGTAAACGCGGTATTTGAACCACTTGAAGTTGGAGAGATAGTTGTAGGAGTGCATACCGTATGTGTACGACGGTCCTGTAAATACACCGTCAGCTATCTTCTGCTTATATTCCTCAAAGCTTTTCTCGTTCTCTCTTTTTGAACCACTGATAGTATCCGATATTGTTGAATAAATAACCTCGTCCCTGAAAACGAAGGAATCAATGGGATGTCCGTAATAATCGGTCGGCGTGTTGTAGTACCACGCGGAGGAAGCGCCGAGGCGCTCGCCCTTGACGTCGGTTCCGTCGTTGAGGTTGGGAACGACGTAATAGTTATGGCTGTTCGAAATACCGATCGGATAGTAGAAGAACATTTCACGCTGACTGAAAGCGCCGCTGTTCTCAACGTCGTCGAGCTTATCCTCGTTTTCCATAACCTCGGTGACCACGTTGCCGTTTTTGTCGGTCGTGATAAGGCCCTGCGCCGCGCTTCCCGTTGAGTGGGTGTTCTGGTTGCGGTACTGGGTAGTGAGTTTGAAGGAGTGCGAGGAGTTCGACTCAGCCTGAGTCGGATAAACCCTGAGATAACGCTTGCAGCGAAGCTCGGTGTCGCCGCAGTAGAGACGGTAATGATAAACATTTTCGTCCGCCTTGTCCTTGGCGTCCATAAGCACCAAAGCTCCGTCGCCGTAGGTGTCGATGATCTGGATACGTCCGTCGCGGATAAAATTCTCATTGAAAGAGCCTATTCCGAGGTGAACGGTACCCGAGGTTCCCGCGTACGCCTCGAAATTCTCGTCTGTGCCGGCGGTTCTTAATCTCGCTCCTACGTTTAAGTGTTCGTAGTAATTGCGGAAGGTACCGCCGCGAACCTGAATACAGCTTGTATCATACGGGTTTCCGTTTTCGTCCTCCTCGAGAGTCTTCATATAATTTTCGGAATCCGCTAAACCGTCGTCGTTGCATATTCCTGTTTCGTATACGTACTCTTTGGTTTTGCCGTTTTCGTCTTTAAAAAAGCTTCTTGAAAGAAAATCAATGTCTTTATTTCCGGAGGTTTTTCCGTTGGGCGTGTCCTTCCAGTTGAAGGAACGCGTTCTTACGAGATTAAAGGTATTGGCTCCCGCCTTGCCCTCAAAGGTTCCGTCGTAGATATAAGCCTTGCCGCCCTTTGTTGAGTTCTTAGGACGCGCAACCTCCACAACGGCGTTGCGTTCATACGGAGAGGAACCGTAGCCGATATAGTTTCCGCCGTAGGATACGAACGTACCCTGTGAACCCACCTTTACGCAGGTTCCCCAAACGGTCTCCACGATCGCGCCCTTGCTGCCGAACATTCCGACGACCGCGTCGGTAAGGTCGAACGCGCTGTTGACCATTTCGCCGATTTTATCGGGATTGAGAGCAGCGTTGCCGACCGCCTTTTCAGCCTGATAAATCTTGGTGTTCTTATCGTTTTTTGAGGCTTGGTCGGAATTGGCTTTGTTTTCGCCCTCCTTAGCCTTGCCGTCCTTTTCGTTTTCGTCGTCGCGGCGCTTGCTCTTTTCGTCGACGGTTTCGTTGCGTCCCTTGGAGTCCTTTTCATCCGTCTTGGACGCCGGAGCCTTTACGTCCTTGGTGGGGATATTCACCTTCTGCTCCTTGGCGACCTCGTCGTCGTTTCCCTTTTTCTGATTTTCGGTGGTGAGGTCTTTGGCTCCGCCGGCGCTCGACTTGGGATCGTCATCGTCAGCCTTGCCCTCCTCGACAGCCTTAAGAGCCGTGTCAAAGCCCGCCTGAACGTCCTTTAAAGCCGCTTCCGCCTCGCCTATGCCCGTACTGTACTCGTAGATAGCGAGTCCGAGCGTTACGGCGCTGCCGATTGCGGTTTTAAGCTTGTCCCATGAAAAATTCTTTTTCTTCTCTACCTTACTTCTGCCCGCCTGATAGCTTCCGCCGTAAATAACAAGATTACCGTCGTTAACGTGGAAAATATCGCGGTGGGTATACCAGTCGTATTTGTTCTTATACGGGTCGATCATCCTGCCGTCGATAAAGACGGAGCCTGTACCCTTGTTGTCGTCGCCCTCGCCGCGGATGGCGCTTGAGTCGATGATCGTCAGCGTCGCTCTGTTTGAAATATCAAACATATAGCTCGAATGCGAGCTTTCGTCGGCGCGCTGCTTTGTACCCTTGACATTGTAATTGTCGTGAAGCTCCAAGGCGTAGCCGTTGAGGTCGAGAACCGTGTCGCGCGTGATCTCGATCGGCTGCCATACCTGCTTAGTCAGCGTGAGCTTCTGGTCGTTTTTGAGCATAACATAGCCCGTGCCGTCGGCGTCTTCCTCGAGCGCCTTGCGCAGAGCGTCGCCGTTTTTCTTGTAGCTGAGCACGTTGTCCTGGATCTGAACCCACCTGTACTGCTTCGTTTTATAATTTGAGTACAGTGCGCTCATAGGCTCAAATTGTTCGTCGGTATATCCCGCCATAGCCTGTTCGGGGGACGAATATTTGTCCTTGTAGTTGAAGTCGATAGTCATATCGTACCCCGACGAGGGATTGTCCTCGGGCGTTTTTGCCGAGACTGATACCGTCGAAACCTGAACCGCGCTGAAAAGCATTACGAGTGCGAGCGTAATGCCGAGCGCGGCTTTTAGTTTTTTCATAATTTTTCCTCCTTGCTTATGAAATCTGCGGTAATAATACCTATACATAGTATATAATATCATATAATCTATTCAATTTATATCCCCCATTTGGTTGAATTTTAGACACAACTGTTGAAAAACAGCCTTTATTATGATAGAATTTTCTATAAGATAAACAAATTTACGAGGCTGTTATGAAGCGCAAAATAAGAAAACGCACATTTTATACCATAATGTACGCCGCGGCGATCGCGCTCTGCGGCGTTATCCATATGTTTGAGGGAATATACTTTTCTCTGCTTAACACGCTGTTGTTTTCGCTGAATACGACTATTTATCTTTCGCTCATTTTCATCTGGGCGTATTCCGTAAACAAAAGACTTCTGCCGACCCGCGCCAAGCGGTATATTCTCTCGGCGGCTGTGTTTATGATACTGTTTTTCGTGTTCAGAGTGATTTCATACCGAATCGTGTTTTCAAAAACAATAATCAGATACTCCATATACGGCTATTATATATCGCTTATTATGATAGCGGCGCTGTTTTTTGTAACGAGCCTGCGTCTTTTTAAACGCGGCTCAAAGGCGGAGCCCGCAATAATAACCGTTTCGGCTGTTCTGGGCGTTTTGGTATTATTCAACGATTTTCATTTTTTGATGTATAAGCCAAAGGTAAATCTTTCTGAGTTTATGGTTAAAACGGGGACCTACGGTTACGGAGCGCTGTTCTACTCTGTTTACGCGTGGATAATCTCTCTGTTTGTTTTCGGGGTCGTTCTTCTTGTAATTACAAACCGACGGCTCATTAACCGCCGAAAAGCCGCCGAGCCGTTTGTTGTAATCTCCGTTTTTATTCTTTTGCTTATCGCAAACCTTCTTCTTGAAATGAATTCCGTTCAGAAGCCCTATATGATGCCCGAAATCTGTATTTTTTCAACTATCGCGTTGTTTGAGATATGCATACGCAACAGGCTCATTCCGTACAACGAGAACTACATAGGGATTTTTGAGAGTCTCGCTTTGCCCGCCGTTATAACCGACAGGGGCTTTGCCGCCGCTTATCACAGCGCAAGTGAGCTTAACGTATCGAAAAGCGAAATGCGTTCAGCCCTTTTATCACCGATATACCTCGACAAAAACACAAGACTGAACGGCAGCAAAATCCAATCGGGATACATCTTCTACACGACCGAGGAAACAGCGCTCAACAGGCTCAACAACGAGCTGCGCGAAACAGGAGAGGCGCTGAAAGCCGAAAACGAGCTTATCGCCGCGGAAAACGAGCAAAAGGAAAAGGAAGCGAAGCTCAAGGCTCAAAGTGAAATATATAAAAAAGCTATGTCCGAAATCCACGGCACTCAAAAAAAGATATTTGCCCTGCTTGACAAAATAGAATCGGGCAATGTGGGCGACGAGGCTTTGGCGGAAGTACTTATACTCGACGCTTATGTAAAGCGCAGAACCAACTTCATTCTTACTGAAAATACAAAAAACAAGGTTTCCAGAACCGAGCTCAAACTGGCTTTGGAAGAAAGCGCAAGGATGTTGGCTTACAAAAACATAAGCGCGACCGTTCACGCGACCTTGCAATACGATTTGGATTATAAGAAGGCTATGGCAGTTTACGACAGCTTTGAGCTTATAACCGAAGCTCTGCTTGATAAAGTCTCGTTTATCCTTATCGTTCTCTCGGACGACAGGCTCGCTCTGCTCACCGACAGCACCCGTGACATATCCCTCCCCGAAACGCCTTTGCCCGTCAGCTCCGATTACGAGGACGGTCAGTTGAGGCTGACAGTTTGCTTCGGAGGTGAGCGGATATGATGTTAGGTGAAATAATAAAAGACGTCGGCGGCGATTTGATCCGTTTATCCGCCTTTATAATTTTTATTGTTCAACTCTTTATCACCATAACCGTCCACATTCAAAAACGACGTATCGGTATTAAGCTGTTTCACGTTTTGTCACTTGTTCTTTTCTTTACGGTATTCCTGTTTGTGTTTTTCGGTAAATACGCGCTCGACGCGTCCGATATGTACAGAAGCGGTGTTTTTGTTTATATTGCCGACACTTTGCTCGGTATTCCTTGGGTAGTTTATGTTATTATCGAGCTGATTTACGCTGTTATGACAGCGATCAACCTGAAAAATCTGATTGATTACAGAAAAAACAACCTTTCTCCCGACTCGATAAAGGACGCGGTCGACCTCCTGCCGACGGGTATCTGTGTAAGCGAAAGCAACACAATTATCCTTGCGAATATGCAGATGAACAAATACTCCGTCGGTATGACGGGAAAGGAGCTTTCAGACGCCGAAACGCTTTGGAGCAAGGTCAACCCCGACAGAACCATAAACCTTGACACAGGAGAAATCATCCTTTTTGACAAAAGCGAATTCGAGCTTGACGGACGAGCCTTGACGCTGACTACCGCTGTCGACATAACCGAGCAATACAGGGCGACCGAGCAATTCAAGGAAAACAACCGCAGACTGAGAGATATACAAAAACGAATGAGAGAATACAGTGAAAAGGAAAAAGAGCTGTTGATAAACGAAGAGGTTCT